>JAJYEA010000114.1 GCA_021790425.1 Thermoplasmata archaeon | reverse complement strand
ATGCGGTCGACACGCCCCCTCCCACGCCGCCCTCTTGCGCACGGAGGCAGGGCGGCGCGCCCCTCCCCCCGCTCTGGCTTGCCGATGATTCCGTTGGAGGCGTGGCCGCGGCGGGGGGAGGAGAGGAAGGGGAGGGGGCGGAGGCCCCCGAGGGGGCCCCGCCCGGGGGGCGGGGGAAGAGGTTCTGAGCGGCACGTCGCCGAGCCGCTCGTGGAGTTCGCGCATGGCCTTCACCTGGATCTCGATGTCGGAGAGGACCACCGCGTTCACGCGTTGGCGTAGGGCCTCGGGCGTCTCCCCGGGCTTCGCGAAATCCGCGAACCCCGACTTCGCGCTCTCGTAGGCTCCCGCGTTGAACGTGAGGCTCGATGTGGCCCACGTCGCGCCGGAGTTCGGGTTCGGAGAGGGCTCAGAAGCCCCTGCCGACCCCAGAAGGGCCAGGGGGGTCGGCGCGGGCCCGTAGGGCTGAGCCGGGGGCTCCGGGGCCTTCGGCGGGGGGGCCGGCAGCGCGCTGGCGGGCTGGAACCCCGTCGCGTGCCCGTTCCCTCCCTTCGTCGGCGCGGGCTGGGCCGAGGACGGGGGGCAGACGGGCCGTCCGAAGGAGGACGCGTCCTGAGGGGCGGAGCCCCGAGAGGATGCGGCCGGCACCGTCGACCCGTTCCGCTTCCAAGTCCCGGCGTCCGGGCCGAGAGAGCCCGATCCTCGCTCAGAACCCGAAGGAAACGGCTCTCGAGGCAAGGACTCGGACCGGGGCCCTCGGGGGGGCCACGTGGACGAGTCCGGGCTGTGCTCGGGGATCCAGGTCTTGCGCGGACGGGACTCGAAGTCCACGACCACATTGACGCGGGGGTCCGCGGGGATCTCGGTCCCGCAGCCGTCGGCACACTTGGCGGGGAACCGGGTCCCTGTCACGGTGCGCAGCCTCATGGGGAGGCCTCCTCGGTCGTCTCTCGGCGGTTGGCCCGGTCCGGGTGGTAGCTGCTCGCTCCCATCTCTTTCCTCGCAAGGCGGGAAAGAGTGGGAGCGGGGGCCCGGGGGTCAGATCTCCCGGAGGACGAACTCCTTTCGTGGCTGACGGACCGTCACCTCGTACCAGTCCAGGAACGGATGCCGACCCAAGAGCGGGACCGGGGTGTCCTGTCCCCGCTCCGTGACCTGAATGGGCACCATCGGCAACGACTGCCCGGGCCGTCCGAGTCGGTCCTTCGTTGCCAGCTGGAACCGGACCTCGGACTCTCGCGCAGGTACCGAACCTCCGACGACTGTGCGCTTCAGGGGCCTGGAACTCAGCTTCAGCCCGAGTTCCTCGGCCACGCTCGACGGAAGGACCGAGAAGGTAGCCCCGGTGTCCAAGAGCATCCACCCCTGCCAGTGGCGCGAGCCCCAGGAGAGACGGGCCTCGACAGCCGGCGCGAGCTCCTTCCGCTCTTCGAAGGCGATGGGCACGTATGGGAGGACGAAAGTCTGGACACCCTTGCGGCGTTGGGAGGAGGACAGGCTCACGCCCCCTACAGCATCAGTGTTCCGTGCTTGAGGACACGGAACATGCTCGGCTCGCGGCCCTTGGCTGCCTCGCGGCCCTCCGCGAGAGCCTTTCGCATGTCCTTGCCAGAGGCCACGATCTTCCGGTTCACGATGGCCACCCATTCTCCCGGGTGGCGAGCCAACTCTGCGCTGGGCGGCAGGGGGGAGGCTGGGCGGCGGGGCTTGACAGGCATCGCTCTCCTCGTCCATCTCATCGTCTCTCCTCTCATATCGGTTGCGTGGTGTCATTCGGAGCCGAGGGTGAACCTCGACCCGAAGGTTCACCCGAGCGCTCGAGCGCGTGGAAGTACCTCTGGGCGGACCCGCCGTAGCCCACGGCATGCAGCATCTCGGCTTCGGGCTGGTAGAACACCACAAGCTCGAGCTCCAGGCCCTCCTCGCGGAGGAGGGCGGTGACCCGGTCGGCCACCCGGTCCACCCAGCCGTCGTCGTCCGGTCCGTTCGTCGCTCGTCGTCGCGCAGGTGGGTTCGTGTCGGGGTGAGACATCGGATTCCCTCGCGGAGCCGGGGAATCCGATGAACCGGAGATCGCATCGCGACCAGCGAAGTGGGCCCGAGGTGCCCCCTCATACCCGCGACGGCATGGAGCTGCTCACAGATCGGATCGAACATGACCAAGAGCTCGAGCTCGAGCCCGTGCTCGCGGAGAAGCGCCTGGATCTCGTCGGCCACCACGTCGACCCACGAGTCATCCCCGGGTCTTCGGTCTGTCGTCGCAGGGCGGTTGGCGCGGGGTTGTCGTGTGCGGGTACGCATCGTTCGTCCCTCGGGGACGGTGGGACGAACGAGGGGGCGCCGGCGATGGCCTACTTCACCTTCGGCGGATGTGAGCGCGCGACGCGCCGGACCTTCTCGACGAGTCCGATGTACTCGCTCCACTTCCAGATCTGGAAACCGGCGCGGGTGAGGTCCTTGTGGTACGTGGTGCGGTAAGCCTTGTCGTGGAACTCGAAGAACCCCGTGTCCTTGTTCCAGTCGCCGACACCCTCCTGCGGGAAGAGATGGACCGTCTCAGAGGTGACGGGCGGTTTCCCCGAGCGCTCCACGATGAGAGGGAACTCCCATAGGAGGCCGGCAGGACTGGCCCCCTTCGGCCAGAAGGCGAAGAACCCCCCCGCGGGGAGCTTCTCGATGAGCTCGACGAAGAACTTCGTGTCCATCTCCTCGGTCCGCCGGGAACCTTCGGCCTCCATCAGCGTCGCGGGGTGGTGCTCCTGACGGAGCACGTCGGCGAGGTAGGCGCGGACGTCGACCGGGGCGGGGAGAGGATTCCCCCGTCGGGTCCACCACTTGGGGAGCCCCTCCTGGATCTCCTTCGGCAAGTGGGGGTCGAAACCCTTCGCCCACCAAGAGGGCCCGATGACCAGGAGGACGGGAGGCGAGATCATGCCGGCAGCCACCGCTCGAGCGTGGCTGCCGGCAAGTGGCGCCCGCGCCGGTGCGCCTGCTCCTGGATGAACTTCCGAACGCCTTCAGCGAGCTCGAGGACCTCCTGGCCCTCGCCCGTGATCCGAAGGACGAGGGGGATCGCGACTCCGTGTGCCGTCCGCCGGGGCCTCGAGCCCGGAGGCACCATCAGGGAGAGCAAGGCGAAGTCGTTCAGATGGTCCACGGCCTCCTTGAAGGTCTGAGGGTGAAGGTCCAGCGACCGCCTTACGGATAGTGGGGGCTGTGGTCGCCCGTCCTGAAGAGCCTCAAGAATGGCGAAAGCAGGCTCGCTGCGGAGCAGGTATCCAAGGGGTTCACTCTCGAGTTCCATGGTTCTCTTCCAACCTTCAACAATCGTGAATGCCTCGGGGATATATGAAGGGTGAACCGCCCCGGGTGCTCGAAACTCCAGCATGGTCGGACAGACCTCAGGAAGAGGGTTCGTCAGACCAGACGGACGCGGGTGCAGCTCCCCCCGGGCCCGCCGAGTCGGACCTCCCGGCGGACGACCCCCTTCCGCTCGAGCCCCACCAAGTGCCGCCAGAGCCGCGCCGCGGTCGGGGCCGCGAGCCCCTCCTCGGCGCACCGGGCCGCGAGGGCCTCCCGAAGGGCCCCCACGCCGGTCGCCCCGCGGGCGTCCCGCAGGGCCCCCACCAGGAGTGCGTCGAAGGCGCGGGCGGGGCCTGCGCCTCCGGGGGAGGGGCGGGAGAGGCCGGCGGGGAGGGCCACGCCGAGGACGCCCGATCCCCCCATACCACCCGAAGAACAGGGCGTCCGAGGGAGGCCTCGACCAAGACGGCCATGGCCGTCGAGGATGAGGCCGATATCCTCGCGCTCCACCCGGACCGCCCCGCGCGCCTCCGCGCGGCGCCCGGCCTCGGAGAGGATGGGCGCGAGCGCGCCCGGGCCCCACCCGCCCGCGTGAAGGAGAGTCGCGACCGCGTCCACGAAGCCGGGCCCGGGGGGACAGGCGAAGGCGAGGGAGGCGCGCTGGAGGACGGCCTCGGCGAGTTCGTCACGGGAGAGGGGAGGGACCTTCGCACGGAGGAGGCGGGCGTCGGAGGAGAGAGGGACGTCCTTCCCCAGGGGGTCGCACGTTCCCGACGTGACGAGGAGGATGGGCGGGAGGCCCGCGGCACCCTCGGGCAT
>JAJYEA010000113.1 GCA_021790425.1 Thermoplasmata archaeon | reverse complement strand
GCCTCTTCATCTGGGCCGTGCCGGAGGGCTTTGGCGGCCCGTACGGGCCCTCCTCCACCGACATCGGGACGGGGATCATCTACGCCATGACGTTCCTCATGCTCCTCGTCATCAACGCCGCCTACGGACCGAGCCGCTGGAGCCTGGACGCGGTCCTGGAGCGCCGGTGGCCGTCGTGGGCCAAGTATGCGGAGACCGACCAAGGGCCCGGCCCCGTCGTCTCTGGAAAAGAGGGCCCGGGGCGCCACCAAGGGACAGGAACTGGCGCGAAGGGCCCGAGTGTCGGGGACGCGAGGACCGCCACAGAGAGGGGCGACACCGACTCTGCGGATTCGGGCTCGAAGTGAGAGCGAGCCGCGCGCGGCGCGGCGTCCGCACGTATAAGAGCGCGAATCACGGTAGGTCAAACGCCATGGACCGACCTTTTCTGGACGGGAAACCCATAGGATTGAGCGAGATTCCTGTACCCGGAAGAACGCTTCCGCGTGCGATCCACCGACCTCGCCCGATATTTGATCGCCCCCGAGGGCCCCAGGCCGCTCTGGCGATCGCCTCGGTCCTCGTCCTGGCCGGCCTTCTGAGCGTCGCGGTAGACGCCCGGGCTAGCGTCGCCCTTCCTCAAGGAGGGCTTCCTCCTGCCGTGCATTCGTCTTCGGGAGCCCCGCTCCCGGCCGCCGCGCGGTCGACGGTGGAGGTGCCTCCTGGAGGCACGGTGACGGTGCCGGGAATCGGGAGCGTGAGGCTACCGACAGGTCTCTGCTCCTCCGGGTACAACGGCACCTGCCCCCACCTGACCGCGGCGATCACCTCCAGTTCCCCGACCCTCTGCCGCGCCGGCACCGCGCACTGCCCCGGGGGGGCGCCCTCGAACGCCCAGGTGACCTTGTGGGTGAACGGGACGGGCCACGAGCTCACGACCTCCTCGTACATCCAGGTGGTCTTCGTCGTGGAGACGACGCTCTTCGACGGCGTCTACGACCCGATGGCCGGGGAAGCGGGAACCGGGTGGTGCTCGGGTCCCTGCGAGGAGTCGAACGGGGTCCCCTTCTTCGTCGCGAACGCCGGCACCATCGCCACCGATATCGCAAGCGAGTACAACGCCGGGCAGAGCTCCTGCGTTCCCAGCACTCAGCGGGCCGTGTGCTTTGCCATGGTCGACTACTTCTCGACGGCGGGCGCGGATCATGACGATGGCGACGGGAGCGAGTACCATCCCGACGTGACCACGTTCACGCCCGCCGGGTCCTTTCAGACGGCGGTCCAGGGCAGCTTCCAGAACACGGTCCTCTCGGGGGGGTGGATCTACTCGGACTCCGACTTCTCTGACAACATCCTCTCGAGCTCCTCCATCACCGCCCTCTACGGCGCCCAACGGGGCACGGGGCTCGCATGGGACCCCACCGCCGACCACGTGATCGTTTGGATCGGATCGACCGTGCCGAGGGAGTACGGCTACCTCACGGACTACTCGGCGACCTACCAGAACTTCGCGAACGGCTTGAGCTCGCCCTGCGAGCCCTCCTACTTCACCGGGCAGCCGAGTTGCTATGGCTGGGTGAACGCGACGAACTCGGTGGCGTCCTTCGCCCAGGCCAACCACATGGCCATCGATGTCGTGGATCTTGCGAACGGCATGTCGAACGCCAGCTCGGGAGACTACCGTCACGGTTCGGTGGCCCAGGCGGACGCGGACTCGATCCTGCGGGCGGGTTGCGATCTCGCGAGCGCGACTGGAGGCAGCTGGGAGGGACCTTTCGGGAACTCGACGTGCTCCGCCGCAGTAACGGGCACCGGCCACGGGAACCTGACGTGCGTCGCCGGGGCTTCTTGCGAGGCCGTCGGCGCGGAGGCCAACCCCGCCCGTGTCTGGTCGAGCAACCCCTCCCTCGGGTGGGCCCTCACCCACTTCAACCTCCCGACCGGGGGGATCACCTCGAACATCTCGGCCTGGGGAACCGACCATGACACTTTCGAGTTCCTTCCCGCCGCCGGGCTGGCCGTGAACGCCTCGAACCCGCAGTACCAGGTCGCTTGCTCGCGGGCCGTGTCGAACCCCCCGCTCCCACAACCCTGCTCTCCGACCCCGCTGGTCCAGGGCCTGGGTCCACTAGGCACGGGCGTCGGCTGGGCTTGGCCGGACTCGGTGATGTACCTGAACGACACTTGGAAGGTTTCCTTTCTCCTCGAAGCGAACGCGAGCTTCCCTGACTGGGAGCTCGGACAAGCTGGCACGCTCGACGCCTGCCAGAACCAGAGCTGGTGGGGAGGCTGTCGGCCGTTCTCGGGTGGCGTCTACTCAAAGCTCAGCTACAACCTGTCGAGCGGTGCCCCGATCAACCCTGCCCCTTCCTTCCCCCCCGCGTGGATCACCGTGGTGGGGGAGACCCCGCTCCGTGCATCCGCCACGGCTTCCCCCACCTCCGGGGCCGCCCAACTCACGGTCCAGTTCACCGGAGCCGCCTCGGGAGGAACATCACCCTACGTCTTTCACTGGACGTTCGGGGACGGGTCGTCCGGGTCGTTGGCCCAGGACCCCGTGCACGCCTACAACTTCACCGGCACCTTCCCGGTCCAGCTGACGGTGACCGACGCCTTCGGCCAAACGGCGAACGCCTTCCTCAACACGTCCGTGCTCTCGGGACCTCCGCCCCTCACGGCCACGGTCCGGGCGAACCCCTCCACCGGTAGCCTCCCATTGACCGTCATCTTCACGTCGCTCGTCTCCGGGGGCATCCCGCCGTACGTTTGGGGCTGGAACTTCGGTGACGGATCGACGGGGACCGGGGAGAACATCACCCACACCTTCCAGTCCGTCGGCACGTTCACCGTCGTCCTCACCGTCGTCGATTCGGGGACCTCGTCGGTGGTCCGGACCGTGAACGTGACGGTGACCCCCGTCTCGGCCCCGCTCCTGGTCCGGGCCTCCGCGTCTCCGAACTCGGGCGCCTCCCCGCTCACCGTCGTGTTCAACGGGACCGCGACCGGAGGTCTCCCGTCGTACCACTTCTACTGGGACTACGGCGACGGGTCCTTGGGCTCGGCGGCGGAGAATCCCACGCACGTGTTCAACGGATCCGGGACCTATCCCGTGCGATTGGTCGTCACCGACCAGCTGGGCCAGCAGGCCACAGCATCCCTCAACGTCACGGTGGGAGGCGGCTCGCTCGCCCTCACGGCCACCGCGTCCCCCGTTTCCGGACCTGTGGGCGCCGTTGTGCAATTCCAGGCCGTTCCGACCGGTGGGCAGTCCCCGTACGCCGTGACCTGGTCGTTCGACGACGGGTCGGGCCCCGCCTCGGGACTTTCCCCCACGCACAGCTTCGCCTACGCGGGGACGTTCCTGGTGCACGCATGGGTGAACGATTCCGAGGTCCCCTCACGGTCCGCCTCGGCGACCACGACGGTCACGGTCTACCCCGCAGGGCCGGTCCCCCTCTCGGTCACCCTCTCCGCTTTGCCGAATCCCGTCTACGTCGGGTCGCCCCTGACCTTCCAGGCGGGGCCGGCCGGTGGGGTCCCGCCCTACGCCTACACCTGGAGGGGTCTCCCCCCCGGGTGCACCGGGGGATCCTCGCAGTGGCTCCCCTGCACTCCCACGAGCGCGGGTCACTTCAATGTCAGCGTGACCGTGACCGACCGGAACGCCTCGACGGCTTCTGCGACCGTCGAAGTGGGGGTCCTCGCCCCGCCCGGGACGGGCCATGGCACCAGCTCGGTGGGACCGCTGGGGGCCCACCCCTGGGAGACCGTCACGATGCTGCTCGTCGGAGCCGTGGTGGCCGCCGTTCTCCTCATCTTCCTCTACACACGACGCCGGAAGCGCCGGGGGTCCGAGGATTCGCACGCAGATCCCGGACCGGCACCGGTGGCCGAAGCTCCCCCTCTCGACTGACGGATACGGGGACCGACTAGGATCGGCAGGACCGTCTGGACCAAGACGAGGTTCAAGGGAGATCGGGGCAGCGCGCGGCGGGAGGACGGGATGCGTCCGCGGGCCCGGGGGCGGACGCAGGTCCTCCACGAGCCGCGTGGGCCGCCGAGCCCGGGGGTGCGGTCTAGGCGGCGGTGGAGGAGCTCTTCTGGAAGAGCAGCGCGAGCGCTCCCAGCAAGGCCAGGGACGCTCCCACCAGGGCGAGGCCCCACCCGGGACCGACCGCGTTGAGGAACGT
>JAJYEA010000112.1 GCA_021790425.1 Thermoplasmata archaeon | reverse complement strand
ACGGCCCCCGACATGGGTCGCCGGGGATTGGCCCGAGCCCTGATTCTGGAGGCACACCGACGCGAACGCGCCGCGGGGGCTCCCTTCATGCTCCTGTACACCGGACGGACTGGGGGAGCCCACGGCCTCTACGAGAGTCTCGGGTATCGGGACGTGCTCGAGTTCCCGCGGGCCGCGAGGGCCGTCCCGACCGACGCGCCCGCGCCTTCCGGGCAGTGGCAATGGAGACCCGCCCGATCTGTCGATCGAAGGCCCATTCTTCAGGTCCATCAGACTTCGGTGGCTGGGTCATACGGGTTCACAAGGGAAGGGATCGATTGGCTACCAAGGGAGTTCGGCAAGCGTAGAGAGGATGGCTGGTACGTACTCCTCCGGTCCGGTCGGCTGGTGGGGTACGCCATACTGGAACAGCACGGGGAGGTCCGGTACTGCGGGGAGGCTGTAACCCAGCAGTTGGATGCTGTCGGCCCGTTGATCCGAGGATGCGAGTTCACTGCCCGCGGCAGATGGTTAATGTTCGGCGCGCGCCCGTTCCGAACCTGGCGACGGCACCTGCGGGCGCGCGGGTATCGAGAATCCCGCGGGAGTTACGGGGTCCTAATGGCTGCCTCGTTGATGGCCAACACCCGGCCTGATGCGGTTTGCCACGCCATCGGGGCCGATTCTAGGCGGTTCCTCTGCGGAGCCAGAGACGTGTTCTAGTCACCCAGACAGAAGACCCGCCCTTCCCGAGGAATGAAGGGTGGAGCGATGGGGTGGCGGACGACGGAACTATGGGACTCGGACCCCGTCATTCGTCCGACTGCCGTTGACCCGTTGTCCTGGGTTCGTCCCCGAAGAGGAGTTTGGCGGGTTCTGCCCGCACACTCCACCCTGACCACCCCCCTGGACAAGGTGATCGGGTGCACGTAGACATCGATGCCCATAAACGCGGCTGTCCCGCGACCGGGTTGAATGCGTAGCCGGCAAATTACCACAAAGTGGATCGCGTGAGCCGGTCCAGAAGGCGGACGGAAGGAACATGAGAGAGATTAGACTGACGCCTGAAATGCAGGAGGCGTGGTGGGGTGTAGCCGCCCCGGGCTAGTTCCCGCTCGCGGCCTCAGCCGCGAGATGGCGCACTTTCGAGGCCACGGCCGCTCCGCGCAATGGAGCGGCGGAGCGCACTTTGAAGAAGGGGGCGTGGGCCGTCGCGGCGAGCCGCCCGCTTGGGTGTCCTCGGGGGCGGGCCCAGGAGCGCCGGGGCATGGAGCGACAGCCGGGAAGACCCGGCATCAAACCGAACGCCTGACGTTCGCCTCTTCGGGCCGTGGAAAGGGCCACAGGAAGGGGTTGACCCGGCCCACGATCCGGGAGCCTAGAGGGCTCCTATCGTCAGCGGATCGACCGGGCCGCGGAGCCGTCCCAACAGCCGGTGGGTCTCCACGAGGATCAGGATGGACGCGATGATATTGAGGAAGGGGAAGATCAGCATGATGGCCGCTGCCTTGAGCAGGGAGGACGAGTAACGCGTGCCCAGCCGCCACAACCCGATCATCACCCCGATGATCCCCACCAAGAGCAGGATGGCCCCTACCGCCAGCAGGGCGAGTCCCCCGAGAAGGAGCGCCCCGACCGGGGAGACGCAACTGGAAGGGACCGGTAGTCCCGGCGTGATGCAGGACGCCAGCTGGACCAGCGCCAGGAGGAGGAGCGGGAAGCCGATCCCGATGAGGACACCCCCGACGACGGCCAAAAGGGACAGGTTGCTCGGCGTGCGGAACTCGGTCCCGAGCCCTTTGAGCGCCGAATAGCCGCGGTAATACAGGTAGAACATCACCACGTCGAAGGCGATGCCGGCCAGTCCCAGGACCAACAGCAGGTCTAACAGGCCCGTGGGGATGGAGAGGTTCATCCCTCCCGCGCGGACGCTTACCAGGCCGCTGAGGCTCCCCTCATCGTAGATAGGGACGGAGGAGAGGATGAGGCCCACGAGGGCCAGGATCGCGGCCAGCTCGATCCAGCGCAATCCAGTCCGTTGGGCATCGAGGGGGGAAGAAGGACCGGCCGCCGGCGGAGCCGCGGGAAAGGCCGTTGAAGCTGGAACGTTGCCGTAACCCGGGGTGGAAGGAGGGAGAGAGGCAGGAAGGAGAGCCCCACAATTCGAGCAGTGGAGCTGTCCCGGCAGGACCGGTTGCTCGCAGTGAGGGCAGACCCGGGATCCCACGAGGGTCCGAGAGGGTTCGACTATATGGATTTACTCCGCAAAGATCTTCGGTGCCTATCCCGGGGCTGCGTCGGAACGGCCCCGAATATGGCGATCCCGGCCAGGAGCTCATCAGGCTGCGCGGGAAACCGCTGCATGAGCCACCCGGCGCCCTCGTTCGCGAGGACCCCCCCGGAGGGGCTCCGAGCCAGTTCGTCGAGCCTGGCGCGGTGCGACAGGTCCCGATACGGGCCCCGGTAGGTCCGAATCGGGCGCGAGGTGAGGCCACCCGGCGCTCCGTTGGGACGACCTTCGTCGGAGAGGCACCCTCTGCTTACTCCGCTGCAGGCACCCGCTCGGCCGAGGGACGTTCGTTAGGGGGGTCGGTGGAGGGGCTTCCCACTATGATCTCGGAAAGTGCGAAATCTCCCAAAGGTTCCCTTCTGGGTCCTCAAAGAACGCAAACCGCTGTCCATTTGGCCGAGTGGCGGGCGGCTGCAGGAACCGGACCCCCTTCTCCCTAAGTTCGAGGTACGCCCGGTCCGCGTCGTCCAGAAAGACCGCGAAGTAGTTCCGTTGGAGGAGGTTCTCCTCGGGCCGGAACCGCTCTTTGGGAATCTCCTGAGATAGGCCCCTGGCGGAGGCGAGCGCAAGCCCAGGCCCCCCTTTGTCGCCGAACTTCAAGTAGGCGAAGTCGTCCGAAAGCTCCACCAGCTTCAGTCCCACCTTGTCGCGATAGAACTCGGCGCAACGTTGGACGTCACGGACGGTCAAGGCGAAAGCGTTCACGTGGTCAATCGCCACTCTCTCCACCTCTGACCGATTGCGGCCAGGGAATCCCGCCAGCTAAAATGTGGCTGGTGGACCGGCTAGGAAAGCTGTTCGGGAAACCGGACCGAAAAGTCTAGGCTAGGTTCCGCTCTACCCGGAGGCATGGTCATCCGGGTCCGGGAGATCAATGACGAGGAAGGGATCAAGCTTCGACGGATCGTGCGCCACCACCCCGGCGCCATCGAGGTGAAGCGGGCGCAGGTGATCCTCGCCTTCGTTCAGGGGTTTACCCCACCCAAGACGCCGTCATCGCCCGGATGAGCGAGGACTACGTCCGAACGCTGGTCAAGGCGTTCAACGAGCACGGGTTCAAGATGCTCCAGCCGAAGTGGGGGCCGGGGCGCCCCTCCCGCTTCACGGAAGAGCAGCGGAAGGGACCGGTCGTCCTCGCGCTCTCCCGACCGAAAGACCTGGGGCTCCCCTACACCCAGTGGTCACTCTCTCGCCTCCGTGAGGAGGCGATGAATCGAGGCGTGGTCGACTCGATCAGCGAGGAGTGGCTGCGCGTGCTCTTGCTCGACACTGCACCCGGTCGCGAGGACCCGCTTCAGGAGCGCGCCACCGCCACAGCCCACCTCGAGGAGGACGTCGTGCTTCCGAAGCGCGAGACCCTCGAGAATCGCATGGAAACCCGGTAGGCGATAGATCGGCTCCTTGTAGCGAGCCTCACTGGTCGGGCCCGAAGGCCGCCGACCCCCGCGGTCGTCGGACCACTCGACCAGACGTGAGGGAGCGATCGCCAGAAGGAGGGGAGCTACGACTTCGGTCGCCAACCATCCGAGCTTCTGCTCCTCTCTCGGCTTTGCCCGTAAGCCTGCTCCACCCGTGTGCTCGACCAAGATTGCGGTTCCTGATCCTTCGGCTCGCCACCTGACCGCTAGACGGGGCGGGTCGTCCGCCCCGCCGGTATCTTGTTTCCAGGCAGCCCCTACTCTGTGGGGAGGGCTCCAGCGTTCCACCGGGCCGGCACTTCCCCGCGGTGACCAATCGCCCGCGCTCCGAGGCTTTCCGCGGGGTTCGCTATCGATCAGCCACCGTCGCTGAAGTAGGGACGAAGAGAGTTCTCCCCAGATGTCGGTTACCGTAATTCCGGACCCGGGCTTTCCCGAAATTCCGGACCCACCCCCCCTCCGGTCGGAGGTGGTTCTCAGTGACCGCCGATATGCCGTCCGACCCGTCTCCGCTCCCG
>JAJYEA010000111.1 GCA_021790425.1 Thermoplasmata archaeon | reverse complement strand
TACGGTCCGGCAAAGTAGTCCCCCTTATAGACGTAGACCGCATCGCTCCCGGGGGCCCCGATGACCACGTCTTGCCGGTTGGCGCCGCCCAGGTCGGAGACGTTCCCGACCGACCATCCATAGTGGGAGTTGGTGCGGTTGGAGGGGTTCTCGAAGGAGGTGACGGTGGCGGAAGGAACGTCCCAGACGATGGCTTCCCCGGTCGCCGTCCCCTTCGTGTCGTTGAAGAAGGGGGCCCCCGCGATGATGTCGTCATACCCGGGGTTGGTGATGCCGGCGGAGGTCGTGTTCTCGATGGCCGAGAGCGAGTACCCGAGCTCCTCCCCCTTGAGCACCGTGTAGGCTCCCAGGTTGGCCACGTAGTCGTAGGTAGCCGTCGAGATCGTGGTGACGGCATGCATACCCGGTTTCCATTTCAGGTTCGAGTAGAGGGTCTCAAGGTAGGCCCGTGTCAGGACCCAGACCGCGCCGGAGTGCGGTGCGTTGGTCGGGGAGCAGGAGGAGGTGCCCAGGTTCGTCGTGGCCCCGACGCAGTAGGTGAAGTCCGGGGAGCCGATGGCCAGCCCCGTCCCGCCCGGGCCGGTCATGTTGGCGACCCCGGCCACGGACCAGCCGAGGAGCATCCCCGTCTCGTTCCCGCAGACCGTGAGGTTGGCCTGGGCAGGGTCGTAGCTGAAGTTGAGCGGGGTGTGCCCGAAGAAGACGAAGACGGCCCCGGAGGCCGAGCCCCCGCACCCGGAGGAGGAGATGACGGCGTAGGGGGCGCCGACGACCACGGCCGATACCCCGGACGAGCCATCCGTGGTGAAGTTGATCGCGGTGACGGACGTTCCCGCCTCGTCCCCGTTCGATCCGTTGTAGACGACGCCTCCGGCGAAGACGGGGGCGGCGTAGATCCGTGCCGTCGTGTTCGCGAGGGTCCAGTCGTTGAAGGAGCTGGCCGAGTCGAACGCGACGGTCGTCCCGATGGTCTCGTTCAGCTTGCTTCCCGAGGAGCCCCGGGAGGTCGCCGTGGAGTACGTCCCGCTGGTGTTCCGCAGGTACTGCGGGAACAGGTTCGCGCTCTGCGAGAAGGTGGTGCTGGCCGAGATGGGGACGCTCAGGAAGGCGGTCCCTCCGGCCTGCGCGAGGAAGAACAAGACGACAACGACGGCTCCCAGGGTCAACAGTCCGCGGGGAAGGAGGGCCCCCTCCAAGAGCTGGTGCGGGCCCCTTCGGAAAGGCTTCCAATCAGGAGCGTACCGTTGCATCTCGCCTCACCATGTGACCGCTGCGGAGACGGTGACGCTGAAGCTGCCGGTGGTCGCTGCCCCAGGTGCGTCGCTCAAGGAGAAGGAGATCACTTCGAAAGAGGGGCCCGCCGCGAGCGTGGCCGCCACGCTCCCACCGGCCCCTGCCGTGCAAGACGAAGACCCTCCGTTCCAGAGGGCGCCGGCGGGGGGACACACCACCGTCGAGGGGGCCGAGAGGTTCACGAGCCCGGTCACGGGATTCCCCGAAGTCCCGGTCGCGGTTCCTGCACCCCCCGATCCGGAGGTCCACGGGAGGGGCATGAGGTTGCAGTTCCCGGGCAAGGCGACCCCGGAACCACCGAGGCACTCGTCCTTGACGTTCACGGGGAACAACCCCGCGGTCGACGAGTTGACCAAGAGATAGCCGTACGGGCCACCTCCGGAGGCGGGGAAGAAGTCTGTCCCGGAGGAGGAGAAGGTGAAGGTGACCGTGGCGGCAACGGACCCGTTCCAGTAGAAGCGCAGGGCGTCCACTCCGGTCTCGTTGATGGCGCCGTCGAGGGAGGTCAAGGTGAGGGTCATGCCTTGGAACTCTGCGTTACCCCCACTGCAGGTCGAAGTGAGGGTGACGCCAGAGAGGATTCCCTGGTCCTGGGCAATGTAGGCGTTCGGACCATACCCGAACCCCCCCTCCGCAGAGCACACGGAAGTCGAGGTCCCCGTCAGAGTGCCGAGAGAGGTGCTAGAGATGTAGGCTACGCCGGCCACGATGGTGATCGAGACCATGAAGAGTGCGAAAGGTACGAGCCACCACGTATAACGACGGCGAGATGTCTTAGGTCGCCCTTCCTCCCAGCGCCGCGCGGCGGCATCAGGGCCGCCTCTAATCCAGTCCCCCCCAATCACTGTGATGGAAATGAGGTCCATCCTATTTATCTCCTCCTCCAGCCCTCCAGTACCTAGGTTCCTGCTGACGCCATGATGGGAAGGCCCGACGGGGGGAATTCTTCTGGATCTGCGCGCGGCCCGTGACCGGTACCCTGACGGGCCTGCACCCATCTTCGACATCCCCGACGCGGGAGAACTTGTCCAAAGTCCGACCACTTCCTTCCCAAAGCGTCACTTTCCTGCGGCTCGAAGGAACGACTTCTGGCTTGCCGGTTGTCAAGAGCGCAGCGGGACGTGCCCGCGTAACGGTTTTAGGGCATGAGGCTACCGCCACGCCATGGACGATGAGCCGCAGGTCACCCCCTCCTCCGCCCGCAAGCGTCGGGGCGAAGGTACCCCGCTCCCCAAGGTGGGGGGGCGCGAGCGGCTCTTCCAGGCCCTCGGCCGGTGGATTGTCCGCCACCCGTACTACCCCATCGTCATCTGGATCGTCCTGCTCCTCCTGGCGGTCCCCACCCTGAGCATGCTGGGGAACGTGGAGACGAACTCGGCCACCGTTCTCCCCGACAATGCCCCGAGCGTGGTCGCCGCCCACGACCTCGGCCGGCTCTTCCCCAACTCCTCCTCCCCCGCCTCGAGCCTCATCGTGATCCAAGGTCCCGACATCACCGGGCACGTCGGCAAGTCCACGGTGTTGACGCTCCAGTCCCAGCTGGAGAACGACTCGACCCTGACGCACGTCCAGTCCGTCGACTCGCTCTACTCCTCCTACGCGGCCTACCTGGGCGCGGAGACCAAGCTCGCGGTGGGCTCCCTCGCCCCCGGGTTCGTGGGCAACGCCTCCCTCTACACCGCCGTGAACTCGACGGCCCCGGTGGCGTGGCTTGCCCCTGCCAACTACTCCTACCAGTGGCTCATGCTCGCCTCCGGCCCGATGCACGGGCAGAACGTGAACTACAGTGCCTACCAGTCCGCCCGGTACGCCCTCGCGACCATCCCCGACAACACGACCCGCACGATCGAGGAGAACCTGCTCCTCCTCTACTATACCGCGTTCAACGGCTCGACCCCCTGCTCCGCCGCGTTCAACGTCTCGGTGGCGCACTTCCTCGCGTGCTCGGACGCGGTGGCGCGCAAGGCGATCGAGCCCGTGCTCCTGCAGAGCCCGCTGGTCCCGACCTTGGTGGTCGGTCCAGTGATGCAGGACCTCGGCATCGAGAACTTCACCGAACTCTCCGTCCGCACCAACCTCACCCTCCATCTCCTCGCGCCCCAGACCGGGCTCTCCCCGTCGTGGCTCGCCATCGTCCACTCGGCCTTCCCCTCCGGGATCGCGACCGTGGCCCAGGAGGACGCATGGGCGTGGCAGATCGTGCGCTCCGACCCGATCTCCGCCTACCCGCTCCCCATCCCGTCGGCCATCTACGGGTCCTTCGTGGACCCCTCGAACAGCCTCACGCTCCTCGCCATCTCGTTCACAGTGGGGGACGACTACGTCGGCGCCGGAGGGGCGACCCCGGTCTACGACGACATCCACACGATTGGGTCGGTGGTCCCCACGGTGCTCTCCCAGACCGACCCGGGGCATTCGCTCACCTACTGGCAGACGGGCCAGGCGGCCCTCGACCTCAACGAGAACGACGTGCTCTCGAGCGGGCTCGTGGTCACCCTCCCGCTCAGCGTCTCGGTCCTCCTGCTGATCACGGCCCTCTACTTCCGCTCCCCCGTCACTCCCCTCGTCGCCTTCGGGCCCATCGCGATGGCGCTGGTCATCTCGATGGGGGGGACGTACGCGATCGGGACGCTGATCACCAAGGTGGACAGCACCACGCTGACCCTCCAGGATGCCTTCGTCTTAGGGGTCGGGACGGACTACGCGATCTTCCTCTTCTCCCGCTACCGGGAGGAGATCCGCAAGGGGAAGGAGTCGCACGAGGCGATCGTCACGACGGTCACCTGGGCCGGGGAGAGCATCACGATCAGCGGCCTCACCGTCATCCTCTCGACGGTCGCGCTCGCCTTCTCGGGAGTCGCCATGCTGAACCAGTGGGGACTCGTCCTGTCCCTCTCGGTGCTCATCGGCCTCCTCGTGGCG
>JAJYEA010000110.1 GCA_021790425.1 Thermoplasmata archaeon | reverse complement strand
ACCCCGTGGAGTGTCACGCCGGGGATCTGCAGAAGTTGGCGCTGTCGGGACAGGAGTTCACGACCCCAAGGGAAGTGGGTCGAGCGTTGGACCGGGCGGTCACCTACCGCAACCGGGAGCGAAAGATCCGGGGCAAGAGGTTCCGGGACACAGTGCGGAAGAATCACCGGGTGAGGGCGAAACGACCCATCTGGGTCCGGGACCGCTAACCAGCGACAACCTTCATGGCCGCGCCACTAGGCAATGTAGGGGTGGTGGAGGATGACCCAGGTGGTATTCACCTGCGACTGGACGATGATGAGCAACCACAACCGACGCGAGTTCCTCGGCTTCGGCACCACGACGCCCGCGATGCTTCTCCCCGAGGGCTTCTACCGGCGCATGTTCTTTCCTCCGATGCCCACCGACGCGTCGGGCCACCCGGTCGAGGCCCCCTACGGGATGCGGAAGATCGAGGCCGCGCTCCTGGACGCCGGGGTCGACGCCCGGATCGTGCACCCGGACCACCTCCACCGCTACCTGCCGGGCGAGGCCCGGGTGCTGCTCCTCTCGGGGCACGACTACCTCGGCCTCAACCCTCCCTCCACCACCTTCGCGGGCGCGATGCGGAAGGACCCTCTCAACCGGGTGAACTTCATGCGTCTCATGCGGTTGCCGCACCTCCTCGACGCCCACGCCCAGGGGATGAAGATCATCGCCGGGGGTCCCTCGTCCTGGCAGCTGACCGGGGCCACCCGGTCGAAGCTCCCCTGGGTCGATGCGTTCGTGCGCGAGATCGGCGGCATCGACTCGGTGGTGGAAGGCGAGGCCGACGTCGCCATCGTGGACCTGGTCCGGAAGGCCCTCGCGGGGGAGCCCTTGCCCTCCCACGTCGTGCTCGAGCCGCGGGAGGCCCCCCGCGTGGACCAGATCGCCACCATCCGATACGCCTCGGTCAACGGGCTCACGGAGATCGGCCGAGGGTGCTGCCGCGGATGCTCCTTCTGCTCCGTCACGCAACGTCCCACCCGGTGGTACCCCCTCGAGAAGATCGAGCAGGAGATCCAGGTCAACGTGCGGGCGGGGCTCACCTCCGGCCTCCTCCACTCCGATGACGTGCTCTTCTACGGGTCGCCGAACATCATGCCCCGGGAGGAGAAGCTCCTCCCCCTCATGCGGATGGCCAAGCGCCACTACCGGCACGTGGGCTGGAGCCACGTGGCGGTGGCGAGCCTGATGACGAAGCCGAACCTCCTCCCCAAGATCCGCGACATCCTCCTCACCGGGGAACAGACCTGGTGGGGCGTGGAGATCGGGGTGGAGACCGGGAGCCCCCGCCTGATCACCTCGGCGATGCCGGGGAAGGTGGCTCCCTTCAAGGCGAGCCAGTGGCCCGAGCTCGTGACACAGGCGGCCGGCCTCCTGAACGACAACTCCGTCTACCCCGCCTGCACGTTCATCGTCGGGCTCCCCCAGGAGACGGAGGAGGATGTGATCCGGACGCTCGACCTCTTCGACGACCTCTGGGACTTCCGGGCGCTCCTCGTGCCCATGTTCTTCGTGCCGCTCGGCCACCTCACCCAGAAGGACTGGTTCCGTCACGACCGGGTGACGGAGCGGCAGAAGGAGCTCTTCGGAAAGGCCATCACCCACGGGCTCCGCCAGTCCCGCATGCTCCTCGACATGTTCTTCGAGGGCCGCCCGGAGTCGACGCAGGCGATCTACCGGGCCCTGTTCTCCGGGTTCATCGACTTCGTCACCCTTGTCGCGAAGGAGAAGGGACTCATCCGTCCCCACCCCCGGTCGGAACCGCACGCCATGGAGAGCCCGCTGCGCCACCCGGACCAGATCCCGGCACCCACCATCCAGGTGCGCTAGGCCCCCGGAGGACGGCGCCCGGCCCCATCCTGGGGCTCGCGGTACCAAGCCTATATACCCGTCAAGAGGTACGTCCGCGGTCTGGTAGCATGCCGCATGGGGGGAGCGCCCGGGCCGCGTGGCCCGGGGCGATGGGAACGGCTCGTTCGGGACCGCACCGGGAACCACGGAGGACCAGGGACCGCCCGGCCCCATGGGTCGTCCTCGCGGTCCTTCTCGTCGCGGTCGCGCTCCTCGCCCTCATCCCCGGGGGCCAACCGGGCCTTGCGGCCCCGCTCCCGGCGCCTGCCCTCCTGACCTCCAGCTCCCACTTCGCCCCGGCTCCGAGCCGGGCGAGGTCCGCTCCCGCTGCGGCCCTCAACAGCTGTCCCAACGCGAACGAGTACGGGAACGGGATCCTGCTGACGCTCCAGAACACGGTCGACTGCGCCGGCGGCGCCGGGTTTTCGGGCGATCTCGAGATCACCTTCGTCTCGATGGCCTACCAGGAGAGCACCTTCTGCGCGGGCGCCATCGAGTCGGGAAGCGGGACGTGCATGGTCACGAGCCCGGGCTGCGGGAGCAGCTACCCGGACGCGGAGGGCATCCTCCAGGAGGGGACGGCCGGCCAATGCCCTCCGGCCGGCGGGTCCTTCGCCGTGGGAAGCTACAGCCCGTCGACCTGCTCGACCTACGGGGGAAGCTCGGACTGGGGAGGCATCTACTTCAACCCGACCTGCTCGTTCCAGTGGGCCCTCGCCTACTACAATGTGAACGGCTACGCCTTCTGGGGAAGCTACCTCAGCGGCGCCTACTGCAAGTGGGCCCCGTCCGGGTTTGCCGGAACGGGGAGCATGCTCTGCGATTCGGCGAACGGGTATCCCAGCGGAGGGGAGAACCTGGCGGGCCTTCCCTGGAGCACCGTCTGTCCCGGCAACGTCTGCGGGAACACCACGACCCCTCTCAGCGCATCGTACGCCATGAAGGACCTCACCACGAGCGCGAGCCTCTCCTGCGGAGGCACGTTCGAGGCCGGGGACCAGATCCAGTTCACCGGTCAGGCCTCCGGAGGGACTGCCCCGTACAATTACAGCTGGACGTTCGGTGATGGCACGGGCGGGTACGGGTCCCCGGTCACGCACGTCTACAAGGCCGCGGGCACGGTGAATCCGCTGCTCACGGTGACCGACCAGAACGGGTCCACGGCTCCCTCGGGTTCCGGATGCAGCTTCACGGTGACCGCGGCTCCCCAGCCCTCCATCTCCTCGTTCACCGCCTCCCCGGCGAGTTTCACCCTGGGGGGCACCACGGATCTCAACGTCACCGCCACGGGCGGCTCCCCGGGCTACACCTACGCCTATTCCAGCCTCCCGTCCGGATGCGCCTCGGCGAACGTGGCCTCGCTCGCCTGCACTCCCTCGGGCACCGGCTCGAGCACGGTGACCGTCACCGTCACCGACACGCGTCTCCAGACCGTCTCCTCCACCGTGACCATCACGGTCAACCCGGCGAGCGGGACGGGGCCCACGATCTCCGCCTTCACCGCCTCCCCCTCCTCGATACCGTTGGGGGGCACGACGTATCTCAACGTGACGGCCTCCGGCGGCACGGGCCCGCTCACGTACGCCTACGCCGGGCTCCCTTCACCGTGCGCCAGCGCGAACTCGAGCGCGATCACCTGCGCTCCCGCCGCGGCCGGAGGGCCCTACGCGATCACCGTGACGGTGTCCGACTCCGCGGTCACGCCGCACAGCACGACCGCGACCGCGTCCTTCACGGTGACCTCCTCGGGTGGCAGTGGGCCGACCATCTCCGCCTTCACGGCGAGCCCGGCGTCGATCCCGGTCGGCGGCACCACCTACCTCAACGTCACGGCCTCGGGGGGCACGGGGCCGTTGACCTACTCCTACGCGGGCCTCCCCTCGGCGTGCGTGAGCGTCAACCTCAGCAAGATCACCTGCTCGCCCTCGACCGCCGGGGGTCCCTTC
This sequence comes from Thermoplasmata archaeon, assembly GCA_021790425.1. Lineage (GTDB taxonomy): Archaea > Thermoplasmatota > Thermoplasmata > Lutacidiplasmatales > UBA184 > JAJYEA01. Next base: position 428 of record JAJYEA010000110.1, on the reverse strand, counting down.
ACGGTCACCGTGAGCGTGTCAGACTCGGCGTTCCCTCCCCACACCACGTCGGCCACGGTGGCCCTTACCGTGACCCCCACGGGCGGAGGTAGCGGTCCCTCGATCAATTCCTTCACGGCGTCACCGTCCACGGTCCCCGCCGGCGGCACCACCTACCTCAACGTGTCGGCGAGCGGCGGGGTCGGTCCGCTCACGTACGCCTACACGGGACTCCCGACCTCTTGCCCGGGCGCGAACCAGAGCCGGATCACGTGCTCCACGAGCACGGCCGCCACCTATACGGCCACGGTCCGCGTCTCGGATTCGGCAGCGACCCCCCACGCGGTGAGCGCATCGGTCTCGTTCGTGGTCACCGCGGTCCTTCCTCCCCAGCCCTCCATCACCTCCTTCTCCGTCCAGCCGTCCACCGTCACGGAAGGGACGGGCAC
>JAJYEA010000109.1:2452-4289 GCA_021790425.1 Thermoplasmata archaeon | reverse complement strand
TCCAAGAGGTCGTCCCGGAGGTAGGGCAGCAGGAAGCGTTCCTTGAGCCAGAGGTCCCCCGCCTTCGAACCGATGTCCGTTCCACCGTGGGCGCGGAGAACCTCCCGACGGCGCTCGTCGCCGTGACGGACCTCCCGATCCGTGCCCTCGTAGCCGATGACGGCCAGGCACATGGACCCCTCCTCGAGCTTGCGCAGTCCCAGATATCCGGTCTCGATCCTCGCTCGGACGCGCTCCCCCGTGGTCTCGGCAGGGGGCCTCCCCTCCAGCGTGAGGAGGGTCTCCTGCGCGTCGGCGACCCGGAGGACGGCGGGGTGGGGAGCCTCCTGGGAGAGGTCGCGCGCGGCGTCGATCCCGCTCTCCCAGTCGGGGAAGATCGCGAGCCGGTAGGACCTTCGGGCGGGCATGGGGTCCACGACGAGCGTCGCTTCGACGAAGATCCCGAGGGTCCCTTCGGAACCGGGGAAGAGCAGGGAAGGATCGGGGCCGGAGGACTCCGTGACCACGTGCTCCCATCGGTACGTCCCGACGGGGGTGACCACCGTCGCGCCCCGCAGACGCTCGACGACCTCCCCGTACCGTGACGAGGCCTGGCCGGAGGATCGCGTCGCGATCCAGCCGCCCAGGGTCGAGAACTCGAAGGACTGGGGGAAGTGCCCGAGGGTGAACTTCCGGTCGTTGAGGTACTTCTCCAGGTCCGGGCCGGGAATGCCGCACTGGAACCTGGCGAGGCGGCTCATCTCGTCGAGCCCGAGCGGGTCCATGAGGCGCTGGAGGGAGAGTGTCAGGACCCCCCGGTGTCCCCCGCGTTCCGGGTCGACCCCGCCGACGACGCTGGTGCCTCCGCCCCACGGGACGACCGCGAGGTCGTGGGTGTGGGCGTAGCGGAGGATGTCCTCCACCTCCTGGACGGAGGCCGGATGGACGACGAGGTCCGTGAGCTGGTGCAGATGCCCCCTTCGGGCGATGACCACGTCCACGTAGGACCGACCGAAGGAGTGGAGGAGCCGCTCCTCGCGTTCGTCGCTTGCCGCCCCCGTCGGGAGCAGGGCCCGGATGGCCTGAACCTCGGCCGCGTCGAGCCGCCCGGGAGGGATCGAAAGGGTCTCGAGGTCCGCCCCGGGGCCCCCCGCGCCGAGCGACGGCACGCCGAGCTCGTGGCGGAGGAACTCCTTCAGCCGTTGCGAGCGGCTTGGCGGGAACCGGTGCGTGATGTTCCCCCAGGCCCACCAACGGGCTCCGGAGAAGTGCGGAGACGAATGGAGCACCCGGCCTCCCCCCCCGGCCGCAGGAGCCCAGGCTGACGGGGAGGATGCGTTGGAGCTCACCGGCTCCCCGGCCTTCGGTTTGGGCGAAGCGGGGGGTGGGGGGGACGATGCCGTCGGGGCGGTCACGGCAGAGCATGGGTAGGGAAAGGGCTGTTAAGGACTGCGGGCGACGGGGAACGCTTCCCTCCGCGAGGGACCTGGGGGTCCCGGGCCAGGGGCCCGCGGAAGGTGGAGGGAGGGTCGGGGGCCCTCCCCCCATGGGGCGGGTCGCGGACGCGAGGGGTGCCGGGGTGAGACCGGCCGGGCCGACGCACCGGAAGGAGCGCGGAAGGGCCAGGAGGTGACCGGGCCTCCTTTTGATGAGACATTATACGGGAACACGCGTCGCCGACGACCGATGGACGCGGTCATCTCGGTCGAAGGCCTGGTCAAGGAGTATGGGAGGCTCCGGGCCGTGGACGGGATCTCCTTCTCCGTACCGACCGGTAAGGTGTACTCCTTCCTCGGACCGAACGGGGCGGGCAAGACCACCACGGTGGAGATCCTGGAGGGGCTGCGTCGCGCCACCC
>JAJYEA010000109.1:0-2442 GCA_021790425.1 Thermoplasmata archaeon | reverse complement strand
CGGGTGCTCGGGCTGGACCCCTGGCACGACGCGGGGGAGGTCCACCGACGCGTCGGGGTGATGCCCCAGGGGTTCCGCTTTTTCGACAAGGTCACCCCTCTGGAGGCGATCCGGTACTACGGGCGCCTGTTCGACGTGCAGGTGGATGCCCCGGCGCTGCTGAAGCGCGTCCTGCTGGAGGAGAAGGCGAACGACACCTTCGACAAGCTTTCCGGCGGACAGAAGCAGAAGCTCGGGATCGCGCTCGCTCTCGTCAACGACCCGGAGCTCGTCTTCCTGGACGAGCCCACGACCGGGCTCGACCCGCAGGCGCGCAGGGCGGTATGGGAGCTGCTCCGGGAGCTCCGTAAGGAGGGGCGGACGATCTTCCTCACGACGCACTACCTGGAGGAGGCGGAGAACCTCGCCGACCAGGTCGCGATCATCCACCATGGGAAGATCGTGACGGAGGGGGCTCCCGCCGAACTGATCGCGAAGTACGGCCGCGGCCCGCGCATCGTGCTGGAGGCGACCCCCGAGCTCCTGAAGGTCCTTCAGCGGGTCCCGGGGCTCTCCACGGAAGTGAAAGGGGACCAGGTCGAGGTCCCGCTCCACCAGAAGCAGGTCCTGATCGACGCCCTGCAGGCGATCGCCGCCTCGGGGCTCGTCTGGCCGGACATCAGCACCCAGCGCGACACCCTCGAAGAGGTCTTCATCACGCTCGTGGGAGAGATGGAAGAGGGCGGAGAGGTGCGCACGTGACGCGGCCCTCCGACCCCCCCTCCGGCCCGCCGACCCGGTCCCTCCCGTCCTCCCCGGTCCACGGCTCGCGCGCGAGCGGGCTCCCGCGAAGACGGAGCTTCCTCCGGCCCTCGCACGTCTGGGCGGACTTCGTCCTCTACACCCGGGCCTACATGCGCAACCCGGAGGCCCTCTTCTTCTCCCTGCTCTTCCCCGTCATCCTGGTCCTCCTCTTCGGGGCCATCTTCAGCGGTTCCTCCGCCCCCTCCGCCGTTCCCCTCTACATCCAGAACCTGGACGGGCAGAACTCGACGACGCTCGCGTTCTACCATTACGTGGAGGAGACCGGGATCGTCACGATCCACAACGTCTCCGCGTCGGCGGGCCCGCTGGGGACCTACCTCTCTCAACACTCCGAGTCGAACGGGCTCGTCATCCCCATGGGATTCGGCGAGCAAGTGTGGAACCTCACCCACGGGGGGAGGGGGGCCCCCGTCGCGCTGCAGGTCTACGACAACCCCTTCGACTCGACCTCGGCCGCCATCGTTTCGGGGGCCGTGCAACTTGCGCTCCAGAACTTCAAGGGCGCGCCCGTCGCCTATCTCGCGAAGGCGGTCCCCGTGGGCAGCCTCTCCTTCACCCCGAAGACCATCGACTTCGAGATCCCGGGGCTCATCGGCTTCGCGATCCTGATGACCCCGATGTTCTCGATGGTGAACGTCACCTCGGAATACAAGAAGGAGAAGCTGTTCAAGGCCCTCTCCCTGACCCCGCTCACGAAGGGGGAGTGGCTCCTCTCGAAGATCCTGTTCAATTGGCTCCTCACCTTCCTGGCCGCCGCGATCCTCTTCGCGACGGGGATCCTGGTCTACGGGGCCCACGTGATCGTGGGTCCGCTGCTCATCCCCTTCCTCGTGGTCGGCCCGCTCCTCTTCGTCTCCCTGGGCATGCTCATCGGCACGGTCTCCAAGCGCGCGGAGACGGCGGGGATCATCGGGAACCTGGTCACCTTCCCGATGATGTTCCTCTCCGGGTCCTTCATCCCCGTCTCGGTGATGCCCGCCTGGCTCCAGCCCTACGCGAAGGTCTGGCCGCTCTACTACGTCATCGATGGCATCGAGTCGGTGAGCGTGTTCTCCAACGTCACCCATGCGCTCCTCGACCTGGGGATCGTCTCGATCATGGCCGCGGTCGCGTTCGTCGCGGCCGTGCTCGTCTTCCGCTGGCGCGAGGAGTGACCCCGTGGCCCCTCCTCTCTCAAAGGCCCCCTCCTCCCGACCGTCGACCCCCTCCGCCCTCGTACCCCCGGAGACGTTCCGTAGCGTCATGGGAAGGTTCGCCACCGGTGTCACCGTCGTGACGGCGAGCCACCGCGGACGTGACGGGGGGATGACCGTGAACGCCTTCCTCTCGGTGAGCTTGGAGCCTCCCACGGTCCTGGTCGCGCTGAACGCGAAGGCGGACACGACGTCCCTGGTCGAGGCTTCCGGCCGCTTCGGAGTGAACCTCCTGTCCGCGCGTCAGCTCACCTTCTCGGAGCTCTTCGCCTCGCGCCGGCCCTCCTCCGAGAAGTTCGAAGGGGTCGCCTTCCATCGAGGGCCCCTCGGAACCCCACTTCTCGACGGGACCCTCGGGAGCTTCGAGTGTAAGGTCGTCCAGACGGTGACCCGGTCCACCCATCGCCTCTTCCTCGGGCAAGTGGTGGCGATGGAGGAGGGGAAG
>JAJYEA010000108.1 GCA_021790425.1 Thermoplasmata archaeon | reverse complement strand
AGCGCGGACTGGCGATTCTGTCGGACTGGCCGGTTGAGCGGCCGGCCGACTGGAAGGAGTGTGTCATTGAGCCGCATTCGACGGAGGAGCTGGAGGCGTTGCGGCGGAGCGGTACCGCTTCCAGAGCGGCCTGCACATAGCCTATATAATAGAGGGTGTCGCCTATCGACCCACGCGGTCATGAATCCGGAGAGCGCCCGCGCGCGAGGATCTTCTGAGACCGTACGCCTCGCTGACTTGCTCGTCTACCTTGGCCGCGCGACTAGACTGAACAGCACGCGCATCCAGAAGTTGATCTATCTTGTCGAGGCCGAGTACGCCGACGCGAATGGACGGCGTCTCTTCGACTATGAGTACAGGTTCCATGACCATGGGATGTACTCGGAGGCTCTTCGCGCGAGAGTACTCCAAATCGCGCAGGCTTCCGGGTCCCCGTTCAAGTTCCGGCAGTACGTGGCGCCGAGCGGAGGGATGGGATTCGAGCTCACGGTCCGCGATGATGCCGGCGAAGCCGCCTTGCCTGGGGCGGTCAAGAGGGCGGCCGACGTCGTCATCCGGGACTTTGCTCGTATCGAGGGCACGCGACCGCTAGCCGCGGCTGCCAAGAAGACGCTTCCGTTCTACGGGACTCCGAAGGGCAGCGTTGTCGACTGGTTGATCCTAACCGATCCTGACCTCCGTGATGGAGATTCCAAAGAAGTACTCCACGAGAAGGGGCGCAAGCGGTTGCACGCTGCGATGCGGATTCCGTAACCCCCACGTCTTCCGAGCCACCTCTTCCTCCATGCGTATCGTAAAGATCGATGGTGCGCCGTGTAAGCAGCGGCACTGCCCCGCCTATGATGAGTCCCGGGCTGTGTTCGTTGGGCGTGGGCCAAAGATGGAGCAGATTCTCAGCGGCATGGAAGCCCGAATCCTCCGTACGCCTTTGCTAATCGGTAAGAGATCAAAGGAACCACCAGATACCCGTCACGTTAAAGTCGCGGAGCACTACACTCTCTGGTGGCGATATCAACCGGCGACCAATGAGGTCGAGTTCATCGATATCGGTCATCACGACGACTTCTTCAGGCGCTAAGTTTAGCCATCCGAGTCGCGTGCCACGAATTCTCCGCGGTCCCATTCTCGTACATCTCGTGGACCACTGCCGTCAGGGTGTAGCAGATGAGCTTCGTCGGTATCTTGTTGACCTGACCTGCGGGTCTACGGGACCGGAGGTGCTCCCCGACCTTGCGCTAGATGGGGCTGAACGCGGAATCTACATTTGAGCGAAGATGATACCGCCGGTCGAACTCCTCACGGATCGTTTAGAAGAGGTGGTACGCCTTCCGCTATGCGGAAGAGCCTTGCTCAGCCTCGATGCTATTCGACTTGAAGGGGATGAATGTCTCCAGCCTCGTCTCGGTAGCCGCCGAGTTAGCAGTCGGGAACATCAGCCGCCCTTGCGCTTCCGACGGTCGGGTCGACCGGGTCTTGACTCACGCCGAAGGTGTTTCGATGCAGGACTCGTGCCCGGGGGGTTCCGGTTCAAAGCCCCTCCCGGCGGAAGCTACTTGTATCTCCGTGCGATGCCGAGACACGGGTGGGAACCCTGCCCAACACGCATCGCCCCGGATCTCGCCTTCTCCTCGGGATCGCCCTGGTCGTGCTTACGCTCGTTCTCTCCTCCGGTGGCCCGCTCACCGGGACGGCCTCGGCTTCCCCTTCCCCCCAGGCGACGCAGGTGGAGGGTCATCCCCTTCTCCCCCAGGTGGAACGAACGAACTACACGGTCCCGGACGCCCCCACCAACGAGACCTCCTACGTCCAGGTCTCCCAGCCCCCTCTCCTTCCCGGTACGGCCCCGGTGGTGGTGACCCTGTTCAACGGCAGCGAGGGCACGGTGGGATACCGGCAAGGAGAGGTCTCGCTCCCCGCCACCCCGGCGACCGGTTGGGCCCTCATCGAACTGAACTTCACCACCGCGGTCACCGGTGGGATCTTCGACACGGACTACAACGTCTGGGTGAACAACGTGATGATCCTCTTCGGGACGCTCCCGGAGTACGGGACGTCCACGGTGCTCAAGAACGTCACCGAGTACCAATCCGTCCTCGCAGGGGAGTCACACTGGATCTTCCGTCACCCCCACGACTGCACGGGGGCCTGCTCGTTCACCTCCAGCGTGGAGTTGCTCTTCTACCCGGCCCGGCAACCCGCGGACTACGGTCTCCCCAACCAGGTGCTCCCCCTCTGGAACTACAGCGCCCCGGTGCTGCAACCCGGGCACGAGGCCAACACCACCGTGGTCACGGTCCCTTCCGATGTGACGAAGGCGGTCCTCGAGGTCTACCCGTACGGCTACGGGGTGGACGAGTTCTGGTACGCCGATGAGCCCTCGTTCCGGATGGTGAACCTTTCCGTGGGGGGCCGCGGGCTCGCCGAGCTTCTTCCCTTCCCGTACGTGAACACCGGGGGGATCGATCTGTTCGCCTGGAGACCGCTCACCGCGGACTTCACCCTCAACGACCGCCCCCAGACCCTGGACGTGACCCCGGCCTTGGGCTTCTTGGAAGGGTCCCATCCCTGGACCGTCACGGTGAACCAGAGCCAGGACCAGGGGGTCTCATCCGGGAGCTACTGGCATGTGGCGGCGGACCTGCTGCTCTGGACGGACCCGGCGGTCTCCGGCGCGAAGCTCACCTCCTACACGTGGCAGAACCCCGTGGTCAGCACGTTCGCCACTCCGGGATGCACCGACTACGTCTCCCCCGCCTGCTGGTTCAACCAGTCCGCCACCGCCTACTTCTCCTACGGGTCCGAGGTGCTCGGCAGCGGGTACCAGGCCCTGAGCACCCTGACCGACTCCTTCCACTTCGTGAACGACCAGTACATCACCCCGGTCTGGGAGAACGTGACCGGGGACGAGACCACGGTCCTCTCTCTGACGGCCGCCTCCCGGGGGAGCGGGGGGGCGAGCGCCCTCCAGGTCCGGGAGACCGAGGCCTACCCCCTGGCCCTCCAGACGGGCAGCTTCCTCACCATCACCGGGACGGACTCGTATTCCTGCAACGGCTCCCCTTGTCCCGAGGGGAACATCGTCTCCCTCATGAACGGCTTCTCCCAGACCTACAATGTCAGCACGGACACCGCGGTCTACGGCCCCACCGGTACCTCGGTGAACCTCGGGTTCGTGAACGAGACCACCGTGGTCCCGTTGTCCAATTTCACCGGGGCGCTGGAGTTCGTCGCCCCCACGGGCGCCATCCTGACCGGGCTGCTCTTCAACGATGCCGCCACCACCAAGGTCTACAAGCAGGTGAACGACCCGGCGGACCCCGGGCACGTCTACGAGCACGTGGTGGAGGGGAGCGACTACGTGAACAACGCCACCGAGGCCACGTTCTCCAACAACAACGAGGTCATCGGGCTGAACACGGTCACCACCGCACCCACCGCGGAATTCTTCCTGACGGCGCTGGGGAACCTCCAGCTGGCGTTGGGGCAGGCCGACGCCCGGATCACCACCCTCTCCCAGTCGGTCGCCTCCCTCCAGGCCCAGGTGGCGGCCTTGACCGCGGCCCTGTCCGCGAGCAGCGGCCGCTCGCAGCAGGCCGAAGCCGAGCTCCAGACCCTCCTGAACCAGACCGCCGAGCTGAAAGGGGAGCTGTCCTCCGCTGAGCTCTCCATGGCGGCCGCCAACGCCAGCCTGACCAGTCTGCAGGCCCAGTACAACGCCTCCCAGGTTGAGGTCAACGGGCTGGAGCAGAACCTGACGGCCCTGCGGGGCACCGTCGCCCAGGACCAGGCCCAGATCGCCTCCTTGGAGTCGGCCCTGGCCCAGAGCCGGGAGAGCGCCTCGCAGTTGTGGGCCGGGATGAACGCCACGGCCCCGGCAAGCCCCTTCCTCTCCGGGTCCGCGCTCCCCTCGCTGTTCGCCGGCGTGGCGATCGGGATCGCGGCGACGGCGGGAGCGACCTTCGTCCTCCTCCGGGTCCGCCCGCGCCGGCCCGGACGGGCTCGGGCGGAGACCCCTCACGAATAGGTCCAGGACCTTCGGCCAGGGTCCCATCGACCAAGTCGGAGCCTTCCCGCGTCCGGGTCCAAGCCGGGGACTCCCGGGACCCATCGGAGGGCCGCCCGAGGACGATCCCGCACCGGAAGTTCCGGCCCGGCCGGGGGAAGGGAACGGTCATCTATGGAGGGAGGATGGGGCCTCCGCATCCTCCGGTCTGGCTCGAGCCGCCCGGCTCACCCTGTCCCGGGGGGAGGAACGTGTCCCCGGATAAGCGGTTCCGCACGCTCTCGGAGCTGGAGGACCTTGCCGAGCG
>JAJYEA010000107.1 GCA_021790425.1 Thermoplasmata archaeon | reverse complement strand
GTCCATCACCCGTCGGTCGTCCCACCGGATGAGCACGCCTCCCACGTCGAAGACCACGTAGCGTGTGGCGGCGGTGGCGGGCCTTCGGTGGGCCGGGGTGCGCCGAGGGCTCGGACGGCGGTGGGCGCGCACAGGGGCCGTAGGAGCGTCCTCCCTCTTGAGGGGTCGGAGGGGGCGTCGCGCGTCCTCAGGTGGGAGGTCCGTCCCGTCTCTTCGACCCGCTTCTCTTCGGTGGCTCGGGCCCCTTCGGGCTTGCGCTCGGAGGGTTCGCAGGGCTGCGAAGCGCGGACATAGGTTCCGAGCTGGCGTTGACGACCTGGTGCGAAGGGGTCCAGGCCCTCCTGGCGATCCCCGCCGCGAGCAGAAGGCGAGGGAGTTCCTCGGGCGAGCGCGGAGCTCCGGAGAGGACGAACCGGGCCGAGCGTCGGCTCGCTCCCCGTACGAGCGCGGTCTCCGTCGCCACCACGTCGTGGCGCACGGCGAGCTCGAGCGGGAGCCCGTTCTCCTCCCCCTCCTCGGGCAGGAGGTCCTTCCATTCCAGCCCCGCGGAGGCGAGGGACCCCGGGTCCACGTGCGCAAACATCGCGGCGGCGGAGGAAGGGGGGGAGGTCCACGCTCGGGCGGACTCCTTCGGGTTCGCGAGGGGCTTCTCCGGTGGTCGGAGGACCAGGTAGTCCGCGCCCGCCGGGGCCGTAGGTCGGGTCTTCGGGTCCAACGTCACCTCGAGGCCGAGGAACACCCGGACCCCCTCGACCTCGCGGGGCAGCGCGTTCCGCAGCTGCTCTACCGTCCGGTCCTCGCGGTCGACCTCGGAGGCCCGGACGACGAAACCGCCGTAGACGAGGTGCAGCGCCCGAAGCTCCTCGACCCAGGGGAGGAGGTCCTCCGGTTCGATCGAGGGTGGCACGTGGATGTGGAGCTCGCCCTTCAGGTCCGCGTCGCCCACGACGGCGGGCAGCTCTCCCTCCTGGGCGGCCTCGATCTCTCCCTGGTTCTCCCGCATCTCCGGCGGGATCCACGATAGCCCCACGGCGGCGTACACTTCCTCCTCCGTGGGGGCAGGGACCAGTTGTTCGTCGCGCGTGAGCCCGTACTCGTTGATGCTGAGCCCTTTCCGGTTCGCAAGCGCCCGAAGGCGGACGTTGTGGTCCTTCGACCCGGTAAAGTACTGCAGCGCCGCGCCGAAGGCTTCGGACGGGACGACCCTCAGGTCGACCTGCAGCCCTCCCGTGAGCACCACCGTGGACTTCGTGTCTCCGGAGAGCCGGACCTCCTCCACCTGAGGGAGGTGGGTGAAGCGCTCCATGACCTCCCGTGGGCGAGAAGAGGTCGCGAGGAGGTCGAGGTCGCCCACCGTCTCCCTCCTTCGGCGAAGGCTTCCCGCGAAGACCAGCTTCTCGAACGGGGCCTGGCTTTCGCGTAAGGACTGGAGCAGCTCCTCCATCCGCTGCTGGGCCTCGGGGAGCGGGGTCCGCCCGCTCTCGGGGCCCGCGCCGGCGGGCGAGACCCCTTTCGAGAGGGCCCTCTGCAGGAGCTCGATCTTCCGGGGCCCGAATCCGAAGACCCCCTCGAGCTTCTTCTCCTGGATGAGACGCTTGAGGTCCTCCGGTCCTTTCACCTGGAACTCCAGGTAGAACCGTCGGGTCGTCTTCGGTCCCACCCCCTCCAGCCGCATGAGCTCGAGGAGTCCTGGGGGCCACTGGCTCCGGAGCTTCTCCAGGTAGTGGACCTCCCCGGTCTTGACGAACTCGCGGACCTTCTCCGAGATCGCCTCGCCGACCCCGGGAACCTGGTCGATCCTCCCCGTTCGGACGAGCTCCTCGGTCTCCTCGGGGGATTGCTGCAGCGCCCGGGCGGCCCGCCGGTAGGCCTCCGGCTTGAACTTGACGCCCTCCAGGTCGAGGAGGTCCGCGATCTCGAGAAGAATGGCGGTAACGCGCTCGTTCGCCACGGTATCGTTGTTCGCCCGCACCGGGAACCGTGGGATGCCCTAAGAGTCTAGCCCGAAGCTCTGCTCCCGCTCTGACCGAGCTGACGGGCGCGATTGCGAACCCGACCCGAAGGGCGTGCGCCGCCGCGCAGGATTTCCGCGTCTAACCGCAGACCTCGACGCTTCACGCGCAGGTTCAGCCCCTCTCCTTATCTTCCCGTGTGGAGGTAGTCCAGACACCCCGGGTGCCCTGCCGATGCTTGACCCGACGACCCAGTTCATTGTCAACCTGTTCCTGCTTCTGGGATGCGCGGTGTTCGCGGGCGAGCTCGCGACCCGCGTGGGCCAGCCCGCGCTCGTGGGACAGCTCCTCGCAGGAGTGGCGCTGGGCCCCACGCTCTTCGGGTCCACCAGCTTGGGATCCTATCTCGGATTCACGTCGGTCTCCCCGATGTTGAGCTCGCTCCAGTTCCTCGCGACGGTCTTCATTCTCTTCATGGCGGGGATCGAGGTGGTGCCGGAACAGCTCTACAAAATGAGCCCTCTCACGATCGCGATGGGCCTCGCGATCTTCTTCGGCCCGTTCCTCCTGAGCGCGCTGGTCGTTCCCCTTGCACTTCCGGGTATCCCCGCCCGGACCGCCCTGTACGTGGCGTTGACCCTGTCGATCACGGCCCTGCCCGTCATGGGCATCATGCTCTCGGAGTTCGGACTGATCGGGTCGAAGATGGGCGTGCTGCTCATGAACGTGGCCCTGATCAACGAACTCACCGCGGTCAGCGTCTTCGCGATACTCCTCCGGCTGGGGGCCGGCGGATCGGGAGGGGCGATCGGGGTCGCCGTGGCGGCCCTCTCCGTGGGCCTGTTCATCGCCGTGATGCTGACGATCCACATGGTCCTTCGACTCCTGAGGGCGGCGAAGCTGTGGGAACCTCTCAAGGCCGCCTTCTCTAGGACATGGAAGTCCAAGCAGGGCAACTTCGCGCTCCTGATGGTGATGGTCGTGGGCTCCACCCTGTTCTCCCAGTTCCTTGGGCTCACCTACGTCGTCGGGGCGTTCTATGCAGGCATCCTCGTCACTCGGGAAAACACGGGGGAGGAGGCGCACCGGGCGATCAGCACGATCTTCGACGCCATGACCTGGGGGTTCTTCGTTCCGCTCTTCTTCGCGTTCGTGGGGGTCGAGATGAACCTCCAGCACCTGCTGGTCCCCATCTCCGTGCTGGCCGCATTCGGGGCACTCCTTGCGGTCGGCGCCGCATCCAAGGTCGCCATCGGGGCGGGCTTCGCCCGGCTTCAAGGCTGGCGCGATCCCGACGCGCTCGCCATCGGCTACATGGTCGGCAGTCGAGGGGCTGTCGAGCTTGCCATGGCCACCATCCTGCTCCAGACCGGGCTCATCGGGACCACGATCTTCACCGTCATCGCCACGGTCGGGCTCGTCACGACCATTGTGGCCCCGATCGGTGCCCTGCGGACCTGGCTGTCCGACCCCAAGTGCAGGGCGGAACTCTTCGCACGGGTCCCCAGCCTCGCCGGACCTGGCCGTGCGACCCGCCTCAACCCTCCGCTCAGCTGGGAGGAGATGCGGGCCCTCTACTCGCACCAGCAGGCCCCCATCTCTCCACAGGCGGTCCTGACCACGGCCTCGTCCGTTCCCCCTCCCGCCGCCTCGCCTCCCCCCGCGTCCCCACCCGATGAGTCTCCACCCGCTCCTCCCTTGCCGGATTCATCGCCCCCTCGGAAGACCGCGACCGCGCCGCCGGAGCTCCCCGCCATCGAGCGTCCATCGTTACCGGATCGAGAACGGTCGCCCTGGAAGAGGAGGTAGACTCAACCCCCTAGGGTGGTGGCCTCCCGCCTGCATCGATCCATTCCTTTTGGACGCGCTTCCGAAACCCGAGAGCGGTGTACGCGGCGATCGCGGCCGGGTTGTCCGATCGAACGTAGAGGGCGCAGTCCGCCCCGGCCTCGTGGGCGGCCCGGGCCACGGCCCAGGTCACCTCTCGCCCCAGCGACGAACCAGACCTGCGGCAGCTCGACCGTGCTTCGGGCGAGCGCGAGCAGTTGCTCGCCTTCGGGGGCCGGAGAGAGGGCGCCGTAGACCCGCGCCCGCCCGGGGTCCGTCCCGCCTAGGGCCCGGAGGTCGGGCTCGTCCTGGTGGCGCTGCGCGAACCTTTGCAGAGCCTCCCGGTCCCCGGGGCCCAAGCGACGGACCCGGGGAGTTCCACCGGAGTGGTCCGGGAGCGCAGGCTGCGCGTCGTGGCGCCCACGGACCCAGAGCTCGATGGTGTGGGACGTGGAGGGCGCGGGCCATGCGACGCGCTCGGCGACCTTCGTCGGAACGATCGCGACGAAGGGCGGGACGGGCAGCCCCTTCTCAAGGACCTCCCATCCGGCCT
>JAJYEA010000006.1 GCA_021790425.1 Thermoplasmata archaeon | reverse complement strand
CCTCAATGGGTTCCCTGCCATGCCGAATGATGCGACGAAGCTTCTGTCCCTCCTCGATGGAGAGCTCCCGGACGCGCACGACCATGCCCAGGGACAGGCAGGGCGACGGAAAGTACTTTTGGTAGGAAGATCAGGGAATCCCGAACAACATTCGTCGCCGCGCCACTAGAATACAGGGAACCGAGGGATTTGTCCGTTCAGGCTAGTATCCTAGCGCATGGTTTATGCTCCCCGGTGGCCTGAGCAGGGCATGCGCCGGCTCGTGCTCGAGTTCACCGGGAAGGACCTCGTCCGCTTCCTCGAGCCTGGGGTCGCCCTCGAGCACTTCCACTCCCTCCGGACCCTGAGCTTCCTGCGCTACGACCGCGAGGAGTTCTCCGCGGTCTGCGAGGTGCACTTGCGGAACGGCGACACGCCCCTCCGGGACCTCTTCCCCGGGCGGGGGGTCCACGTCCAGGTGCTGCGACGCGAGGGGGCCGCCCGTTGCATCCTCTTCCTCCAGCGCCGCCACCCCACCGAGTTGGGAGGCGGGTTCCTTGGACCGGGGATCTACCCGAGCCTGCCGTACGAGTACGACGAGGGGAAGGCCCGGGTCACGTTCCTGCTCGACGGGAACCAGGCGGACGCCCTGCGACGCCGGCTCCGTTCCGCGGGGATCTCCTTCAAGGTCATCTCGATGGTCGATGCGCGCTTCTCCCACGGCTCTCCGCTCGCCGGGCTGACGCCGCGCCAGCAGGAGGTGCTCATGACCGCCTACCGGCTGGGGTACTACGAGGTGCCCCGGCGGGTCCGATCGGCGGAGCTGGCGCGTCTTCTGAAGGTAAAGGAGTCGACCCTGGTCCGCCACCGCCAGAAGGGAGAGCGGGAGCTCATGCGGCGGCTCATGGAGGACTTCTCCCCCGAGACCCTGTCGTAGCGGGTCCCGCCACGTTGAAGTGGGTCCGGGCCCCTGGGGAATCCCGATGGCCCGCGCGCTCTACCTGAACGACGCCTACCTGCGAGAGTTCGATACCGTGGTGGAGGAGGTCTTGGACGACGGAGTCGGGCTCCGGGAAACGGCGTTCTATCCCGCCGGCGGGGGACAGCCCTCGGACCGGGGCGTGCTCACGGCGGGCCCTGACCAGCGCTGGACCGTCACGAACGTCGCCAAGGCGGGAGAGAAGATCCTCCACCGCGTGGAGGGTCCGCCCCCGGCCGCGGGCACCGCGGTCCACGGGAGCGTGGACTGGGAGCTGCGCTTTGCCCACATGCGATACCACACCTGCCTCCACATCCTGAGCGGAGTGGTCTTCCGCCGCTTCGGGAGCGTCATCACCGGCAACCAGATCTATCCCGACCGGGCCCGCATGGACCTGAACCTCCCCGAGTTCGGTCCTCAGACGGTCGCGGCCGTGGTGGAGGAGGTCAACGCGGTCGTGCGGGAGGCGCACCCGGTGAAGGTCCGCTTCCTGCCGCGCGCGGAGGCCGAGCGCGACCCCACCCTCGTGCGGGTCGCCCGGGAGCTGGTACCCGACGTGGAGGAGGTGCGGCTCATCGACATCGAAGGGTTCGACGTGCAGGCGGACGGGGGCACCCACGTCGCCAACACGCGCGAGGTGGGCACCGTCCGCCTCCTCCGGACCGAGAACAAGGGGGCGAAGAACAAACGCCTCTACGTGGCCGCGGACCCGCCGGCGTAGGTCCGGTCAGTTCCGGAGGACGAAGACCCAGCGGGTCAGGCTCCGGTGGACCGGGAGGGGGATCGGCTCGCCCACCACCCCCCACCCCGAGGGGAGCCGGGCCATCATCTGGGGAGAGGGGACCATGATGGCCACCCGGCTCCCCCTCTCCACGATCTCCCCCAGGGACTCCAGGGCGCGGAGGAGCAGGCGCCCGGCCTCCTCCCCCTTCGTGGTCGAGGCGCGGCCATAGGGGGGATCGGTGGCCCCCCCGTTGATCCGGGGAAGGTCGTCGAGGCTGCGCGGGAGGTCGCCGACGTCGCACTGGACCATCCGCTCGGGCACGACGCCGAAGCTCGCGAGGTTCGCCAGGGCTCCCCGGACCATCCGGCTGTCCACGTCGGCGCCGACGATCCGGCATCCGACGGCCGCCCCCTCGATGAGGATCGCCCCGGTCCCGCAGAAGGGATCGATCAGGGTGCCCCCCGGCGGGACCTCGCTCAGGTTGACGAGCGCCCGCGCCAGGAGCGGGGAGAGCGTCACCGGCTTCCGGAAGGCGAGGGTCTTCGGAGGCCGTCGTGCGAGACGGAGACGCTCGGTCACCCCCACCTCCTCGGCGATCGCGAACTCCATCGGATTCTCGCGCGAGGGGAGCAGGACCAGGGTGCGTTCGGGTGAGGTCAGGTCCACGCGGCCACCTCCCTCGACGTACGCGCGGCCGAGCGTGGGCACAAGTCCCGCGACCCGCCCCGACCCCGACGAGGTCCGGAGGGCGATCGATCTTCCGCTCCCGCCCTCTTCCTTCATGGCTCTCCGGAGCACCTCCACCGGTCCCTCGGAGAGGGGGCGGAGCAGTCGGTGCGTCAGGGCGAGACGCGGGGCGAGGTCCGTCACCTGGGGGCTCTCGAAGGCGACCATCCGGAGCCCCCAGGGCACCTCACGAGGGGGTGTACCTGCGGGGTAGACGACCCGGAGCGAGGCGGCGAGCTCGCGCCGCGCGAGCTCGACGTTATCGCCCGAGAGCTCGGCCCAGTACTTCACCGCCCCTCGTTCCCCCGCGGGCCCGCGTCGCTCGTGAAGAGGCGCTCGACCGTCTTCCGGATCTCTCGCGTGTGAGAACCCTCCCAGAAGGCCTGGCCGCACCGGGAGCAGACGTAGACCTCTTCGGTGGAGCCCCAGATCCGTTCGGGCACCCCCCGAGGCGGGGTGGGCGTGGAGCGGTCGGCGTGCTGCAATGGACCGTTGCACTCGCTACAGCGCACGAAGGCCACCGTCCGTCGCAACGTGGGATGGGCATGCCAAACCTCGCGGAGCTGCTCCTCGAGTTCGGGCGAACGAAGGCGGATGGCCCGGGGGCCCGCCCGTTGGGCCAGCTGGACGTCGCGGGTGAGGAGGAGGCGGTCCTCGTCACGGGCACGCTCCAGGATCTTCCGGTCCACCAGGCCGCGGACGTACTCGACATCGTAGCCCAGGAAGCGAAGATAGCGGGCCAAGCGCCCCACCATCTCGTCCGCCAGCCACCGCGTCTCGTCGACCATGCGTCTGCCCGAGTGACGTGCGACTACGAAACCACATATAAGGCGAGGAGTTCCCCGGCTCACGGGATGAGGCTCTTCGGGACCAACGGGATCCGCGAGGTCGTCGGCGGGACCCTCGACGCCCGTTTCGTCACGGACATCGTGGGAGCCGTCGCCGAGGTCCACGAGGGAAAGGGAACGGCGATCGTGGGGACCGACGCCCGCACCTCGAGCCCTGCCCTCGGCCGCATCGCCGCGGGGACTCTGGCGATGGCCGGCATGGATGTCCTAGAACTGGGGATCCTGCCCACGCCCGCCATCCAGTACAACGTGCCCCGGCTGCACGCCTCCTTCGCGGTGGTGATCACGGCCTCGCACAATCCACCCGAGTTCAACGGCATCAAGGGGATCGCGGCCGATGGGCTCGAGTTCCCCCGGGAGCTCGAGGAGCGGGTGGAAGCGGCCTATGCGGCCCGCCGGGGGCGGACGGTGGATTTCGCACGCGTGGGCACGATCACCCCTGTCCCGGACGGGGCGTCCCGGTACGTCGACGGCATCCTCTCCTGCGTGAACGTGGACCGCATCCGGCAACGGAAGCTCCGGGTGCTCGTCGACTGCGGCAACGGCACCTCCACGGTGTCGAGCCCGCTCCTCCTCCAGAAGCTCGGCGTCCGGTACGTGGCGCTCAACGCCACGTTCGACGGCACCTTCCCCGGGCATCTCTCCGAGCCGACCGAGGCCAACGTGGCGGGCACGGTGCGGACGGTCACCGCCGTCGGCGCGGACTTCGGCGTGGTCCACGACGGGGACGCGGACCGCAGCGTGTTCATCGATGAGAAGGGGCGCTACATCCCGGGAGAGAAGATGCTGGCCCTCTTCGCACGGGAGGCCGTGCGGGCCCACCCGGGAGGACTGGTCGTCACCCCCGTCACGAGCTCGGATGCCGTGGCGGAGGTCATCGCACCCTTCGGCGGCAGCGTGCTCTTCACCCGTGTCGGATCCCCTGTCGTGGCCCGGGCGATGCAGGAGCACAAGGCCGTCATGGGCGGCGAGGAGAACGGCGGTCTCATCTTCGCGGACCACCAGCTTGCGCGCGACGGGGCGGTGACGCTGGCCAAGGTGTCCGAGATCCTCGCCACCACCGGCCAGCCCCTCTCCGAGCTCATCGATTCTCTCCCCCCGTACCACCTGGTGAAGGAGAAGGTCGCCTGCCCCGTGCCGCTGCGGGCGAAGCTCCTCGATGCGGTCCCCGGCCTCCTGGACGCGGACTCCGGCGGCGAGGTCACCCGGATCGATGGCGTCAAGGTCCGCACCTCGAAGGGCTGGGTCCTGGTACGGCCCTCCGGAACGGAGCCGCTCTGCCGGATCTTCGCCGAGTCCCGGGACCGGGCGGTCGCCGAGGAGCTCGCCCGGGGGACGGCGCGGCGGGTCGCCTCGCTCGTCGAGGACCTGGAGCGGGAGAGCCTGGCGCGCGCCTAGGATCGCTCAGCAGTCCAGGTACCGGTAGAACTCGTACGGGTGCGGCCGCAGATCGAGCTGCAGCTGCTCGTCCCGCTTGATCTCCTTGTAGACCTCGAGCAGCGACTCCGGCATGACCGGCCGGAGGAACTCCGCGTCGGACTCGAGGCACTCCAGCGCCTCCGACAACGAGCCGGGGAGCTCGCGGATGCCGAGCTCCTTGCGCCGGTGGGCCGGGAGCTTGAAGATGTCCTCGTCCACGGGATTCCCGGGGTCGATCTTCCGCTTGATCCCGTCCAGGCCGGCCATGGCGAGCGCCGCCTCGGTCAGGTAGATGTTCGCCGCGGAGTCCGGGGTGCGGTACTCGATCCGCTTCGAGGCGGGCCGTCCCCGGTGGTAGCAGGGGATCCGGACGTTGGCCGAGCGGTTCGCCCGGCTCCAGGCGATGTAGACCGGGGCCTCATACCCCGGGACCAGGCGCCGGTAGGAGTTCGTGGTGGGGTTGGTGATCGCGCAGAGCGCCCGCGCGTGCTCGAGGAGGCCGCCCACGTAGTAGCGGCAGGTCTGGGAGATCTCGGCGTACGGGTCCTCCGGGTCGTAGAAGGCGTTGGCGTCGCCCGACCAGAGCGACTGGTTCATGTGCATGCCGAGTCCGTTGTCGCCGAAGACCGGCTTCGGCATGAACGTCGCGATCTGGCCGTGGAGCTTCGCCACGTTCTTGATCACGTAGCGGACGTCCTGGATGTGGTCCGCGGCCGGCAGGAGCTCGTCGAAGCGGACGTTGATCTCGCACTGGCCCGCCGTGGCCACCTCGTGGTGGTGCGCGTCGAGCCGGATGTGGAAGCTGTCCCGGAGGACGTTGCCGATGTGGCCGCGGAGCCCCTCGAGCGCGTCGACCGGGGCGGCCCGCTGGTAGCCCTCCTTGAACCGGATGGGCGCATGGCCGTTGGACGCCCCCCAGGGGGCCTCGGCGCTCTCGATCTCGTACCCCGCCCCGCCCCAGGCATCGCGCACGGCATCGGGCGTGGGCAGCAAACGGACGTGGTCGAAGACGAAGAACTCGATCTCGGGGCCCCAGTAGGACCGGTCGTAGCCCGCGCCGGCCAGCGCCTCGCTCGCCCGGCGGGCGACCCCCCGCGGATCGTGCGGGTAGGGCTCGCGCGTGGACCCCTCGAGCACGTCGCAGATGAACCGGGCGGTCCCTCCCTGCTCGACCCCCCAGGGAACGTCGGCGAAGGTGGACGGGTCGGGGAGGAGGATCATGTCGGACTCGAAGATCCGGCGGAAGCCCGGGACCGACGAGCCGTCGAGCTTCGGGATCCCCTCCGTGAAGGCGTCCGGCTCGAGGGCCTCCGTCGGGATGTGGACGTGGTTGTAGCCTCCCAGCACGTCCGTATAGAACAGTTCGACCCAGCGTGCCCGCGAATCGCGGACCCGTTGCATGGCCTTCCCTGCGGCGGACTCCTCGGTCTCTCCGGTCGTCTCGGTTAGCGGTACGGCGGCTCCTGCCATGGTCCTCGCGGTGCCCTACGGTGGGCCCCGCCTTGAACCTTCTCGTGCGGGAATCATGCGATTGTCCAATATTCAACGGCAATACTGAAATAAGTTGAGTTAATCTGGGAGGACATGGGACAATCGTCTACCATCGATGAGCTCGACCAGGCCATCCTTCAGGAGGTGAACATCGATGCGCGGCGCAGCCACCGCGACATCGCGCGGCGGCTCCGCGTCTCCCCCACGACGGTCAGCCACCGGGTGGAGGAGATGGAGCGGGGAGGGATCATCCACGGCTACATCCCCGTCCTCGACGACGAGGCCCTGGGCTGGGACCTCCACGCCATCATCGGGATCCGGATCTCGAAGGGGCGCCTGCGGGAGGTCGAGGAGCACCTGGCCCGGGATCCGCGGGCCTATGCCATCTACGACGTGACCGGAGACTACGATGCCTTGCTCATCGGCCGCTTCCGCGACCGGCGGGACCTCGACCGGTTCGTCAAGCGCGCGCTCCAGGACCCGAACATCGAGCGGACGAACACCCAGGTGATCCTCAACCGGGTGAAGGAGGACCGGCGGGTGCCGGTCTCCAGCCGGACGAACCGTTCATCTCCGTAATCGTCGCAGGATAGAGCAGGTCCGCCCCGATACGCCCGTGCCGGGGCGGTCCTAGGCCACGGTTCCCAGCAGGTCGACCCGAACCTCGTGCAGGAGCTTGTGCTCGATGGTGGCCAGGGATTGCGACATCGTGGCCTTCGAGAGGCTCAGCATCTGGGCGAGCTCGGTCATCGTGATCCGTCGCGGGATGTCCCAGTACCCCGCGTAGAGGGCCGTGCGGAAGATGTCCACCTGGTGGCGGGTGAGGATGCCCTTGGGGCCGACCATGGCGGAGCGGCGGATGGACTTGATCTGGACGTCGGGGTAGTGGGCCCGGAGACGGAGGTAGAACTGCCGTACCTTCTCCGCGCTCGCGGCGATGATCACGGTCTTGTACCCTCCCTCGATGACAAACGGGACCGCGGGGGGGATGCCGAGGGCCCGGTGCGCGGCCACCACCGGACAGATGGGGCCGGTGATCGTGAAGACGGCCTCGCCGGGGACCCCGCCGGAGAGCTCCACCGACTTGACCGCGGGGCACTTCCGGATCTCGTCGAGGAGTCCTTCCGACGAAAAATCGCCCACGACCCGCAGGCTCTCCACCATCTGCCCCGGGCTCGTGGGGAGGATGCTGGTGACCTCCATCCGAAGCTCCGGGTGAGCCCCACCGACCTCGTGACAGTAGCGGTTCTGGGGGAGCTTGATCTGGAGCTGGCAGACGATCGAGTCGTTGGCCTTTCCCCACGCGGCGACGGGCCCGCGCGGAGGCCGGCCCCGGCGGAGCAGGTGACCGGCCGGATGGCCGGGGATGGGCCGCGACTCGGGCTCGGGCCCGGCGGCGTCCTCGACGGCGGCGCCGAGGGGACCGCCGGGAGCGACCGGGGAGAAGAGCTCACAATGCGCGCAGGCGCCCTGCGCCCCGATTCCCTCACGTCGGACGCGCGCCTCATGGCCGTACGGCGGGGAACTTACACCAAGCATCCCAACAGGAATGATGTTGGAGGCCATGTCCCCTGCCTTCGCGGTTTTTGCCATGGGCCAGTCCCCACTTTATACTTTCGGACCCGCTGCGTCTGGTCGGACCTCTCTCCGTCCTCTGTCCCGCCGGACGCCGCGGGTTCTCCCGCGGCTATATCAAGGTACTCGCTTCTGGAAGAGGTCGAGGAGATCTGACGTGCTTCCCTCGCACCGTGTAGGTTCGGATCCGACCCGACCGGGGGTTCCCCCATGACCCCGTCCCCGCACCGTCCCCCTCTCATCGGCGTGATCGGCGGCGAGCGGCCGCCCGAGGAGGCCCTGCCCGAGGCGGAGCGGGTGGGAGAGCTCATCGCCCGCCGGGGAGGCATCGTGATCACCGGAGGAGGCGGGGGAGTGATGGAGGCGGTCAGCAAGGGGGCCCACCGGGCAGGCGGGCTCACGATCGGCGTCCTGCCGGGAGCCCACAAGCGCGAGGCGAACTCCTACGTGACCATCCCCATCATCACGGCCATGAACACGGCGCGCAACGCGATCATCGTGCGGACCGCGGACGCGCTCATCGCGATCGATGGCAGCTTCGGCACCCTGACCGAGATCGCCTACGCCCTCGACATCGGGAAGAAGGTCGTGCTGCTCCACAGCTGGCGTCTCCGCCGCATCGGGATCGACGACGGGCGCTTCGAGGAGGTCACCACCCCCGAGGACGCTGTCGAACGCGCGTTCAAGAACGCCGCCCGGGACGGCCACGCCGGGCACGAATGACCATGGCCGTCCTGGAGGCGGCGGTCATGGTGGTGCTCCGGGACGGGGCGGACGGCCGGGAGGTGCTGCTCATCCGACGGAAGGAACGGGCGGGCGACCCGTGGTCGGGCCAGATCGCGCTCCCGGGAGGTCGGGCGGATCCCGCGGACCTGGACCGCCGCGCGACCGCGCTGCGGGAGACCGAGGAGGAGGTGGGCATCCCCCCGACGGCCCTCGTGGGGGTCCCGGAGTTCGTCGGAACGCATCGGCCGGGAAACCGGCTGGACCTCGAAGTCAGCACGTTCGTGGCCCACCTGCGCCCCGGGGCGGACTCGCTGGTCGCCGCGGGGCCCGAGGTCCAGAGCACCCTGTGGGTCCTGTTCCCGGGACTGACGACGGTCCACGAGATCGTGGACCTGCCGGGGGGGCGCGGCCGACTGGGGGTTGACGGCTACCGCCGGGGTGAGGTGTTCATCTGGGGCCTGACCTACCGCATCCTCTCGGACCTGATGGCCCGAGGGTTCGCCACCCAGCCGGCGGGACCCGGTCCCGCACCGCCCGGGTGAATGGCCCCCGAAACGGGTGATGCTTCCTCAGACCGCAGGCGGCGAGCGCAGGCGTGCCCCGCTCACAGGTGGTCGTCTTCCTCGGTCGTCGTCCCCGAGCGCGGCCGGGGCTTGACACGGCCGAGGAGCCGGCGGGCCCGGCTGGTCTCGCCCGAAGGCTCTTCCCGCTCGCGCTGCTCCGCCCTCCGGGAGGCGGGGAGCAGGGCCATCGGGACATCCATCGTCGAGCGGGAGGACTCCGGTGGAGCGGGAGCGGAGGAATCCCCCATGGCGCCTCCCTCATCCGGGATGGAGAGGGTGAGGGAGCACCGAGGGCACGAGGCGAACTGGACGATGCAGTGGCGGCAGATCGGGGCGCCGCACGAGTGGACATACGTCGCGATGCCGGAGCATCCGGAGCAACGGGCGCCCGCCGGCGCGGTGGTGAGCTCGGACTTCACCCCCTCGAGCGAGGTGTCCGCCGGGGCCGGCTCGGCCGCGGAGGGGGGCGGCGGCGCGGAGTAGGGAGAGGTCGAGGTCGTCGTGGACGGAGCGGAGGGGCTGGGCGCCGGAGGCGGGGCGGGCACCCCGGTGGGCTTCGAGGGCATGACCCCCGAGACGCTGACCGCCGGCATCGTGGTGCGGAGGTCCATGGTCATCGACTCCACGGCCTTGATGACCATCGCCTTGTAGAGCCCGATGCGGAGGTTCTTCATCAGATTGAACGGGCTCCGCTCCTCGGGAGGGAAGGTCATCGCCTTCCGGGCCATCTCCTCCACCTCCGGTGTGAGGTGGAGGGCGTCCGCCTTCACCGGGGTGCCGAGGACGGTCTGGACGTAGCCGAAGAGGCGCTGCACCTGCCCGAGGGTGGCCTCGGGAGGCGAGAGGGCCGCGACGTCCGCCTGGGTGATGTTCCCCCGCTCGACGCTGGGGAGGTGGCGCTGCTGGGCCTGCGTGATGAGGTTGTAGGACCGGGCCTCGAGGTCTGTGACCTCCTTCTCCGTGAGCTGGGAGAGGTCGACCTCGACCACCTTGTAGATCTCCCGCATCACCGGGTCGAGGAGGTCCCAGGGGACCTTGATCGTCATGAAGAGGTCGTTCCGGGTCACGGGGCGGTTGAGCTGGGCCGAGAGCAGCAGGCCGCGCTTCCCGAACGACTCGATCTGCTGCTCGCGGATCTTCTGGGTGGCGATCTTCTTCGCCTCGACCGCAGCCTCCATCTCCGGGTCGACCTTGAGCGCGGCGTCCACGCTCGTCAGGGCGGCCTCGGGCTTCCCGGCATCGAGGAGGGCGAGGCCGAGACGGAGGTGGGCGTGGGCGTTGGCGGGAGCGAGGCGGGCGGCATCCTCGTAGGCCTTCAGGGCCTCGTTCGGGTGGCCGAGCTTCTCGTCGACCTGGCCGAGCTTGAGGTAGGCTTCGGCGTTGCCCCGGTCCACGGCGACCGCCCGGGAGTAGGCGTCGGCGGCCTCCTGCCACTTCTCCTGCTTCGACCGGAGGTCCCCCATCCGGAGGAGGAGAGAGACGTCTGACGGAAGTCGCGTGAGGCCCCGCTGGCACGCGTCGACCGCGCCGTCCAGTGATCCGAGCCCCGCCTCCGCCTCGGAGAGCAGGAGGTAGGACTCGGGCGGAGCGTTCGGCATCGAGACCACGGTCCCCTTGAGGAAGTCGCGGGCGTCCGAGTGGCGGCCGAGCGCGAGGAGCGTCTTCACCTTCCAGAGGGCGAGATCGGCGTCCGTGGTGTCCATCTTCGCGAGGTCCTCGAAGATGGATAGGGCGTCGGGATACCGTTCGAGCTTGTAGGAGATGATCCCCCGGAGGGCGAGCACCTGGCGGCCCAGCTCCTCGGGGATCGTCTTGGGGAAGGGAGGTTTGCCGAGGCTCTCGAGCATCCGCAGGGCCTCCTCGTCGTTGCCATGAGTGCTCTCCGCCTTCGCCTTCCGGAACGTCACGAGCGGCGCGAGCGCGGGATCCGCCTTCGCGGCCTCGTCGTAGCAGGTGAACGCCTCGTCGAGGTTCTCGAGATCGCTCGCGAGATCCCCCTTCCGCAGCAGGAGGTCCGCCTTCCCGGCGGTGGGGCCCGACTGGAGGAGCGAGTGGATCGCGTCGTAGGCGTCCTTCTTCTCCCCGCGGTTCAGGTGGATGCGGTACTTCTCCTCCCACGCCTGGACGTCGTCGGGGCTGAGAAGGAGGATCGCCTTGAGCGAATAGAGGACATCCTCGTCGCGCCCGAGGCTCTTGTAGGCGTCCATCCGGAGACGCCAGGCCTGCAGGTTCGAGGGGTCGGACCGGAGCAGCATGTCGAGCTGGCGGACCGCGTCGGGCACGCGCCCGGTGAGCATGAGCATCTCGGAGAGCGACAGGAGGGCGGCCTGGTCGTGGGGATCCAGGCCGAGACCGCGCTGGTAGGTGACCAGGGCGTCCTGGTAGGCGCCCGTCTCCTTGAGCGCGTCCGCCAGATCGAAGATGGCCGCGGGGTCGCGGTCCTGGAGCGACACCGCGCTCTTCAGCTCGGCGAGCCCCTCCGTCTTCTTGTTCGCGAGCATGAGGAGCCGACCGTGGCGCCTTAGGTAGAGTGGGTTCTGCGGCTCCCGCTGCACGAGGATCTCGACGTAATGGAGCGCCTTCTGGTCCTGGTTCAACGCCCGGAGGGACTCGGCCAATCCCCAGAGGAGGTCGGTGTCCTCGCACCCAAGGTCGAGGGCATGCTGGTAGACCTCCATCGCTTCCGCATGCCGGCCCATCTCCCGGAGGACGTGGCCCCGCTCCTTGGTGATGTCCGCACGCTTCGCGTTCGCGGGCATCTCGAGGAAACGGGCGTAGCTCTGCTCGGCCCGGTCGGGCTCCCGCACGAACTTGAAGGTCTTCGCCAGGCCGAGGAGGCTGTCGGAGGCCAGGTCGGGAGAGATGCTGGCGCGCTCGTAGCTGCGGAGCGCCTCGCGCGCCCAGGCGTCCTTCGTGGCGGGCGGGGCGGGCGCGTGCTCGGCCCACTGGTGGTACATCCGGGCGCGCTCCATCGCGATGTCGTAGGCGGCGGGATCGATCGCGAAGATGCGGTCGATGATCGGGGGGATGTCCGAGAACTTCTGCAGGTGCCAGAGGCAGTCCTTCTTCGACTTGAGGTAGGGCACACCGTCCGGTGTGATCGCGAGGAGGGCGTCCGTGACCTTCACCGCCTCCGCCCAGTCCCCGAGCTCTGCGAGGGCGGCCCCGAGCCATTCTAGGGTGGTGACCTCGTGGGGGTCCGTGGCGAGCATGGCGCGTGCGAAGTCCACCACCTTGGGGTTGAGATGGGCCTGGTGGGCCAGCTCGAGCGCCTTCCGGATCTCCGCGGCCTCCTCCGGATGGTTCCGGGCAATGTCCTCGTAGACCGCGATCGCCCGGTCGGTCTCGCCCGAGCCGGCGAGCTTCTCCGCGAGGAGCCGGTCGGCCTCCACGTTGTGGGGGGAGAGGGCGAGCCACGCCTCGCAGGCTTGGATGGCGATCCCCCGGTCCGCGTCGCTCTGCGCGAGGGCGATGAGCGCCTGGATGTTCGCGAGATTACGGGGATCGATCTCGAGAGCGCGGAGCCGGACCGCCTTCAGCAGGTCGTTGTCGATCGGCTCGTTCTCCAGCGCCGACGCGATCTCCAGAAGCGTGACCGCGTCCACCGGGACCTTCTTCTCCAGCAGGGTGCGGTAGAGGCCGAAGGCCTCGGCGTAGCTCTTGGACTCGCGGAGCAGCTTCGCCTTGGTGAAGAGATAGGAGGGATTGTCGGGGAAGAGGGCGAGCGCGCGATCGAGCGCCTTGAGCGCGACGTCCTGCCGTCCGTTCGACGCGAGGAGGACCGCAAGGGTGTACTGGAGGTTCGCGTCGTTCGGGCTCTGGGCGATGAGCGCCTGGCAGGTGCTGATCGCCGCGGTGGCCCCCCCGAGCTTGATCGCGATGTCCAGCTTCATGTGGAGGGCGCGCGAATTGTTGGGGGAGATCTTGAGCGCCCGGTCGACGTACTGCGTGCTCGAGGCATCGAGCTGCTGGGCCTGGAGGTAGCAGTCGACGGCCTCCGGGTTCCGCCCCAGGATCTTGAGCGCATCCCCCTTGCTCGCCCAGATGGCCTTGTCGTGGGGATAGTTCGCCAGCGCCTGGTCGAGGAGCTGGAGCGCGAGCCCCACGTCCATGTTCATGGAGATCAGGATGACCGCCTTGTGGTGCAGGGCGGGGACGAAGCTCGGGGAGAAGCTGAGCGCGTACTGAATGGCGGCGAGGGCGAGGTCGCCCCGGGAGAGCCCGTAGAGCGCCAGCGCCGCGGTGTCCAGGATCTCCGCCGCCTCGTGGGCGACGCTCGCGAGCTCCGTGGCGCTTGCCTGGGTGTCGTGGAGGAGCGCCTCGAGCTGCGCCAGCTCGTCCGCGTCGTTCCCGGCGGCGTGCGCCTGGTTGGCGGCCTGGAGCAACTGCCTCAGGCGGCCCAACGAGGCCGGCGTCTGTTGGACCGGGTCGCGCGCGCCTCTCATTCCGCTTCCGGTCCCTGACACCGGCACTCACGCATAAGGCTTTGCGGGGACCCGAACCGAAGGCCGATGTTTCGCCGGTCCCAAGGCCCCGCCCGGGGGCTCCATCCGGAGGGCACCTTATGGGGGCGACGCGCCCTTCGCCTCGTTCTTCCAGTCGTCCCAACTCCAGACGGGAGGCTCCCGACCCATCTGCCAGAGCATCGCGTTCAGCTCCCCCCGATGCTGGAGCTCCTCCTCCACCAGGTGCCAGACCATGTCCCGGACCCGGATCTCCTTCTGGACGGTCCGTCCCTCGTGCACGTAGGTGGCGTGGAGCGTACTGTCGAGGTCCTCCGGACGGAGCCGGTCGAGGTAGCCGTTGACGAGCGCGTTCGTCTGGCGGACTGCCTCCCGCACGTCCTCCTCGGAGAGCGCCTGGCCGCGGCGGCGATGGTAGTCGGAGAAGTCGTTGCGGGCCACGTGGCGGAACCAGTACGCGTAGGCGTCGAGGACGTGCACGAACACGTCCATCAGCGAGGGGAACGAGGCCCCCTGGTCCCGGAGGCGTTCGGGCGTGGGGAGTTTGAGGATCGCCTCGAGGTAGAGGTCCCGCACCCGCGCGTTGTAGCGGTACCACTCCCGGGCGAGCGAGAGCTCGTCCATGGGACCCGAAGGCCGGGCCGGTACTTGAACCCCGGACCCGCCCACCGCTCCCCGGGAAGGATGCGGGGTGGGGTTAAGTCTCTGGGAGGCTCTCGAGGGACCGTGCGGGGCCCGCGTAAGTACATCTACGACCCCATCCACGGATCCATCCCATTGGCGGGTGCCGTCCTCGACTGCATGAACCACCCGCTCCTGCAGCGCCTGTGGGGGATCCGGCAGACCGGCCTGGCGCACCTGGTCTTCCCCGGTTCCGGCCACAGTCGGCTCGAACACTCGTTGGGTGCGATGTGGGTCGCCCGGGCGATGGCCTCGAGCCTGGGCATGGACGAGGGGGCGCGGGAAGCCGTCGAGCTGGCGGGCCTCCTGCACGACATCGGGCATCCGCCCTTCTCCCACAGCCTCGAGGGAGCCCTCGTCGAATCGACGGGACGGAACCACGAGATGTGGACCCTCGATCTCGTCCGCGGGAAGGTCGCCGAGAGCTTCCGGAGCCACTGGGCCCGGGAGGACGCGCCCGAGCCGCCCACCCTCCCGGAGATCCTGGAGCGCCATGGGATCGGGGTGAAGGAGGTGACGGGCCTGCTCGGTCCGCGCCTGCCCGTGCGGCAACGACCGATCGGGGAGATGCTCCACGGGACCATCGACGCCGACCGCCTGGACTACATGGAGCGGGACGCCCACTACACGGGCGTGGCCCATGGGGCGATCGACTCGAACCGTCTCCTCGAGACGCTCCGCGTGGCGGGGAATCACCTCGCGTTCGCGGAGAAGGGGCGGAGCGCCGTCGAGGGTTTCCTCGTGGCCCGGAGCCTGATGTACGCCTCCGTCTACTACAACAAGACCGTGCGCGTGGCCGAGTCCATGATCCTCTCCGCGCTCGAGCGACTCCCGGGCTACCCGGGCGTCGCCCCCCGCCTGCTCGGGATGAACGACGGGGAGCTCCTCGGGGCGCTCACGGCCTCAGGGGGACGGGCCCGCTCGATCGCGCTCCGGATCCGCGTGCGGGACCTCTACAAGCGAGCCGTGACCCTTCCCCCGACCGTTCCCCACCGGCGTATCGCTGTGCGACTGGGGCGGGACCCTATCCTCCGCCGTCAGGCGGAAGACGCCATCGCGGAGGCGTTTGACGCCGCTCCCGGCGACGTGCTCATCGACACCATCGCGGGTCCCTCCACTCCGGATGACGATGTCACGATCGTCGACCGGAACCGGACCTACCGCCTGCTCGCGGAGGACCCTCCGCTCGCCCATCTGGTGCACCGCTCCCCCACGCGCTGGTGCGTCGCCCTCTATGGGATCCCGAGGCTCCGGGACGACCTGGAACGCCGCGGGGAGCGGCTCCTCACGGATGCCCTCTGAAACGGCACCTATTGTTCACGCATAGGCGCGGACCCTGCGCCTTCGGCCCCCACGACGGCCTTTAGCAAAGGGGTTATCCCGTCTCCATCTCCCCGGCGTCCGATGATCCCCACACCGTATGGCGGCCGGCTGGTGGAGCGGGTGCTCTCGGGACCCGAGCAGGAACGGCGCGGGTCCGAGGCCTCCCAACTGCCCCTGCTGCGCCCCGGAGAGGACGCCATCTACGACGCCGAGAAGATCGGGACCGGGGCCTACAGCCCCCTCGAGGGGTTCGCGGGGTCCGCGGAGCTCGAGGGCATCCTGGGCCGGTCGCGGCTGACGAATGGCCTCCCCTGGACGATCCCCATCCTGCTGGCGCCGGGAGGGCGTGAGAACGCGGCCATCGTGGATGGCCTCCGCCCCTCCGACGAGGTCGCGATCGCCGATCTCCAGGGCCGTCCTTTCGCCGTGGTCAAGGTCGAGGAGATCTTCCCCATCGACCGCAAGGCCATCGCCCAGTCGGTGTACGGGACCACCGACCCGTCCCATCCCAACGTCGCGGACCTGGCCGAGCTCGGCGACCGGGCGATCTCCGGCCCGGTCACGCTGCTCCGCCGGCTCGAGCTCCCCGCGGCGAAGTTCGAGCACACCCCGCGGGAGGCACGCGAGATCTTCGCCCGGCACGGATGGAAGAGCGTGGCGGCCTACCAGGCGCGGAACCCTCCGCACACGGCGCACGAGTACATCCAGCGTCTCACCCTCGAACGGGAGGACGTGGACGCGCTGTTCGTCCAGCCGGTGGTCGGGAAGCTCAAGAAGGGCGACTACCGGCCCGACGTGATCCTCCGGGCGTACGCCGCCTTCGTGGACCACTACTACCGTCCCGACCGGGTGCTCCTCGGCTCCCTCTCGATCACCATGCGCTACGCGGGCCCCAAGGCGGCCCTCTTCTACGCCATCGTGCGGCGGAACTACGGGTGTTCCCACTACATCGTGGGGCGGGACCAGGCCGGTGTCGGCACCTTCTACGACCCGTACGCCTGCCACCGCATCTTCGACGAGTTCGACGTGGGCGTCGTCCCCCTGCGCTACCGCGAGACCTTCCACTGCGGGGTCTGCGGAGGGATGGTCTCCGACAAGGTCTGTCCCCACCCGCCCGACCGGCGGATCTCCACGAGCCAGACCTCCATTCGGGCGAAGCTGCTCGAAGGAGCTCCGCTGCCCCCGGAGATCATCCGCCCCGAGGTGGCCCGGGTGCTCTCTGGCGGCGACGTGATCAACCGCTGACGGGGACGACGCGGCGCCGGGCCCGGCGGTAGTGCCGGGCGACCCGGGCCCGGTTCCCGCATCCGCTCGGCGAGCACCAGATCTGGCGGGACGTCCGCGCGAGCAGGTAGTGCGTGCACCGCGGGCTCTGGCATTTCCGGAGGCGGACGCGTCCTTCCTCCGCGACCGTCGCGATCACGGAGGCGGCGAGCGACGCGAGCAAGTAGTCCCGGGAGTTCTCCTTCCCGGCCACGATGACCTTCCGGCGACGACCCTCCCGCCAGTCGAGGCGGGGGTACGTGGCGGCCAGGCGGCCGAGCCGGTTGATCGCGACCAGGCAGGTGGCGTCCGGGGCCGCTTCCTCGACAGCGCAGGCGAAGAGCTGGCGGACGGTCGTCCGGAGCCTGCGGAGGGCAGCGACAGGGATCGGCCCGTCCCAGGGCCCGAGCTCCCGACGGTGCGCGCGCAACCATCGCTCGATGTCCTGGGAGGTGGCGAGGCCGTCGTCCACCCGGCAACCCGGGCAGGCGACCGTGTTCGCGAAGTCGAGCGCGACGCTCATGCTGGACCAGAGAACGTCTTCCGGAGATATATAATGTCCTCCCAACCTGAGTGCGTTAGGTTGCCCCCGGTCTCCCCCATCGCTGCTGTCCCCCCCGCGGACCGGCGCCCCGAAAAACCCCTCCGCACCACCGGTGGATAGTGGCGGCGATCCCGGGTAAGGTGAAAGGTTCATCACCCGGGTTTGCCTATCATTTCATTTGTGAACGGCGCGACTCCGGCGACCTCTCCTCCGTCCTCCCTGACGACGGGAGGGGCCGAGGAGGAGATCCGGCCGTTCCGGTGGCCCACCCCCACCGATCTCTACGATTACGGGCTCATCGGGAACCTCCATACCGCTGCGCTGGTCTCGCGGTTCGGCTCGATCGACTGGGCGTGCTTCCCGCGGTTCGCCTCCCCGAGCGTCTTCGCGCGCATCCTGGACGAGGAGCGGGGCGGCACCCAGGCCATCGCCCCGCTCGAACCCGCGAACTCGCGACAGCAGTATCGCCCCTCCACCAACATCCTGGAGACGTACTTCGAGCTCGCGGACGGACGGGCCCTCCGGATCGTGGACTTCATGCCGGTCGCCCGGCGACCGGGAGGCGAGGGGGCCCCGATGATCCTCCGCATCGTGAGCGCCGCGGGAGGGGAGGTCGAGGTCGTGGCCCGGTTCCATCCCCGCTTCGACTACGGGCGGAGAGGGGGGCTGATCGAGAAGATGCCCTCGGGGTTCGTGGCCCGCTCCGACGGGGAGTGCGTCACCTATGCCCTCGGGCACGCGCGGAACCAGGTTCTCGGGGACGAGGTGACGAGCACGATCAGAGTCTCGCCCGGGCACCCGTACCCCTTCGAGATCTACTGGGGGGCCCAGCGCCCCGTCCCCGAGTCCCCCCAAGGGCTGCTCGAGGCGACGGAGCGGTTCTGGCGAGGGTGGGCCGCCGGGGGATGGGGCCACGACCGTCGGGCCGTGCTGGACCTCCATCCTGTCGTCGAGCGGTCCGTCCTCCTCCTCAAGCTCCTCTCCCACGCCGACACCGGCGCGTTCGTGGCGGCGCCGACCACGTCCCTTCCGGAGTGGCCGGGCGGGAGCCGGAACTGGGACTACCGGTACACCTGGATCCGGGACACGGCGTTCGCCGTCAAGGCCCTGCTCACCATGGGCCACGTCACCGAGGCCCGTTCGTTCCTGCGTTGGGTGCTCGAGCGGACCCACCGCGAGCACGGGGGGATCCTGAAGGTCCTCTACGGGGCCCACGGCGAGACCGACCTCGCGGAGTCGGAGCTCCCCCACCTCGCGGGCTTCCTCGGTTCTCGTCCCGTCCGGGTGGGGAACGGCGCGGTCGACCAGTTCCAGCTCGACATCTACGGCACCGTCCTCAATCTGGTCTCCCTCATGGCCGAACGCGAGTCGTCGCGCGTCCTGCGGGAGTGGCCCCACATCGCCGGGCTCGCGGACGAGGTGGTGGCCCTGTGGCGGAAGCCCGACCAGGGGATCTGGGAGGTGCGCGGTCCCCCGGCGCACTACGTTCACTCGAAGCTGATGGCCTGGGTGGCCCTGGACCGGTCCGCGCGGCTGGCCGTTCGCTTCGGGACCCGCGACGAGCACTCCCGATGGGAGTCGGAGGCCGCCCTGGTCCGCACCGAGATCCTCGAGCGGGGCTTCGACCCGGAGACCCAATCCTTCCGCCAGGCCTTCGACCGGCCGGGGGTCGACGCCGCGAACCTTCGCATCCCCCTCGTGGGGTTCCTCCCGTTCACGGACCCGCGGGTCCAGGGGACGATCGACCGCGTGATCAGCGAGCTTTCCCACGGGCCCTTCGTCCACCGCTACCGCGCCCCGGACGGGCTGGAGGGACCCGAAGGGGCCTTCCTGCTGTGCTCCTTCTGGTTGGTCGAGTGCCTGGCCCGCTCCGGTCGACGCGCCGAGGCGCTCGCCCGCTGGGAGTCCCTCCTCGCCGTGGCGAGCCCCCTCGGGCTCTACGCGGAGGAGTACGACCCGGTGGCGGAGCAGGCGCTCGGGAACTACCCCCAGGCCTTCACGAGCATCGGTGTCCTCCGCGCGGCGCTCGCCCTCGCCGAGACACGTCCCGGCATGCTTTCGCCCGAAGCCCGCGGGCTCCCGATCGACCGATAGGGCCGGCGCCCCGGCTCAGTGGCCCGGCATCTTCCGCGTGGCCTCGTCGATGAGCTTCTTCTCCACGAGGGCGAGGGCCTCCGAGATGGTGGACCGCGAGAGGTCCAGCGACTGCGCCAGGTCGCTCAACGTGGCACGCCGGGGGACCTCCCAGTACCCCGCGCTCTTGGCCAGCTCGAAGATGCGGGCCTGCGAGGGGGTGAGGAGCCCTTCCAGGTTCTCCAGGGAATGGGTCCGGATCGCGTCGATGTGCGTCCCGGGGGAGATCCGCTTCATGTGGCGGAAGAACTCCTGGAGCCGCGTGCGCTCCGTGACGACGATCCCCGAGGCGGTCCCGCCGCGCACGTAGACCGGGAAGCGGGGGAGCATCTGGTGACCGACGAGCTCGCGCACCGCGCTCCGCTCCGGAGAACGCTGGATGGTGGTCACGATCGCGGAGTCCTTCGACTTCCCGACGACCTCGAACGAGACGAGGAGGGGACACGCTTGCCAGTGCTCCAGGAGCTCCCCGAGTCGCGGCCCCACGTCGAGATGCATGGTCATGATGAAGCGCGTGGCATCGATCGGCATGTAGCTCTCGATCTCGAAGACGACCTCCGGATACTCGGCGCTGATGACCCCGAGGCAGGAGAATTCCGGGAGGAGCGGGATGCTCATCCGGGCAAAGACATGCACCTGGCCCCCGGCCTGCGCACGCCGACTTCCGTGAGCGGCCGGGGGAACCCGGTGTTGCTTCGGCAGAGCACGCCTCGGTCCCACGGACACTCCCTGGGGCTATAACACTATGCGGCAAATTTCGGGGGAAGGATTAAATAGCCAAATGTCCCGAACCGGGGGTCCCGGCCCCCCGCGCCCCCGCCCGGCGAGGGCGGGAGACCGCCGGGCGGGGCGAGCACGGGGGGAAGCGGGCCGAAACGAGAAATACCGCTATCATGTCGGCCCCCCGATGCCCCCTCAGATGTTCTCCTCGGCCGGATCCCCCGTCGCATCGCCGACCATCTCCCCGTGGTGCCACCGGCGGCTCCTGTGACCGACCTCGACGAGACGTGCATCAACACCCTCCGGTTCCTCTCGGTCGACGCCGTCGAGAAGGCGAAGTCGGGGCATCCCGGCCTCCCGCTCGGCGCCGCACCGATGGCCTACGCGCTCTGGGACCGGTTCCTGCGCCACAACCCCGCGAACCCCCGGTGGTGGGACCGCGACCGCTTCATCCTCTCCGCGGGGCACGGCTCGGCGCTCCTCTACGCGCTCCTCCACATGACGGGCTACGACCTGTCGCTCGACGACCTCCGGGCGTTCCGGCAGCTCGGGAGCCGGACCCCGGGCCATCCCGAGTACGGCCACACCCCCGGGGTCGAGTCGACGACCGGCCCGCTCGGACAGGGATTCGCCACGGGAGTCGGGATGGCGATCGCGGAGCGCCACCTCGCGGCCCGCTTCAACCGCGAGGGATTCCCCCTGGTCGACCATTTCACCTACGCCCTCGTCTCGGACGGCGACCTCATGGAGGGGCTCGCCTCGGAGGCGGCCTCGCTCGCGGGATCGATGCATCTCGGGAAGCTCATCTACCTCTACGATGACAACCACGTGAGCCTCGAGGGGGGGACCGAACTCACCTTCACCGAGGACGTCCTCCGGCGCTTCGAGGCGTACGGTTGGCACACCGCGCGCGTGGCGGACGGGAACGACGTCGAGGCCGTGGCCCAGGCGCTCGTGACCGCCCGCGGCGAGCGCGACCGCCCCTCGCTCATCGCGGTGCGGACGCACATCGGCTACGGGAGCCCGCGCCAGGACACGCGCGAGGCCCACGGCGAGCCGCTCGGCCCCGAGGGCACGAAGGCGACCAAGCTAGCGCTCGGATGGCCCCTCGAACCGGCGTTCCTCGTCCCCGACCCCGCGCGCGAGCACCTGGGGAAGGCCCGGGCCCGCGGGGCGGCCCTCGAGGAGGAATGGAACGTCCTCTTCCAGCAGTACCGCGAACGCTTCCCCTCGGACGCCGCGCTCTTCGAGCGGACCCAGCGCGGCGAGCTGCCCGAGGGCTGGTCCCGGGCGTTGCCCTCCTTCGGGCCCACGGACCCGCCGCTCGCCACTCGCGGGGCGTCCGAGAAGGTGCTGAACGCGCTCGCGTCCGTCCTCCCCGAGCTCGTGGGGGGCTCCGCCGATCTCGCCCCCTCCACCATGACCCTCCTCAAGGGCCTCCCCAGCTTCAACCTCGAGCACCCCGAGGGACGGAACTTCCACTTCGGGGTCCGGGAGAACGCGATGGTCGCCGCCCTCAACGGGATCGCGCTCCACGGCGGGCTGCGACCGTACGGCGCGACGTTCTTCGTCTTCTCCGACTACGCGCGTCCCTCCCTCCGTCTCGCCGCCCTGATGCGCACGCGGATCGTGGTCGTCTTCACCCACGACAGCATCCACGTCGGGGAGGACGGACCGACCCACCAGCCGATCGAGCAGCTCGCGGGCCTCCGGGCGATGCCCGGCATGACGGTGATCCGGCCCGCGGACGCGAACGAGGTCGCGGCGTCCTGGAAGGCCGCCCTCGGCCGTCCGGGCCCGGTCTCGCTCATCCTCACCCGGCAGAAGCTGCCCAACCTCCCGGGGACCGCCGACCTCGCGTCGGAGGGTCTCGCGCGGGGGGCCTACGTTCTCTCCGAGCCCGCCGGGCCCGCTCCACGCGCGATCCTGATCGCGACCGGCTCCGAGGTGGAGCTCGCGCTGCAGGCCCAGGCGACGCTGGCGCGGGAGGGTCTCCCGACGCGCGTGGTCTCGATGCCCTCGTGGGAGCTCTTCGAGGAGCAGGATGCTGCGTACCGGGCCCAGGTGATCCCGCGGAACGTCCCCCGGGTCTCCGTCGAGGCCGGGGCCACGCTCGGATGGTCGCGCTACGTGGGCGAGGATGGCATCGCGATCGGCATCGACCGATTCGGGATCTCGGCCCCGGGACCGGCCGTCGCGAAGAGCCTCGGTCTCACGCTCGATCGCGTGCTCGAGGCCGTGCGCCGCGTGACCTCCCCCGCCTGACGCGGCACGGTCCCGCTTCGGGGGGGCGGAACCGCGGAGGAGCGACACGGTAGCTGCCACCCAAAAGTATGTGTAATCCGGAGGCGTAGGGGTACGTACCGCGTTCCTCTCGACGCCGGGTGCACCATGGAGATCGCAATCGTGGGTTTGGGCAAGATGGGAGGCAACATGGTCCTCCGTCTCCTCGCCGGTGGCCACCGTGTGGTGGCCTACGCTCGGACGCGGGCGACCGTGGACGAGCTCGCCGCCCACGGCGCCACGCCGGCCTACGACCTGGCGGAGGTGGCCCGTGCGCTCCATCCCCCGCGGACGGTCTGGCTGATGCTTCCGGCGGGCCCCACGGTCGACCACGTCCTCGAGGAACTGCGTCCTCATCTGTCGGCAGGGGACCTGGTCGTCGACGGAGGCAATTCCTACTACCGGGACACGCTCCGGAGGGCATCCCTCGTGCGCTCCTGGGGGCTCCGCTTCATGGACGTGGGGACCAGCGGAGGGATCTGGGGCCTCAAGGAGGGCTATAGCATGATGGCCGGAGGGGAGCGGGAGGACGTCGACCGGCTCCGCCCCGTCCTCCAGACCCTGGCCCCCGCTCCGGACCAGGGGTGGGGTCACGTGGGCCCGGTGGGTTCGGGCCACTTCGTCAAGATGGTCCACAACGGCATCGAGTACGGGATGATGGCCGCCTACGCCGAGGGGTTCGCCGTGATGCGGGCCAAGGAGGACTTCGCGCTCGACCTGGCCGAGGTGGCACGCATCTGGCAGCGCGGGAGCGTGGTACGTTCCTGGCTCCTCGACCTCACGCGGGACGCGCTCTCCGAGAACCCGGGCCTCGAGGGGATCAAGCCCTGGGTCGCGGACTCCGGGGAGGGCCGCTGGACGGTCACCGAGGCCCTCGACCTCAACGTCCCTGCGCCGATCATCACGCTGGCCCTGGAGGAACGCATCCGTTCGCGCGACACGGACTCCTTCTCCGACCGGCTCCTGGCGATGATGCGCAACAAGTTCGGCGGCCACGCGGTGGAGAAGGAGAACTCCCCGTGAACGCCACCCCCCCGGACCGGCATCTGTTCGTGGTCGTGGGGGCCACCGGGGACCTCATGGACCGGAAGGTCCTCCCCGCGCTCTGGGAGATCCACCGGCGTCACGAGGTCGCCGAGGGAAGCGCGATCCTGGGGGCCTCCCGCCGACCGCTGAGCGACTCCGAGTTCCAGGAGACCGCGGTGCGGGCGCTCCTCGCGCACGGGGCCGGTCCGGAGGGCGAGGTCCGGTCCTGGGCCCAGTCCGTGCTCCGCTACCGGGCCATCGACGGGACCCCGGAAGGGTACGGAGGTCTCGCCGACCGGGTGCGGGAGGTCGAGTCCGAGTTCCACCTTCCGGGGAACCGGGTGCTCTACCTCGCCCTTCCACTCTCCGCCTTCACCCCGGCGCTGATGGGGATCGCGCGCGCGGGGCTCTCGAAGGGGCCGGGATGGACGCGCGTCGTGGTGGAGAAGCCGTTCGGCCGTGACCTCGCCTCCGCCCGGGCGCTGAACGACCTCATCCACTCCCACTTCGACGAGCGCGACGTCTACCGCATCGACCACTATCTCGGTAAGGAGACGGTGCAGAACCTCCTCGTGCTCCGCTTCGCCAACATGTTTCTCGAGGGTCTCTGGAACCGCCAGTGGGTCGAGCACGTCCAGATCACGGTGGCCGAGTCGCTGGGGGTCGAGGGCAGGGTGGGCTACTACGACTCCGCCGGGGCGATCCGCGACATGGTCCAGAACCACGTGACCCAGCTGCTCGCGCTCGTCGCGATGGAGGTCCCCTCCGCGTTCGCGGCGGACGCGATCCGGAACGAGAAGGTCAAGGTGCTGCGCTCCATCGCACGCCTGGCCCCCGAGGACGTGGTCCTGGGCCAGTACGGTCCCGGGAGCGGGCCCTCGGGACCGACCCCGGGGTACGTCGGGGAGCCCGGCGTCGCCCCCGGTTCGCGCACCGAGACCTTCGCGGCCCTCCGTCTGAGGATCGCGAACTGGCGCTGGCAGGGCGTGCCCTTCTTCCTCCGCACGGGGAAGCGCATGGCGCGCAAGTCGACCCGGATCGTGCTCACCTTCCGCGCTCCCCCGATCTCCTTCTTCCCCCTCGCCGAGGAATACGAGCTCAACCCCGACCGGCTCGCGATCACCCTCCAGCCCGACGAGGGGTTCGACCTCGCCTTCGAGATCAAGGTGCCCGGGGAGGAGAACCGCATCCAGACCCATCGCATGCGCTTCCGCTACGCCGACGTCTTCGGCTCCATGCGCGACGCCTACGAGACGCTCATCCTGGACATCCTCGCCGGGGACCCGACGCTCTTCGTGTGCGCGGACGAGGTGGAAGCGTCATGGACGCTCTACGACGACGTGCTCCGGGCGGGGTTGCCCGTCCATACCTATGCTCCGGGGGCGAACGGACCCCCGGAGGCGGCGCGGCTCGCGGAGGAGTGGGGGCACCGATGGAACGAGGACTGAGCCCTCCGGTGCGCGTCTTCCCCACGCTGGAGGAGGCCGCGGGCGCTCTCGCGCAGAGCTTCATCCTGTCCGCCCGGGAGGCGATCAAGGAACGCGGACGCGCGCTCATCGTGCTCACCGGCGGAACCACGACGCGGGCGCTCTACCAGGTCCTGCTGGAACGCAACCGGACCTCCCTCGATTGGGACCGCATCGAGTTCTTCTGGGGGGACGAGCGCTGCGTCCCCGCCTCGAGCGACGACTCGAACTACGGGGTCGCCCGGAGGATGTTCCTCGATCCGCTCGGCGTTCCGGAGGCGCACGTCCATCCGATGCGGGGGGACCTCACCCCGCCCGCCCGGGCCGCGGAGGAGTATTCCCGGGAGATCGTCCGCGTGGTCGACCACGTCGTCCCCTGGTTCGATCTCGTCCTCCTGGGGCTCGGCGCGGACGGCCACACGGCCTCGCTCTTCCCGCGGTCCCGGTCCCTCGCGGAGGCCCGGCGGCCGGTGATCTCCATCCCGCACCCGGCCGGTCATCCCCGGGTCCCGCGGCTCACGCTGACCCGCCCGGCCCTGGGCTCGTCCCGGGCGATCGCCTTCCTCGTCGCGGGAGCCTCGAAGGCGCAGTCGCTCGCCTCCACGCTCGCGGCCGACCAGGATGCGGACTTCCCCGCGAGCCTCCTCCGTCCGGTGGGGACCACGACGTGGTACGTGGATGTCGCCGCGGCCGCGAAGGTCCCGCCCGAGCGCCTTGTCTCCGGGACCGGGGTCCCCCATCCGTGACCCCGCCGCTCCGGGTCCTCGTGATCGACGTGGGAGGGACGCACGTCAAGGTCCTCGCGACGGGGAAGACCGACCCCGTGAAGATCCCCTCCGGTCCCACGATGTCGGCCGCCGCCATGGTGGCGGCCGTCCAGAAGGCCACGCAGGGTTGGCGCTACGACGTGGTGTCGATCGGCTACCCCAGCCCCGTGCTCCACGGACGCCCGGTGCAGGAGCCGGTGAACCTCGGCAAGGGATGGGTGGGGTTCGATTTCGAACGCGCCTTCGGACACCCGGTGAAGCTCCTGAACGACGCCGCGATGCAGGCGCTCGGGAGCTATGATGGAGGACGGATGCTCTTCCTCGGCCTGGGCACCGGGCTCGGTTCCGCGATGATCGTCGACGGGGAACTCGAGCCGATGGAACTCGGCCATTTGCCCTACCGGAAGGGAAGGACGTACGAGGACTACCTGGGGGAGAAGGGGCGGCAGAAGCTCGGCAAGAAGCGCTGGCGGGAGCAGGTGTTCCGGGTCGTGAAGGAGCTCCAGGGCGCCCTCGAGCCGGGCTATGTCGTGCTCGGCGGTGGCAACGTGCGCCACCTGAGGACCCTTCCCCCCGGCTGCCGCGCCGGCGCGAACGCCAATGCGTTCAAGGGAGGGTTCCTCCTCTGGAAGGGATCCGGCGTCCGGGCGACCCGCCCCGGGACGCCGCGGCGGACGGAGGGGCGGGCCGCCCGTCCCCGCTCGTGAGGGCCCTTCGACCGCGCTCGGGCGCGCCCGTTCGTAGTGAAGCTATATAATGTCCGTATCTCTCCAACCCCGTTAGAACCAGGTGTTCCCATGGCGAAAGCAAAGGACCCGGTGTGCGGCATGACGATGGACACGGAGAAGGCGAAGTTCAAGGGCGTCTACGACGGGGTGGCCGTCTACTTCTGCGCGGAGAGCTGCCAGAAGACCTTCGAGGCGAAGCGGGCCAAGCACTGACCCGCCCCTCCCCGCGGCGTCCATGCCCACGGACCCCGTCTGCGGGATGTTCGTGGACGAGCACTCCGCCGAGCTCAAGCTCATCCGCGACAACCGCACGTACTACTTCTGCAACGCGACGTGCATGGCCACGTTCGCGGACCCCGAGCGTCAGCTGCGCGAGGTCCGGAACAAGCTGCTCGTTGCCTGGCCCCTCTCCGTCGCCATCCTCCTGCTGACCTACCTCTTCTCCATCCCGGACTGGCCGTTCATCGCGCTCCCCCTGGCCACCGTCGTCCAGTTCTACTCCGGGTGGTCGTACTACCACGGGACGTGGGACGCGATCAAGAGCCGGATCGCGAACATGGATGTCCTCATCGCGGTCGGGACGACGGTCGCCTACGCCTACAGCGTCGCGGCGCTGCTCCTCCCCCAGGCGCTTCCGCAGGTCTTCTACTTCGACGCGTCCGCGCTCATCGTCACCCTGATCCTCACCGGGAGCTACCTCGAGCACCTGACGCGGGACCGGGCCCGCGACGCCTTGCGGGAGCTGCGGGCGCTGCTCCCCTCCACCGCCTCGGTCCTGCGGGAGGGACGGGAGACCGAGATCCCGATCGCCGACGTGGCGGTCGACGACACCTTCGTGGTCCGACCCGGGGGCCGCATCCCCGCCGATGGCGCCCTCGTCGAGGGACGGACGGCGGTCAACGAGGCCCTGGTCACGGGAGAGAGCCTGCCCGTGGACAAGGGCCCGGGAGACAAGGTCATCGCGGGAACGGTGAACGGACCGGGACGGATCGTCGTCCGGGCCACCCAGGTGGGCGAGGACACGGTGCTCTCCCAGATCGGGGGGCTCCTATCGGAGGCCGAGATGGGCCAGGTCCCGATCCAACAGCTGGCGGACCGCATCGCCGCGGTATTCACCCCGGTGGTGCTCACGATCGCGCTGCTCGCGGGATTGGGATGGTATGCCTTCGGCCATGCCCCCTTCAACGTCGCGCTCCTGGTCTTCGTCACGGTCGCGATCACGGCCTGCCCCTGTGCCTTTGGCCTCGCCACCCCGGCGGCCATCGTGATGGGCACGGGCCGCGCCGCGAAGGACGGCATCCTCTTCAAGGGCCGTGACGCGATCGAGAAGGCATCGCGCGTGGACCTCGTCCTGACGGACAAGACCGGGACCCTCACCCGGGGGCACCCCGAGCTCACCGACCTCATCCCCGCGAGCGGAACGGACGTCCGTCGGCTCCTCGAGACGGCCGCGGCGCTCGAGTCCGCGAGCGAGCACCCCCTGGCGCGGGCGGTGGTCGCCCGGGCTAGGAACGAGCATGTTGACGTCCCCAAGATCACGGACGTGGTCGCCGAGCCCGGCCAAGGACTTCGGGGCACGGTCGGAGGACGCGCCGTCTCCGTCGTCTCCGGGACGGCCCTCCCTCGCGCGGCGCTCGAGGGCGCGGCCCTCGCTTCCGCCGCGGACCGCCTCTCCGGGGAGGGGAAGGCCTGGTCGGCCGTCCTCGAGGGCACGCGCCCGATCGGTCTCCTGGGATTCTTCGACGACCCCGCCCCCGGCGTGCCCGAGGCCGTGGCCGCGCTGGAGCGTGACGGGGTCTCGGTGGTCATGCTCACGGGGGACACCGACAAGGCGGCCCGTCGGGTTGCCTCCCGGGTAGGGATCCGCGAGTTCCATGCCGCGCTCACCCCGGCACGGAAGCTCGAGTACCTCCGGGCCCGTCAGGCGGAGGGAAAGCGGGTCGCCTTCGTCGGGGACGGGATCAACGATGCCCCGTCCCTCATGGCCGCGGACGTCGGGATCGCCATCGGCGCCGGGGCGGACGTGGCGAAGGAGGCGGGCGGCGTGATCCTGATGCGCTCGGACTTCCGGGGGGTGGCCCTCTCCCTGCGCCTCGCCCGCCGGACGGTGCGCAAGGTCCGGCTGAACCTCTTCTGGGCCCTCGGGTACAACACGGTCCTCCTGCCCATCGCAGCGGGGATCCTCGTCCCCTTCCTCGGGTTCGGGATCTACGGGTTCCTCCCGATGGTCGGCGCCCTCGCCATGGGGCTTTCCTCGACGAGCGTGATGATGAACTCCTTCTCGCTCCGCTGGGTCAGCCTTTCTGGGACGCCGGCGTAGGCGTCCCCGGCGGGCGTTCCGCCGGCGAACCCCGGTCCCGCTGCACGAGGTAGATCCCGGCCACGATGAGCAGGAAACCTCCCAGCTCGTACCCCGTGACGGTTTCCCCCAGCAGGGCCATCCCGAGCAGGATGCCCGCGATGGGATTGACGTAGGCCACGACGTTCGCGCGGAGCGGGCCCACGCGATGGTGGAGCAGGAAGTAGACCGAGTACCCCAGCACGGACGGGACCACGACCAGGTAGGCGAGCGAGAGGGTCACGGAGGAGCCCAACGGCATCCGGGTCTCCCCGGCCGCCAGGGCGAGGACCAGGAGCAGGAGCCCTCCCAGCGCGAACTCGGCCGACAGGGCCCACGTCCCCTGGGGAGCCGACACGGTCTTCCGGAGGCCGACCGAGCCGATCGCGAACGCGAGCGCGGCCCCCAGGACGAAGAGCAGGGGGAGGACGCGGAGATAGGAGCCGCCCGCGAGATCGGGGAGGAAGAGGACCGAGACCCCCAGGAAGCCGATCAGGATGCCGGCCATCCCGGCCCGACCCAGGCGGTCCTGCGGGAGGAAGGTGTACCCCAGGAGGGCGCTCCAGAGCGCACCGCTCGCGATGAGCACCGCCGCGATCCCGGCCGTGACCGACTCCTCGCCGGTGTAGAGGAAGCCCATGTATCCCGCCACGAGGAGCCCGCCTCCCCACAGGGCGGAGAGCGCGAGGTCCCGTCTCGCCGGCCACGCCTCCCGGCGCGCGGCCGCAACGATGGAGACCACGGCGGCGGCGCCCAGGAACCGGAAGGACGCGAAGAGCAGGGCAGGTGCCCCCGCGAGGAGGCCCAGGCGGATGAAGGGGAACGCCGATCCCCACATCCCCCCGAGCGCGAGCAGGGCGAGGTACTCCCAGTGGTGGGTCGAGCGGCCCGAGGGCTCGCCCGCGTCACGGGAGGGCCCTGCGTCGGCGAATCGCGGACTCACGGAAGGACCCGCCTCCGGTGGTGGGAACGGCCGCGCCCTCGCACGGTCGCGGACGCGGGGTCGATGGTGGCGCCCTCCTGGCGCAGGAGCGTCTCCTTGGTGCGGGACCCTCCCTCGGCGGAGTAGTTGCCGATGCCGCCCTGGGCGGGCACCACGCGATGGCACGGGATGACGACGGAGATCGGGTTCCGGGCCACCGCGTTCCCGACGGCGCGGGCCGAGC
Organism: Thermoplasmata archaeon; assembly: GCA_021790425.1. Taxonomy (GTDB): domain Archaea; phylum Thermoplasmatota; class Thermoplasmata; order Lutacidiplasmatales; family UBA184; genus JAJYEA01. Next base: position 49,462 of record JAJYEA010000006.1, on the reverse strand, counting down.
GCGGATGGCCCAGGAGACGGGCCAGCGCACCGTAGGTGATGGTCTCCCCGGGCGGAATGCGCCGCAGGGCCTCGAGCACCTCCCGGTCGAACCCGCTCACGTCGAGCTCCACCGGGAGGTCGGTGAGGTCATCCTGCCCGGTCTGGATGTGATGGAGGATCCGCGCGAGGTAGGGATGCCCCCGATGGGGCAGGGGCGCCGACCGGGCCAGGCGGACGTGGGAGATCCGGCCGTTCCGCAGGATCATCTGGACGTAGAGGTCGAGCTCGTGGCTGAACCGAGCGTAGGTCTCGAGGGTCTGGGGAGTGGGGACCGGGAGCGCCTCCTCCCCGCTCGCCCGCGCGTCGAGGAGCGGGCGGAAGGACCCGAGGAGGATGGACTCCCCGCGCCGGAGATGTTCCTCGGCCGTGCTCCGCTGGATCCCGAGCCGCGCGGCGATGTGCTCCAGCGGCGCCTTCCGGGGCACGTCGTAGTAGCCGCCCTGGATCGCCTCCCGGAGCACGGAGAGCTGCCGCTCCGACAGCCGGGAGGGACCGGACCGCCCCCCGTCGACCTCCGTGAGGAGGTCGCGGAGCGAGGACTTCCGGCGCGACAGGAGGCGGGTCCCGGGACCGGGGCGGAACGGGTCGGCCCCCGGCTTCGGGAGCGGGACCGCCACCCGGACGATGATCGATCCCTCGCTCCAGGAGAGCGGGGGCAGGATGGTGCCGCCCGCCGCCTCGATCTGGAGGAGCCGGCGGGATTCGGCCCGGGACGGGGAGAGGAGGAGGCAGGCGGGCCCCCGCGGGTCCTCGACCCGTCGGGCCCGCGCGCGCACGGCCTCGCGGAGGGCGTCCTCCACGTCCTCGGGCGGGCCCTCGGCCCTCACCAGCCACTGGCGTCCGAGGGGACGGGCCGTCCAGCGCACCGTCGGGTAGCGCTGCGAGAGCTCCCCCAGCGGGCTCGAGATCGCGAAGGCATAGCGGCTCACCTCGAACTGCATCGGTTCCCGCCTCTCCCACGTCGGGCCGGTAGAAGAGGTTGCGACCGACGCGCGTCGGCCCGGCGGGTGTCCACCCGGTCGACCGGCCCCGACGGGGACGAGGGGCTACTCGGAGAAGGTGGTCTGTCGTCCCTTCTTCGGACCGGTCGTCAAGGCGCTCAGCGGGGTATCGAGCCCCGCGGCGATGGTCGGTGCCTCCGGAGCGGGGTCCCCCAGCTTGCGTTGCTGGGCCCGGCCGAGGAGCCCGTCCTCGTCGCACCCGAAGACCTCGGTCACGCGGGCGAGGGTCTGGGCGAGCCGGCCCGCATAGTAGCCGAAGTCCGGCTTGCGGTCCGCGGGGTACGGCCGGCCCGCGGCGACGGGCTCGATGTCCTGCGGGGTCTTCTTCGAGTTCACGACGATCCAGGCGACCTTCATCCCCGGGACGACGTCGTAGCCCTCGGACTTCAGCTGCTTGAAGACGCGCAGGAAGGGGAGCGCGCCGCGGGTCTTCTCGTTGTACTCGCTCTCCTCGCGGACGGTGCGGGCGATCACGAGCTTCTCCATCGGGACCCGGCCCTCGGCCGTGGTGCGGACGTACTCCTTGGCGCGCTGCACCGCCTCGTCGGTCCGGTTGTCGAGGACCAGGTTGAAGATCTCGTTCAGCGCCTCGACCTGGAGGTCGAACGCGTCCGTGCGCCGGGTCTCGTAGCCCCGGACGACGAGGTCCTCCTTGGGCCAGATCTGGCGGGCCACGTAGCGCTTCTTTGCGCCGTGGCTGAAGAAGGACGAGAAGACGGACTGGAACTCGAAGGAGACGCCCGAGTGGGTGAAGCGGGAGGAGACGGACTCCCCGAAGGCCTTCGCGCCGTCGAGGGAGGGCTCCCGCGACTTCACGAAGACGCTGTCGGTGTCCGAGTAGATCACCTCGGCGTCCATCTTCGCCACCTCGTCGATGACGTTGTGGATCTCCGCCCGCGCGAACGCGGTGATCGCGGCCCCGATGCTCTTGTTCGTGAAGCGGTAGAAGGAGCTCGCCATCACCCCGTAGAACGAGTTCATGAGCACCTTGACCGCGGCCTGGAGCCCGTCGTAGTACTCCTTCTCCGAGGGGGATCCCGCCTCGCGGCCCTTCTTCTTCAGGCGGTCGCGTTCCGTGAGGAGGTGGGTGAGGATGTCGGGGATGAGCCCGGGCCTCGTCGTGCGCGGCAGGAACCGGACCCCGTTGGGGGCCTCGATCGTGCCCTGGTCCGAGAGGGTGGTGAAGCAGATGTTGCGGGAGATGATGATGGACGGGTACATCGCCTTGAAGTCGAGGACGACGACCCAGTGGACGAGCTGGGGCTTGATGTCGAGGACGAAGCCGCCCTCGATGGGCCCCTCCCCCAGCGCCCGGTGGCTGGGGGGGACCCCGATCCGCCGCTGGTCGGCCGCCCGGATGAGGAGCGCGTCGACGAGCGTGCTCGTCCGGCCGTTCAATCCCTCATCCAGGTAGAGCCCCGAGACGGAGGCCATGTCGGTCGCCTTGTCGATCGCCCGGAGCTTGCGGAGCACCCCCAGCGCGAGCTCGGCGTCCTTGACGCAGTAGCGCTTCACGCCCGCCGGGTCCTTCTCCCACTCCTGGTCCATGTTTCGGCGGTCGCCGTCGCGCTTCACCTCGCCGAGGAGGAGGTTCGAGACGAACTGCAGGCTCTCCTGCTTGGGGCGCAGGATCGTCCGGGCGGACCACCAGGCGTCGGCGATCACCCGGCCGTGCGCACGCCACATCCGCTCGCCGACGTCGCTGATGGGGGACAGGTCCCTCCCGAAGAGCAGGTTGGAGGGGCCGATGCCGAGCTTCTCGGCGCGTTCCTCGAGGAGAGGGAGGTCGTATCCGCCGATGTTGTACCCGGTGATGACGTCCGGGTCCGCCTTCCGGATCTGGTCGAGGAAGCCGGCGATGATCTGCCGCTCATCGCCGTCGAGCTGGAAGCTCTCCACCTTCCCGTCCCCGCGGTCCACGACCCCGCAGAGGCAGAAGATCCGGCGGTCCTTGAGCGAGTTCTCGATGTCGAAGGAGAGGTACGTGAGGGGGGGACGGAAGTCCTCGCCCCGCTCCACCGGCCCCGTGACGCGCACGACCTCCGCGGTCGTGTACCTCCGACCGAGGGATTCCTCCACCGGTACCGCGTCGAACGTGACCGTGATCCCCCCTGCTGGGACGGTGTCGTAGAGGTACCGGTGGGCGAAGGGGATATCGCAGGATAGGACGCTGGATTCGTCGCCCTCCGTCCCGTACCGGTGGCGGAAGCTGGGTACGGTGTACGGATAGGTGACCTCCACCCGCAGGCAGGGCCGCTCGGACCCATCGACCCAGAGGGCCACGTCCTCGGTCCGCTTCACCTCGGGCTCGGCCTTGAGCCGCTCCCGGACCTCGGGGGTGGGGTCCTTGATGATGAAATACGGCCGGAAACCGTGCACGCGGGCCGTCACCGAACGGCCGTCGCGAGCGCGACCGAAGAGCTCGACCACCACCTCCCCCGACTGGCGGTCCTCGTCGTAGGCCCCGCCCACCAGGAAGAGCTCGTACCGTGCCACGAGGGATGCGGACGCCCACCCTGTACTTAAGTCGTCAGGGCGGAGCGGACGCCGCTAGTGGTGGGAACCCTTGCGGTGCAGGAATCCCCACCGCGATTCCGCCGGCGGCGGAGGGGGCGGGGGCGGCGGAGGAGCGGTGTGCCGGGGGGCGGCCGCGGCCTCGCCGGCGTAGTAGGCAGGGGTCGCCGAGCCCTGGTGCTCGGCGGAAAGGGGGGTCGGGTCGATGATCGAGGCTCCGCACTGCCGGCAGACGGTGGCCCCCGGAGGTGACGGAGAGCCGCATCGGGCGCAGAAGGGGCTCATAACACCCATCATACCCATCGAGTTTCGGACGCGAGATCCCGGGATAACCCTTCTCAACCTGACAAAACCACTACCAGATACTGCTCCAAACGCAGTCCGGGAGGCGTTTCTCGGCGGTCCGGGCCCGATCAGACGAAGGAGACGTGGGAGCGCATGTAGGACCACACCGCGAGCGAGAGGAAGACCACCGTCTCGGCCAACAGCAGCCCGAGCGAAAAGATGTCCCCGGACCCGTAGGTGCCGAGGTACCCGTGCCGCACGGTGTTCGCCACGTAGGTCAACGGGTTCGCGTTGAAGAGGATCTGGATCGAGAGCGGCAGCCCGGACCCTTCGGGGTAGAAGACGGTGCTCGCGAAGTTCACCACGAAAAGGAGGAGGATCTGGATGCTGTTGTAGGCGTTGTTGGACTTCACCAGGGCGGCGAGGAGGAGCATCAGCGAGCCGAAGAGTATCGAGCCCACCACGAGCGTGGTGAGGATCAGCAAGACCCCCACGGCCGTGAGGGTGAGCGAGCCGATGAGGAGGTAGGCGGCCCCGATCATGACGACGGCCCCGAGGAGCCCGAAGGCCACTGCGGTGAGCATGATCCCGAGGAGGTACTCGAGCCGGGTGAAGGGGCCGACGAGGAGCTGGGCCAGCATGCCCCATCGCCGGTCGGCCCAGAGCATGCTCCCGGCGACGGTCCCCGCGATGACCGTCTGGAAGGCCACGATGCCGGGCGCGAGGAACTCGAGGTAGTTGGGGGAGCCCGGCTCCTTCGGGATCAGCGACTGGAACCCGAAGCCGAAGAAGACGAGGTAGAGCGCGGGCAGGCCGACCAGGATCATCAGGCTCCCGGCGTCGGTGTTCACCTTGAGGTTGCGCAGGATGAGCTTGACGACGCTCGGCATCCCCATGGTCAGGCCCCCCCCGCCGCGAGCGACTCGAGGAAGACCTCCTCGAGGGTGTTCTTCCGCACGTTAAGCCATTCGATGGGTGCCCCCGTCCGCTGCGCGGTCTCGAGGACCAGACGGAGCGTTTCCTTCGGGTCCTCGCAGATGACGAGGCCCGATCCCGGCTCCCCGTCCTTCACCACGTCCGAGGACGGGAGCGCGGCGCGGAGCTGGGCGAAGAAGGCCTTCGCGAGCCCGCCTCCCACGGTGATCTCCACCGTCTTCTTCCCCCCGTACCGGCGCTTCAGGTTCGCCACCGTGTCCAGCGCCACAATCCGCCCCTCGTCGATGACGGCGATGCGGTCGCAGAGGTAGTCCGCCTCCTCGAGGTTATGGGTCGTGAAGACCACCGTGAGGCCGCGGCGCACCTCGTCGCGCACGAAGTCGAGGATCGAGCGGCGCATCAGGACGTCCAGCCCCGTGGTCGGCTCGTCGAGGAAGAGGATGTCGACATCGTGCATCAGCTCCCGCGCGACCTGCACGCGCCGCTTCTGCCCGCCGGAGAGGTCGAAGGCCCGCTCCTTGCGGATCGCGGCGAGGTCGAAGAGCTTGAGGAGCCGCTCGCGGCGCTCGATCCGCACCTCCTTCGGGACGTCCCAGAGCATCCCGTAGAGGTCGAAGTTCCCCTCGACGGTGGTGAAGTCGAACGACTCGCCCTGCTGCACGACCCCGATCCGCCGGCGGATCCGGGGACCCTCTCCCTCCGGGTCCCGCCCGAGCACGGTCAGGGAGCCTGACGAGGGGCGCATCAGCGTGGTGAGGATCTTGATCAGCGTGGACTTCCCCGCCCCGTTCTTCCCGAGGAGACCGAAGACCTCGCCCTTGCGAACGTCGAAGCTCACGCCCTTGAGGGCCCAGTTCTTCCCGTCGTAGGAGTGCCGGAGATCGCGGACCTCCGCCACCACGTTCGGATCCGGGGCCATGCTGCTTTCCTACGATGAGGGGTGGGTCAGGCGCGTGGGGGGGGACCCCACGTCCGCGCCGGGCTCCACGACGCACCGCGTGTAGTATTCGACCTTCCCGATATGTGCGTTCCTACGAACTTCGACCACATCGGCGCGCAGGAGGCCGAGCTCGCACCGGTCGACGAGCGCGTTCCCGGTCGCGACCACCTCGTCCGCCCGGAAGTTGCGGCGTCGGCCGGACCCGACCTGGATCCGCACGATCCCACCGAAGACGGAGGCGGCGCGCTCGTTGATGCGCACCGTCCCGCCGTGGACGGCATGGACCTGGCCGCCGCCGGAGATCTCGACCTCGCTTCCGACGATGCGGCCGGTCTCGATCCCACCCGACACCGAGATGTCCCCGCTCGAATGGAGCCAGGCGGAACGCATCGAGCCGCTCACGTGGGTGTAGCGCTCCGTGCACACCCCGCCTTCCGCGCGGAGGCTTCCCGAGACCTCCAACGCAGCGGACGTGATGCTGCCGCCCACCTTCAACGACCCCGAGGTCTCGACCTCGCGCGCGAGCAGGTTCCCGCCGACGTGCCCCGCGCCGGAGACGTGGAGCACCCCCGACCGCACGTCCCCGTCCACGTGCAGGGAACCCGACACCCGCAGCTCGGTCGCCCGAACGGTCTCGAGATGGGTGCTCCCCGAATGGCGGTGGGACCCCCCCTCCGGGACGAAGCGCGCGAGCTCCTCGAGCATCCGCTGGACCTCCTCGGTACCCGGGGTCCCCCCCGAGGGAGCCCCGTAGTACCGGTCGAACCGCGAGGGCCCCGGGGACGTCTCAGCCGACATCGGCGGCCTCCCGGAGCACGTCGCGGATCTCCGTGAGCAGCGACTTCGCTTCCCGAAGACGCCGCTGGAGCTCGGTGGCCAGCTCCTCGTCGCTCAGCTTCGCGTAGCGCAGCGGGGCGTCGGTCATGCCCTTCCTCCGCCCGCGTTCTTCAGGTTGTCGCGGATCTCCTTCAGGATGGCGACCTCGTCGTCCAGCTCCTCCAGGAGCGCCCGGTGCGATGCCCGCAGCACCTTCAGACGCTCCTCCGCCTCGGCGGCCGCGGAGTCCCCCGCGAACGGGGCGGCGAAGCCGATGCCCATGGAGACCACCCCGAGGACCACACCCCCGGTGAGGGAGAAGAGGATCACGATCACTCCCGCGATGACCTCGAGGCCCTGGGCCATGTAGTAGATCGTGATAATCGGCACGATCGCGCCCATCACCACGGCCATTCCCGCCGACAAGCCGATCACTCCGATTCTAGCCATCTTGCTTCGCCTCCTGATACATTTCTTTCAATCTTTCCGGGGTCAGCTCGATGCGGAACGAGGCCGCGCGGTAGTACTTGCGCTCCCGTTGGTCGGGGGCAACGCCTCCCGTCGTGCTCTCCACCAGCCCCACCTTCTCGAGGGACTCCACGTAGAGATGGACGAGCGGGTAGGAGAGACGGAGCTCCTTCGCGAGCGCGTAGATGTGCTTGGGCTCGCGCGCCAAGGAGCCCACGATGGTCATGCGGACGGGGTTCGATAGCGCCTTCATGATCACCTCGAGCTCCTTGAGGGAGCGGATCTCTCTCACGTTCCATTGCCGACATATGTAAAGACTACTTGATATATAGCACTTACTAGATAGGTAGGGACCGCCGCGGGAGGTTAAGAGGCGGACGCCCTCGCCCGGACAGGGGACGGCGGAGCGCCCGGGGAATTCCATGGAGGTCGCGGTCGTGGGAGGCGGGATCGCGGGGCTCTTCGCCGCCTACTACCTCGAGAAGGAGGGGGCCTCGGTCACGCTCTTCGAGAAGGGCGAGCCGGGGGGAGATTCCATCCACGCCGCGGGGATCCTCGAGCCCGAGAACTTCTACCGGATCAACAATCTCGACTACCTGCGCCGGGCCTGGCGCTACTGGAGGAACGATTCGTCCGCGTTCCACAACGTCGACCGCCGATGGCTGTTCCGCTACTTCCGCACCATGGGCCGGGAACCGGACCGGGCGGGGTGGACGCACCTGAGGGCCATGGCCGAGGAGTCCACCCGGGCGTACAACGCCCTCGCGGAGGCCCGCAACGACTTCGAGCTCCGGATGGGCGGACTGGAGGAGGTCTACGAGAGCGCGAAAGCGTTCCGCGCCGCGGTCCGGGCCAACGAGTCGAAGTATCCGCCGGTGCCGTTCGAGGTGAAGGAGCGGAAGGGACTGGCCGGCGTGATCTACTTCCCCAAGATGGGATGGCTCCACACCGAGCTCTTCGTGCGGCGGATCCTTTCCGAGATGCCGCGGGTCCGGATCGAGCGGAAGGCGGTCCGGTCGCTATCGGCGGACGGGACGCTGGATGCCGGTGGCGGCCCACGACGGTTCGATGCCGTCGTCGCCAGCACCGGGGTCGCGGCCCGCCGGATCGGCCTGCCGCTCACCGCGGTGAAGGGCTACGGCTGGCACGCCATCGCCCGCGAACGGAAGGACATCGCCGTGATCTACGCGGACCGGGGGATCGCCGCGGTGCCATTGGGCCCCCGGGCCGGAACGCCCTCGGAGGCCGGGCGCCATCTCAAGGTGACCGGGGGGTGGGACTTCGACCTGACCGAACGCACCACGCACGCGGAGGCCATACTCTCCCGGGCGCGGGAGCTGGCCGGGCTCGACCAGGTCCTTGACTTCCGATCGGGCCAGCGCCCCTGCTCACCGGACGGGCTCCCGATCGTCTCCCGGTCCGGGAACGTGGTGGCCGTGGCGGGAGGGTTCCGCCTCGGGTGGAGCTACGCGCCCGGCATGGGCCGCGAGGGTGCCCTCCTCGCCCTCGGCAAGAAACAGAACGACCCCTTCCTGTCCCGCTACTCGAACCATCTCCGAGCGGGACCCTGGAGCCTCCTCTGAGGATGCCCGGACCCGGCTCCGCCGGGGAGAACGGGGGACCGCGTCAGCGGGCGAGGAAACCGGCGACCTTCTGCAGGGCCGTGACCAGCGCGGCGGTGTCGTCCGACCGGTTGTAGATGCCGTAGCTCGCCCGGGCCATGGCGGGCACCTTGTAGCGCTTCATCACGAGCTGGGCGCAATGGTGTCCCGCGCGGATCGCGATCCCTTCCTCGTCGAGGAGGCTCGCGAGGTCGTGGGGGTGGACGCCCTCGATCGCGAACGAGACGACGCCGATGTGGCCCCGTTCGGGCGGCGGGCCGTAGAGCCGGATCTTCTTCCCGAAGGTCTCCCCGAGGACCGCCCAGGCATGCGCGACGAGCGCGGCGTCGTGGCTCGCGATGGCGTCGTAGCCGATCCGGTCGACGTAGTCGAGCGCCGCGGACATCGTGACCGCACCGGCCACGTTCGGCGTCCCCGCTTCGAAGCGGTAGGGGGGGTCCTTGTACGAGACGTCCCCCTTCTCGACGTTCATGATCATCTCGCCGCCGCCCATGTAGGGGGCCATGCGCTTGAGGAGCTCCTTCCGTCCCCAGAGCACGCCGATCCCCGTGGGACCGTAGACCTTGTGCCCGGAGAAGGCGACGAAATCGACCCCGAGCTTCTCGACATCGACGGGGATGTGCGGGGCCGACTGCGCGGCGTCGAGCACCACCAGGCTCCCGGCATCGTGGGCGCGCTCCGCGATCTCGGCCACGGGGTTGAGGGTCCCCAGGACGTTCGAGACGTGGGTGAGCGTGGTGACCTTGGTCCCGGGACGCACGAGCCGCTCGATGTCGGCGGGGACGAGCTCCCCCTCCTCGGTCAGGCCGATGAACTCGAGCTCGATGCCCGGGTACTTCCGGAGGAAGTGCCAGGGGACGATGTTCGAGTGGTGCTCCATCTCGGTGGAGACGACCCGGTCCCCCGCATGGAGGTCCGCGCGGCCGAGAGACGTCGCCACCAGGTTGAGGGCTTCCGTGGTCCCGCGCACGAAGATGATCTCCTCCGGGTCCCGCACGTGGAGGAAGCGGGCCGCGCGTTCCCGCGCGTGCTCGTAGAGCTCGGTGGCCTCCTCGGAGAGGGCGTAGACCCCGCGGTGGACGTTGGCGTTGGAACGGCGGTAGAATTCCGCCTCGACATCGATGACCTCGCGCGGCTTCTGGCTGGTGGCCGCGGAATCGAGGTAGACGAGGGGTTTGTCGTGAAAGGTGCGTTCGAGTACGGGGAAGTCTCCCCGACACCCCTCAATGATCGTGCGGTGGTCGGACCCAGTCGTAGCCCCTGAGTTCGAGTTCTTCTGCAAGTTCCCTTCCGCCTTCCCGAGCGACGACCCCATCCACGATGACGTATATCCTATCGGGGTTGATGTACTTAAGGATACGCTGATAGTGCGTGACGACGAGGATCCCGAGCGACGGGTTCCGGAGATGGCTGATCCCCTCGCCCACCACCTTCACCGCGTCGATGTCGAGGCCGCTGTCGGGCTCGTCGAGGATCGCGAACTTGGGCTCGAGCGTCGCCATCTGGAGCACCTCGCCCCGCTTCTTCTCCCCGCCCGAGAACCCCTCGTTCAGGGAGCGCTTGAGGAACGTCCCGTCCATGCCCAGCATCCGCATGTTGCCCTCGAGCCGGCCCTGGTAGGCGTCGATGTCGATCTCCTCCGCGACGTGCTTCTGGGTGTACGCGCTCCAGAGGAGCTTGGAGAAGGAGACCCCGGACACCTCCACGGGATACTGGAACCCGAGGAAGAGACCGTCCCGGGCGCGGGCATCGGCGGTCTCCTTCAGGAGGTCCTTCCCGGCCATCGTGGCGGTCCCGGCGGTGACGGTGTAGCGCGGATGTCCCGCGAGGGAGTAGGCGAGGGTGCTCTTCCCGGACCCGTTCGGTCCCATCACGGCGACGACCTCGCCGCTCTTGACGGTCAGGTCGATGCCCTTCAGGATCTCCTTTCCGGCCACGCTCACGTGGAGCCCGCGGACGGCCAGCTCGCTTGGGGAAGGGGTCATGGTATAACGGCGTTCAAAGACCGTCTCCCCTTATAAGGTCCGTAGCGTCCCATACGACAGATGCAGGGCCTGTCGCTCACTCACTTCGCCGATGCGGGCGCTCCGTTCGAGGAGGCGCGCTACGTGATCGTCGGGGTACCCTTCGACCGCACGACCTCCTACCGCCCGGGAGCCCGATTCGCGCCGGACGCCATCCGGGCCGCCTCCTGGCATTACGAGACGCTCGACCTCGAGACCGGAGTGGACCTCGCCGCGGTGCCGGTCCACGATGCCGGGAACACGGAGGAGTTCGGGACGGCCTCGGACATGGCCGAGGGGGTGCGGGAGGTCGCGCAGCACCTGTGGAAGTCCGCGAAGTTCCCGATCGTGCTCGGGGGAGACCACGCCTGCGCCGCCCCCGTGGTCGAGGCGATCCCCGACCCGGACAGCGTGGGGGTGCTCTATCTCGACGCGCACATGGACTTCCGCGAGGAGTACCTCGGGGACACCCGGAGCCATGCCTGCTCCTCCCGGCGCATGACCGAGCACATCGGCCCGAAGAACCTCGTCGTGCTGGGCGTGCGGTCCGTCTCGAAGGAGGAGATCGAGGAGATCCCCGGCCTCGGCCTCCACTACATCACGGCCCACCAGGTGCGGAAGGAGGGCATCGAGAAGTCGGTCCGGGATGCCCTGGCGCTCCTCGGCACCCGGAAGGTCTACATCTCGCTCGACATCGACGTGATCGACCCCGCCTACGCGGGGGGCACGGGAACGCCCGAGCCCTTCGGGCTCACGCCCGTGGACATCAAGACCGTCATCGACACCGCCGCACCCCGCCTCGTCGGGCTCGACATCATGGAGGTCTCCCCCCCGAACGAGCTCGGGAACACCTCCGCCCTCGCCGCACGCTTCGTGCGCGAGACCGTGGCCCGCACCTGGAAGGCGTGGCAGTCGAATCCGGCATGACCGGCCCCGAGTCCTCCCCCTTGCTCGGGGAGGGCGCCGAAGCCCAGGTGATCGAGACCCGGTACCTCGGGATCCCGGCGTTGCGCAAGCACCGGATCGTGAAGGCCTACCGGCCGCCCGCGCTCGACCAGCGACTCCGGACCGAGCGGCTCCGGATGGAGGTCCGTCTCCTCCGGGAGGCGCGCGGGCTCGGGATCCGGACCCCGTTCGTGCTCGATATCGACCTCGCGGAGGGGTCGTTCGTGATGGAACGGGTCCCCGGACGGTCGGTGACGGAGATCCTGGAGGCGGACGCCTCGGACGGCCCGGAGAACCGCGACCTCCTGCGGCGCTGGGGCGAGGCGGTGGGCCGGCTCCACCGGGGGAACATCTCCCACGGAGACCTCACCGGCTCGAACGTGCTCTGGACGGGGCAGGAGATCGTGCTGCTCGATCTCTCGATGGGATCGCACACGCCCGAACTGGAGGAGTTCGGCATCGACCTCCATCTCGTGGAGGAGGACCTGAACACCCTCTCCCCGGATGCCGGAACGCTCTACGCCGCCTTCCTCGAGGGCTACGCCACCGGGAACCCCCTCGGTGCGGCTGCCATCCGGGAGCGGGCCCTGGAGATCAAGGGCCGCGTCCGGTACTCGTAGGCCCGCCCGGTACCCTCACGCCCGGTCCGTCACGGGGACCCTGGGCACGGCGGGCGCCCGTGTCGGGCGCCGGCGCTCCCGGAGCGCCGGGCGGGGATCGTCGGCGACCCCTACGGCGGGGGAGGAGGGTACCCCGGGTAGCTGGCCGGTGCCGAAGGGTAGGGGCCCGCGGGCGCGGAGGAAGTGCCCTTCCGGCCCATCCGCCGCCCGACCAGAAGACCGAGGACGAGCGCGACGACCGCAGCGACCGCGATCAGCCCGATGGCAAGCGGGAGGCTCAGCCCGCCCGAGGAGTTCGACCCCGAGGTCGATCCGTGCGGGCTCGCGGCCACGAAGACCGCGGTGAGGTTCACGGGGCCCGAGAGGGAGAAGGTCGCGCTGGAGGAGTTCCCGAGTCCGCCCGGGATGCCCGTGGCGTTCCACTTCACGAACTGATAGCCCGCGGCGCCGTAGGCATTGACCGTCAGCGACCCGGCAGGATACCATCCCGACGCGGGGGTCACGCCCCCGGCGTTCGAAGGGGAGACGGTCAACTTCACCTCGTACTGGGCCGAGTACGAGAGGGTGACGGCCTTCGCCGACCCGCTCACGTTCACCGTCCCCACGGCGTCCGTGCTCACGAACTCCGTGCCGTAGCCCTTGCCCGCGATGGGGCTCGGGGCGGAATACCCGTAGGTGCCGTTCGGCTCCTGGAAGGTCACGCTCGCGTTCGTGGTGGTCTTCGTCACGCCGTTCACGGAGATGCTCCACGACGTCCCGGTGGGGAGGCCGCCCTGGGTCACGGTCACCGCGTACGAGGGCCGGACCCCGAAGTACGCCACCTCCGTGATCGGGGCGCTCAGCGTGACATGGAAGGACGGCGAGGTCCCGGTGTAGTTGCCGGTGCCCGTGCCCATCCAGAGCAGGAAGTCGCCCCCGGGGGAGGGAGTGGCCGTGAAGGTCGTCGCATTGCCATCGTAGATCCAGCCCGAGCCGGGGACCACGCTACCTGCGGTGGGGGAAGGCCACACGGATGTGGTCACGAGGTCCTCCTTCTGGTAGTGTACTTGGAGGGAGACGGTATTCCCGGCGACCGTGATCGGCTTTGACGTGATGTTCGCCCCGTAGCGCACGCCCGGGGCCGAGGGGATGGCCCCGGGGGCGAAGGTGTAGGTGCCGTTCGGCACCTCGAACCGGAGCCAGGAGGTGCCCGACGCGGCGGAGATCCCGTTGAGCGAGGCCGTCCAGTTGGTCCCGGGGGCGAGACCGCTCGCGGTCACGTTGACCGTGTAGAGCGCCGTCGGGAAGGAGGTCTGCGCGACCTCGGTCGAGTAGTAGTCGGTCGCGTTGTTCGGCCCGATGTACTCCCCTTCGAGCCACAGGGAGTTCCACACGTTGGCATCCGGGGAGATCTCGAAGTAGTCGCCCCAGCGGTTCGCGAAGACGGTCGGATCGAGGAGGCCGACCCCGGCCGCCACGGTCACGGGGGTCGAAAGGGTGAGGGGAGTGCCGGCCTTCGTGGCCGCCGCGATCTGCGCGGCCGTGGCGCCGGTCACGTAGAGGCTCGGGAACGTGGCGTTGCCCGCCCCGCTGAAGACCATGCCGAGGTCACCGACGTAGTCGAGCGCCACGGCCCCGTAGGAGTCCATGGAACTCCCGCCCTGGCTGAAATCGATCTGCTGGAGGAGCGTGGGGGTGGCGGCCGAGGTGTTCACCTCGAAGACGCGAATGCAGGCGTCGTTGACACCGCCCTGCAGGCAACCCTCGTTCGCCGTCCCCCAGAGGTACCCGTTCGCCCACACGGCGGACAGCACGCGGCCGTCATCGAGCGACAGGCAGGCCCCCGTCGCATCCCAGGCGCACCACGCCCCATTGACGAGAGGGGCGGACGCCTCGGGAGTGATCGAGAGGTTGGTGTCCGTCATCGTCACCGCCGCCGGCGGGGAACCCCGGAACTCCATCACGTTGAGGAAAGTCTGGGAGGTGACCCCGTAGGCGGCCCCGAAGTTGTCGCTGACGAAGTAGGCGTTGGGGGACGGCCCGATCGGGCTGGCGGGGTGGAGGGAACCGAACGAGGCATTCGGCCCCCACGAGTACTCGGAGGGGGAGGGGGCACCGGCCAGGACGGCGGTCAGGTTCGCCATCCAGATCTCGGCGCCGAGCAACGACCCGGTGCTCATGTCGAAGATGTTGGCGGAGACCAGGAGGTTCTCGGAGGTGAGGGCGATGAAGGGTTGGTCGGTGAGGGTGACGGCGGACGCGTTCGACGTGAACTGATATTCGGTCCAACCGCCGAGGAAGCTGCTCGTCTGGGAGACGTTGACGTCGATCGTGCCCTGGTAGGTCGCTCCGTTGATGTCGATGCCCGAGACGACCCAGCGCCCGGCTTGGCTGTCGTAGATGATGTAGGGATCGGAGAAGAAGTCGCTCGCCGGTATGCGGAAGAACTGGGGGAGGGATTCCGTCGTGACCAGGGTGCCGGAGGTGGTCCAGACCTCCAGGGCGGAGTTCACGGTCTGCACGACGTCCCCGTCGCCGGCCGCGACACCGCCGTCGGGAGGAACGCACGTGCAGAGGTTCGAGTTGTAGTCGAGCCCGGCCCAGCGGGTCGGGACGGTGAGCTGGGGAGAGGAGGGAGCCACAGGGACCGCCGCACCGTTCCCGACGGGCGCTCCGGAGCCCGAGGGTGCGGAGGCCGGGGAGCGGAGGAGCCCGAGCCGAGAGGCGACCGAGGGAGAGAGCTTCGCCAGCGCGTTCGGTCCCGGGGCGACCCGCGACGCGAGGGTGTGCGGCGTGGTCGGGCCCGCGACCTGCGTCGGCGAGCGACCGAGGGCGGTGCCGGAATGCGAGGGGAGGGGCGATGTCGGCATCGCCATGAGCGCGGTCACGGCCAGGATCGTGGCCATACCTACCAAGGTTCTTCGTCCGTACATGGGGTCCCTTACCTGGGAACCCTACCTACGGCGGGGGTAATCTAGCTTCGTATCCCGGTCCGGAGGGGAAGTGAGGGTCGTACGTCCGTGCCGTTTTATCCGACCCGCCCTTACGAGCGTCGTGCGGGGTGGATACGCGAGATGATCGGCCCCTCGATACGGGTACGGTGCCCGGGAACGAGCGTCACTCCCCGAAGGAGCCGCGAGGCGAGGCCGCTCCGGGTCGAGGGATGCCCATGATCCCCACGACCACCCTCCCCATCGTGGGCCGGCAGCGGGAACAGGCGTTCCTCGAGACGATGCTCGACCGGGTGGGGCGTTCGGAAGGGTCGCTCACCGTCGTCTCCGGGCCGGCCGGGATCGGGAAGACCCGGCTCCTTCGCTGGGTCGAGGAGACGGGACGGTCCCGGGGTTGCGAGGTTCGGTGGGCCTACTGCCTCAAGGACACGAACCTCCCCTTCTTCCCGTTCGCGCAACTCTTCCGGGCCGAAGCGGCCGGGGCCGAGGAGCCGACGCCGGAACCCGGCCCCGAGGACCGGAACGCACCGACCGTGCTCTTCGTGCAGGAGGAGAAGCCGACCCTGTTCTTCCAACGCCTGCTCCCGATCGCCCAGCAGCATCCGACCCTCCTCCTGACGCGGGAGCGGGAGGGCGTCCTGCGGCAGCGCCTCCCGACGCTCTCCCCGGAGGCGCAGGTCTACTGGCTCTCCCGCGCGGAAGGCCAGGGGGCCCTGAGCCCCACCTCCCTCGACAGCCTCGGGGCGACCCTCGAGAAGCACCTGACCACCTCCCCGGGATCCGTGGTCGCCATCGCGGGCCTCGAGTACCTCGTGAGCCAGAACGGGTTCGTTCCCGTCCTGCGGCTCATCCAGTTCCTGCGGGACGCGGCCGAGTCCTCGGGCGGACGGCTCCTGGTCTCGCTCCATCCCGAGGCCCTGGAGAAGAAGGAGGTGGCCCTCCTCGTGGCCGAGGGGGAGGTGCTGGTGCCCCACGGGGCGCGGGCCCCCGACACCGCCGCCCCGACGGAGTCCCCCGCCCAGTCGATGCTCCGCTTCCTCCGCCAGCTCGACGGTTGGTCCCGTCGGAAGCCCCAGATCCTGTTCTTCGACGACCTCCAGTGGGCCGACCCGGAGTCCCTCCGGGCCGTCCAGTTCCTGGCGCGCAACATCCGCACCCTGCCGGTCCTCCTCGTGGCCTCCCTGCGGCCGGACGACGACCGGCCGGCCAGCGGGACGGACGCGGGCGCCCTGGTGGAGATCCTCGACGCGATGGAGCGCGAGGGTTCCCTGCGCCGCCTCGAGGTGCAGCCGCTCGACGAGAAAGCGCTCGGCGAGCTCTGCGCCGCCGTGCTCGGCGCGCCTCCGCACCTAGGGCCGGGGGAGGGGAGCCTCTCCCCGCTCCTGGAACGCACGGGAGGCAACCCCTACTTCCTCCTCGAGCTGGTACGCCAGATGCGGGAGGAGGGGACCCTGGCTCCCGACGGGTCCGAGTTCGTCTTCGTCCGGCACCGCAACGACGGCACAGGTGCGAAGTCCGACCTGCCCGACACGCTGAAGCGGCTGGTCCTGCGGCGGCTCCGGATGCTCACCCCCGAGAAGCGCCGGGCGCTCGAGATGGCCGCGGTGGCCGGGAGCGAGTTCGACGAGGGCGACGTCTCTGCCGCCCTCGGTCCCGGGCACGGGACGCTGAAGGACGTCTTCGTCAGCCTCGGGACCCAGCACGGGCTGCTCGACCGCGTCCCCGGACGGCCCGGACGGTGGTCCTTCGGACACCCCCTGGTGTGGGAGGGTACGCTCTCGGAGATCCCGGAGACGCGGATCGCGGCCGATGCGGCGACGCTCGCACGGTTGGCGATCGACCACGCGAGCGACCAGGTCGACCAGATCGCCCGTCTCGTCCACCTGGCCCAGGACGTTCGAGAGGGCCCGGCGTGGATCCGCCGCGCCATCGATGCCGCCATCCGGGCGCACGCAAGCCGGGCGGTCGAGACCTACCATGGATGGCTCCAGGACCTCCTGGCCCTGGGCGGCGTGGCGCCGGATGCCCGGCTGCAGGAGGGGATGGACATCGCCCTCCGGCTCTATCTGACGGGAGGTCCGGCCTCGTCGGTGCGGGGGTTGTTCCACCGGATGGAGGAGATCCCGGCCTCCCCCGAGCTCCGGACCCTGGCGCTCGCCTATCGTAGTTACCTCACCACGCCCTCCACGCCGGTGGAGGCCGAGGCGACGCTGCGGACCGCGGTGGACGAGGGGCGGGCTCGGGGCACGAGGCTCTCCGCCCTCACCGAGTCCCTCATCAAGGGGGTCGAGGGGAACGCCCGGTACGCGAAGGGAGACTTCCAGGGCTCCCTCGTGAGCTTCCGCGAGGCCTCGGCCCTGGCCGCCGACTCCGCCCCGACGTGGCTCCGGCTCCGCTTCTGCTACGACGCCGGGTGGCTTGCGGGCCAGCTCGCGCTGGAGGAGGAGTACCACCGGTGGCTCGAGGCCGGCCGCGCGCTCCTCGGGGGCGAGGGGACCGAACGCATGACCGCGCTCCTGTGCAACCTCTCCTCCGAGGTGGCGGTGCACCGGGGGGACCTCAAGACCGCCGAGCAGGACATCCGCCAGGGGTCCGATCTCCTCCGCAAGATCGGCGACGTTTCGAGCTACACGTCCTCCCTCTGGAACATCGCCTACGTCTACGAGCTCATGGGCGAGGATGACCGTTGCCGGAAGGCCACCACGGAGGGGCGGACGCTGGCGCAGCGGTTCGGCCTCCGCTTCATGGACGCCTTCTTCGAACTCCTGGAGGCCCGCCTCGATCTCCGGACCGGACACGCCGACCGTGCGCTCGAGAAGGCCCGGCACGCGCTGCCCGACCTGCGCGCCACCTCCAGCGCCGGGCCCGCCGGCTACGCCCAGCTCACCCTGGCCCGCATCCACCTCGCCCGGGGGGAGCTCGCGGAGGCCGGTGCCGTGCTCGGACAGCTCACCCAGCCTGAACAGGACCTCCCTCCGGAGGACGTCTCCCACTACCACCGCCTCCGGTCGGAGCTCGCCCTGCTGCGGGGACAGCGCGAAGAGGCGAGGACGGAGGCCGACCTCGCGCTCGCGTCCTCCCGGAAGTACTTCGCCAAGGTCGAGGAGGCGCGCTCGCTCGACACCCTCGCCGCCTGGGAGCTCCGCTTCGGGTCGCGCGAGGAGGCTTCGCGGCATCGCGAGGCGGCGGACGCACTCTATAAGACCACCGGTGCGGTACCTATGGGCCGGGAGACGACGTGAGCGGAAACTATGCGCAACCGGGCCGCCCCTACGTGCGACCGACCCTGCCCCTCGGAGTCGCGCTCCTCGCGATCCTGATCGGGCTCTTCGGGCTCCTCCTGCTCATCGCCGGGCTCCTGGTGGTGATCGCGTCGAGCTTCTCCCTCTACCTGGCCCCGACCTCGGTCCTCGGCCTCACCGGCGCACTGGCCGGAGGCATCATCCTCTTTCTCGGCGTGATCCTCCTCCTCGTGGCGACGGGCCTCTGGCACCTCGAGATGTGGGCCCTCGCGCTCAGCCTGCTCGTCGTCGGGTTCTTCCTCCTGGTCGACGTGCTCGCCGGCAAGATCACGCTCGGACTCGTCATCGCCGCCGCGCTGTTCGTCTACCTGCTCGCGGTCCACCGGCATTTTACCTGAGCACGAGCGTCCTTCCCGGGCGCCGCGCCCGGGCCCCACGACGGCAGGCTCGCGGGCGGGCCTGCCCTACGTCCGTGTCCCCGGAGGCGGGGGGCGCCTACCGGGAACGGATCCGGGCGAGCAACTGCTCGGGGGTGGTCTCGATGGCCTTCCGGACCCGGGCCTCGTCGAGCCCCGCGCCCAGGGCGATCTTCTGTGCGACCGCGTGGGAGACGAGCTGATCGGGCCCGTGGGCATCGGAGTCCACCACCAGCTCGAGGCCCACCTCGATGGCGACGCGGGCGACCCGGCCGTTGGTGATGCAGTGCGCCTTGCGGGCGCTCAGCTCGAGGATGGTCCCGTTCGCGCGCGCCAGCTCCGCGTCCTCCACCGTCAGGAGGCCGGGGTGCGCGAGCACGTCGACCTCGCCGCTGGCGAGCGCTGCCCGGTTCGTCCCCGGAGGCACGATCTCGGCGATGGTCTCCCCATGGACAATGACGATCTCCGCCCCGGCCTTGCGCGCCGCGCGCGCGATCTCGGCGATGCGATGCGGGGGGGCCTTGGTGATCTCGACCCCGATCAGGGTCGCCATCCCCTCCTGCTCCCACCCGGCCCGCTCCTGCGAAAGATGGCGGAGCAGGGGCACGGGGTCCTCCGTGCCCACGTGGTCCGTGATGGCGAGCAGGCGATGGCCGAGGGCGTCGGCGGCGTACCACATGTCGGTAGCGGACGTGGTGCCGTCCGTCAGGTAGGTGTGCGCGTGGAAGTCATATCGAGGCGGGCGGGCGCTCTCGGTCCCCATGACCCGAGCGAAGGTCCCGGGCACAAAAGGTTGTTTGGGGGCCCGCCCGAGGGGGCAGTGTCCCGACGAAGCGCGCGGGGCCGGGGGGATCGGGGCGAAGGGACGCGGCCTCCCGAAATGCCGGGGCCGGTTGCTCCGTCTTCACCCACCAAAGCAGGTTGAGAAGAGTATTTTCGCCTCAAGTTCACATATTTCAGCTCCAAGACATGGGAGGAGACCGGAAACTCTCCGGGGCAGGCCGCAACCATGCGGGATTCGGCCAGTCAGGTACTGATGACGCGGTCACAACTTTTAGATATCAAATACGGTGCAAAAGGATATATGCGGATATTGCGTACGAAGGTACGGTGAAACGATGCCACAAGTGATGATTGCACTCTCTACCAAGGACTACAAGACGACAACCGCCATCTGGAGGATGGCGAAGCGGAATCTGAACCCCCAGGTCCGGCGACGGATCGGGTGGCGCGGGCGCTCCAGCATCCTTCGCGAGTTCATCCTCTACGGCTTCGAGCAGGCCAGCAAGGATCCCCAGGAGTTCCTCCGGGAGGTCCGCGACACGAACGACCCCCTCATGGGTCGCAAGGGCCGCAAGGACCGGGGAGCCGAGCGCCGGGAGACGATGGTGGGGCACTGGAACACTCTCTTCCCCACCGAGATGAGGGCGCCGCACGCCAAGAAGAACGTCTCGGTGGCCCACTAGCGCCGTTCACGATTACAGTAGGGGAAGGGCGATTCCCCCCGCCCTTCCCTGAAACCTATCAACCGACGGGCGCCGGTCCGCGGGCCCGGCGGACCTGCTCCCAGGACTCGTTCGAGTAGCGCTCCAGGGCCTCCCGCTGCCGGGTCGTCAGTTCGAGGGCGGGCCATCCCCAGTGGAGCGCGACCGAGGCTCCGGGTCGCAGGCCCGGGAGCACCGCCGGATCGTACTCCGTCCGGACCTCGGAGGGAGCCCCGAGGCCCAACCGTCCCTCCCGGAGCACCAGGGGAGAGCGCTCGAGGGTGAGCATCGATCCGTCGACCGAGCGCACGGTGGCCCAGGACGGACGGCAGGCATCCATGTTCGGCAGCGTGGTCTCCACGTGGCCGGTCACGTTGCCCACTCCCACGAAGCTCACGTGGAAGGTGTGGTGCGGGATCGGGTGGTCGGGGAGCGCGGACCGGAGCCTCTCGGCGATCCGCCGCGGGAGCCCCTGGCGCACGAGCCCGTCGAGGACCTCGCCGAAGTCCAAGGGGCCGAACGCGTCGAGGAGATCGTTCCCGATCCAGTAGGCCTCCACGACCCGCTCGTCCAGCGGGGAGAGGCCGTGCTTCTTCGCGATCGCCTCGAAGTAGGCCGGCAGGGCCTCGAACTGGAGCAGCGCCTCCCCGGCCTCCCGGATCCGTTCCCCCCGCGTGATCGCCGCGTAGAGCACCCGGTCGGCCCCGGGGGGACCGCAGTACTCAAGACGGTTCGTCGCGAGGCTGAACCGGGCGGCGAGCACTGCGCCGTTCATCTACCCGGTGGGTGCGTCGGCGCCCCGCCAGAAGCGGGCCAGCGTCCCCCAGGCGTCCCGGAGGAGCGTGTAACCGACCGCGAGCGGGAGGCCCACCGCGATCGCCACGACGCCCAGCGCCTGGTCGGTGGTCATGCGGGCCCCGTCGAAGGCGACGGAGAGGAGATAGGTCACCGGGAACCCGAGCACCAGGACCGAGGCGGCAGTGCCCAGCTCCACGTGCTTCAGCCCCGTGTACCACGTGGCGACGAACGCCGTCAGGAAAGCGGCGCTGATGAGGATCCAGACCCACTGGCCGCCGCTGAAGCCCGACACCTCGGCCAGCTGGCCCGAAATGCCGAGATAGGCGACGAGGAAGAGGGCGCCGAAGCCCATCCGCCCGAAGGCGACGGTGCCGGAGGAGAGGGACCGCAGGGCGTGCTTCGAGAGGGTGTACTCCACCGCCCAGAGCACCGTCGCCACGAGCACGAACCCCGTTCCGTCGACCCAGACCGCCGACGTGAGGGAGAGGAGGAAGGCGTTCCCGACGAGCAGGAGCAGGGCCGCGAGGGCGACCCGGGGACGGGCGCGCTCCCCGAGGACGACGACCCCCAGGGTGGTGGCCATGAGGAAGAGCGTGCGATAGAAGAAGGAGGCCGTGGGGCCGCCCTTCGCGGCGGCGGCGAGCGCGAGCCCATGGAAGAAGAGGAGGAAGGGGATCGACCCGCCCACGAGCCCGATCAGCGCGAGCTGCCCCCACTGCTTCGAGGTCAGGCCCGAGCGAATCCCCCCCGAGACGAAGAGCGCCATCGGGGCGATCGCGACCGCGACGAGGAGGTTGCGGACCGTGACGAAGGCGTCCGAGCTCGTCCCGGGGACGGCGAAGAGATTGACGTAGGTGGAGACCCCGCTGATCAGCGCCGTCGCGAGGACCAGCAGGAGGCCCATTCCCCCGGGGGATGCGCGAGAGGCGCTCACGTCCCCTCCGCGCTCTGGGCGGCCGGTGCCGGGGGATGGAGCGAGGCCCAGGTGCGCAGCGCCTCCAGGGCCTCGGCCTCGGGGATCACCTCGGTCGCGAACCCCGCGTGGACCAGCACGTAGTCTCCCGGACGGGCCTCGGGGAGATACACCAGATGCACGCGTTTCCGGATGCCGGAGTAGTCCACGATCGCGGAGCGCGTCTCGGGGGTCTCGCCCTCGACGGAGGCGATGCGGCCGGGAATGGTCAAGCACATGGTACCCTCCGCCCTCCTCCGCTCACGAGGAACCCTCCACGTGCCGGAGGTCTATATCCATTTTCGTCAGGACGATCTTGTCCGCCCTCGGGTCCTCGGGGTCGAGGGAGTGCTCGATGTCGAGCTGGGCCCCCTCCGCGAGCGTGCCCGCGAAGGTCTCGACCCAGCGGGCCCGGAGCTGTTCCTCGGTGAGGTGGGCGAGGGCGCCCACCCACAGGGAGATCCTACGCACCCGCGTGGCCGCCTGCGCGGCGGCCACCTCCAGCACCTTGCGATGGAGGTCCCGGAGCAACGCTTCCTCGTGCATGGCCGGTCAGGGACCCCCCCGCGGGTCCGCCCCCGGACGGGCGAGCTCCTCGCGGATGAGGCCGGCGACCCCAGGGACCGCGTGGGCCACGGCCGGGGTGAGGCCCCGGCCCCACCCCGGGGCCGCGATCGTCACGCCATAGAGGATCAACCGGCCGGGGCGGCGGTCCAGGGACGCACCCAGGCGGACCGCCTCGGCCAGGGAGATCCCGTGCGTGGAGTATCCTCCCCAGGTTGGGAGGGACTCGCCCCCCGTGACGTCGCGCCGCACGAGGGTTCCTGGCGGTCCTGCCCCCAGGACGGCATCCGCCACGACCGCGAGCGGCCGCTCGGCCCAGAGATCGAGGAGACCGGTCAGGTCACCCGAGAGCTCGGCGACCTCCACCTCGGGAGGAGGAGAACGGGCGAGCACGCGCGCGACCGCGAGCCCGACGGCGTCGTCTCCCCGCTCGTCGTTCCCGACACCGATGACGACGGTCCGGGAGCTCCCGCTCATCGTTCCCCGCGGTCGACCGTGAGATCGAGGAAGTGCGTGGCGCAGGAGATGCAGGGGTCGTGGTTGCGGATCGCCTTCTCGCAGGCGTCCGCGAGGTGGCGGTCGTCCTGGTCGAGCGACCGCGCGACCACCGTGCGCAGGTCGTCCTCGATCCGCTTCTGGTTCTGCGTCGTGGGGGCGACGATGCGCGCCTCCTGGATGGTGCCGTGGGCATCCAGCCGGTACCGATGGAAGAGCATCCCACGCGGGGCCTCCGTGATCGCGGCCCACGACCCCTCGGCCGGCGGGTGCGGCGGCGTCTGGTAGGGCACTTCCGGAGGACGGTAGTCGTCCAGGATGCGCAGGGCCTCCTCGCAGGCGAAGACCATCTCGAGCGAGCGGACGACGATCGCCTGGTAGGGGTTGCGGACGACGTCCGGGAGCCCGGCCTCCGTGGCGAGCGCCCTCGCGCGGGGCGTGAGGCGCTCCCGGTTGAGCGCGTACCGGGCGAGGGGGCCGGTGAGGTAGGAGCCCCGTCCCTTCCGGACGACCTGGAGGGCGTTCGAGTACGGTACCTGGACCTCCTCGAAGGCCTCCTCGAACCGCTCGGCGGGCAGCTGGAGTCCGGTGCTCGACGTGACCGTGCCCTCGTTCATCGGGTACTCGTCGGGGTGGGTGAGGGCCACGAACTCGTAGTCGAACTCGATCTTCGGGAAATCGAGGGTGGACGCGAAGAGGAAGGTCTCCTCCGCCAGCGCGAGGGCGCCCTCCACGACGGGACGGAGGGTGGCCGCCTCCTCCAGCGTCGGGACGCGGTAGAACCCGCCGACGCGCACGTTGATGGGATGGATCTCCCGTCCACCCAGCGTCCGGAGGATCGCGTTCCCGGCCTTCTTGAGCTCGAGCCCCCGGCGCACGGCCGCCGGCCGCTCCTTCGCGAGCGCCATCGCGTCCGGATAGCCGAGGAAGTCGGGGAGGTGGAGGAGGTAGACGTGGAGGGCGTGGCTCTCGATCCACTCGCCGCAGTAGAGGAGACGGCGGAGGTCGCGGAGGGGACCGTCCAGGGTCAGCCCGAGGGACCGCTCCACCGCGTGGCAGGCGCTCATCTGATAGGCCACCGGACAGATCCCGCAGATGCGGGCCGTGATGTCGGGCGCCTCGTCGTAGCGTCGGCCCCGCAGGAGCGCCTCGAAGAAACGGGGAGGTTCGAAGATCCGGAGCTGGACGTCGTCGACCGCACCGTCCCGGATCGTCACGTGGCAGGCGCCCTCCCCCTCCACCCGGGCCACGTAGTCCACGTCGATCGTGCGCTCCGTCACGGGTTCCCTCCGGCGGGGGCCTCGCTCGCCGCGCGGAAGACCGGGTTCGAGGCATTGAAGGTCCGGAAGACCCGCAGCCGGGCGGGACCGTCCATCCCGAGCGCCTCCAGGCGGCGGATCAGGGAGGCGGTGTTCGGGGACTCCTGGGGACCGAAGCACCCGTAGCACCCGCGGTGGTAGGCCGGGCAGAGCGCCCCGCACCCCGCCTGCGTCACGGGTCCGAGGCAGGGAGCCCCGCGGGCCACCATCACGCAGACGTTCCCGCGGCGCTTGCACTCCGCGCACACGCTCTCGGTGGGGACGTTGGACGAGCGCCCGTCCAGGAACGCGGAGAGGACCTCGAGGAGCTGGTCCTTGTTGATGGGACACCCCCGGAGCTCGAAGTCCACGGGGACGTGGTCCTGGATGGGGGTGGACGTGGAGAGCGTGGAGATGTGCTCCGGCCGGGCGTAGACCGCCTGGCGGAACTCCTCGATGTTCGCGAAGTTCCGGAGCGCCTGGATGCCCCCGGCCGTGGCGCACGCCCCGATCGTCACGAGGAGACGCGACTGCGCCCGCACCTCCTGGATCCGGCGGGCATCCGACAGGGTGGTCACGGATCCCTCGACGAGGGAGAGGTCGTACGGGCCCTCGACCACCGCGCTCGTGGCCTCGCGGAAGTTCGCGATCTCCACGGCGTCGGCGATGGCAAGCAGCTCGTCCTCGCAGTCGAGCATCGAGAGCTGGCATCCGTCGCACGAGGTGAACTTCCAGACCGCCACCTTGGGTCGTCCCTTCCGCGGCATGGTCAGAGCTCCTTCCAGGCCAAGAGGGGCTTCAGGCGACGGTAGGAGAGGACCGGCCCTTCTCGGCAAATGAAGAGGGGACCGTACTGGCAGTGGCCGCACTGCGCGATGGCGCACTTCATGTTGCGCTCCATGGAGAGCCAGACGGCGTCCTCGGCGAGGCCGCGCGCCTCCAGGGCCTGGGCCACGAACCGCATCATGATCTCGGGCCCGCAGACGAACGCCACGGCCCTGGACGCGTCGAACCGGGTGTCGGGCAGGCGCTGGGTGACGACCCCGACGTCGCCGTACCAGCTCCGGTCGGCGGAATCGACCGTCACCTGGAGGCGGAGGTCGGTCCGGCGGCGCCACTCCTGGACCTCGGAGTAGTAGAGGAGGTCGGCGGGGGAGCGGGCCCCGAAGACGATCTCGACCCGCCCGTAGCGGGACCGGTGACCGATGAGCTCGTAGAGGACGGGACGGAGGGGGGCGAGCCCCAGCCCGCCCGCGACGACGACGACATCCTTCCCCTCGGCGGCATCGATGGGCCAGCCCTGTCCGTAGGGCCCCCGGATCCCGACCACGTCGCCGGGCCTCAGGCGCGTCAGGGCCGTGCTGACCTTCCCCACCGCGCGGATGGTGTGGACGAGCGGGCCGTCGCGCGTGGGGTCCCCGCTGATCGAGATGGCGACCTCGCCGACGCCGAAGGCGTAGACCATGTTGAACTGGCCGGGCCGGAAGGAGGGCACGGTGCCCCCGTCCGCCGGGACGAGCGTGAGCGTGACCGTGTCCGAGGTCTCCTGCCGTCGGTCCTGGAGGAGGAAGGGACGGGGGGCGTACTCCGGAAGACCCGGCACGGCGTCGGACGTCGGGGAGGCGGCGACGGACTCAGGTCCCATGGATGTCCACCAACTGGATGCGCGCCTCATCGAGGCGCTTCGCGATCACGGGGATGAGCCGGCGGAGGAAGCGATACCCCACGTCCGGGTGGGCCTCGAGATGCCGCTCCAGGACGCCGGCGTCGAGGGCGATCACCCGGGTCGGCTTCAGCACCCGGGCATCCACGGGCCACGTGTACGGCGGGACGAGCCACGACCATCCCAAGACCTCCCGGGGACCGATGGTCTGGATCGTGATCCGCGGGTGATCGGGGGCCTCGATCTCGAGAGCGACCTTGCCCTCGAGCATGAGGTAGAGGTGCCGGGCACGCTCTCCCGAGTGGAAGACCATCGCCTCGGGCGGGAGCTCGAGCGCCTCGGCTCCCTCGCTCGCCGCGGCGAGGAACTCCGCGTCGAACCCCTCGAGGAAGGGATGGGTCGCGCTCGTCAGTCGGATCACCGGTTTCTCCCCGTTCGTCATCTTTCTCCTCCGGACACCGCCGTCTTCGCGCTCGATTCCTCCCGCAGGGCCGCTACCTCCTCGGTGAGGTCGATCCCGACCGGGCACCAGGTGATGCATCGCCCGCAACCCACACACCCGGAGGAGCCGAACTGGTCCTGCCAGGAGGCGAGCTTGTGGGTCAGCCACTGGCGGTAGCGGCTGGTCGGGCTCCGGCGCACGGACCCCTTCCCCAGCTGGGTGAAGGCCAGGGTGAAGCACGAGTCCCAGCGACGCCAGCGCTCCACCCGGTCGCCGGAGAGGTCGGGCACCTCTTCCGTTGTGGAGCAGAAGCAGGTCGGGCAGGCCAGTGTGCAGTTGGTGCAGGCCAGGCACCGACGGGCGACCTCCTCCCACCGGTGGAGGCCGGGGTTCCCCAGGAGGAGGTCGTGCACGTCGTCCGTCCGGAGGCTGCGGCCCATGGACGAAGTGGCCTGGTCCACGAGCGCGTCCCGGGCCCGGAGGTCCTCCTCGGTGGCCGGGCGGAGCGGGAGCCGGTCGGCGATCGCCGCGCCCCTCGGGCTCCCCACCTGGACCAGGAAACGGTGGGAACCCGGTCCCAGCAGCTCCGTGAGGGCCAGATCATGGTCCGGGCCCACCCGGGGACCCGTGCCCATGGAGGCGCAGAAGCAGGTGGGTCCCGCCTGCCCGCACTGCACGGCGATGCGGAGGGAGCTCGCGCGGCGCGCGCGGTACGCGGGGTCCGCGTACGGGCCGTCGAAGACACGGTCCTGGATCGCGATGGCCTGGAGCTCGCACGCCCGGACCCCGAGGAAGGCATAGCGGGGAGGCGCTGCCTCGGGAGGCTCCACCGTGAACCCCGAGGGGGACCGGTGCGCAGCCCAGAGCCGCTCGCGAGACGGGTAGAGGTACCCCTTCCAGCTGTGCGGACCGACGTTGTACCCGAACAGGGCGTCGTCCTTGCGCCGCTCGATCCGGTAGGTGCCCGGGCCCTGCCGGTCGGTCCATCCGATGGGGAGGTCCTCCACGTTCCGGATCTCGGCGTAGACGATGGCCGCGTCGCGCACGGTGGGACCGAGGGTGGTGTAGCCCTCTCTT
Organism: Thermoplasmata archaeon; assembly: GCA_021790425.1. Classification (GTDB taxonomy): domain Archaea; phylum Thermoplasmatota; class Thermoplasmata; order Lutacidiplasmatales; family UBA184; genus JAJYEA01. The sequence continues at coordinate 21,910 of JAJYEA010000006.1, read as the reverse complement.
GCCAGCGCGTCGAAAAGGGACTGGAAGTCGGCGCGGGCCAGGAGATAGTGGCGTGCCGGACCCTCCTCGGGAGCGCCCATCGCCCCCCCATGGCGTCGGCGGAGATAAGAACCTACGCCCCGGGCTCCGCGGCGCCCCTAGCCGAAGAGCGGCATGCGGGCGCTCTTCGAGCCGGAGGCCGGGATCGCGGCCACGGCGGCCGCCGCCACCAGGCCGAGCAGGACCATCGCATAGAACCCGGTGGACAGGTGCGAGTACTCCCCGGAGGAGAAGATCCCGACGAGGAGCGGACCCACCGTTCCCCCCAAGCCCGTCCCCAGTCCAAAGACGAGGGAGTTCGCGAGGCTGGTGGAGTGGCGATCCACGTGCTCCGCCGAGAGCGTCATGAGGAGCGGGAACGCGCTGAACGTGAAGAACCCGATGAAGAAGAGCAGGGGCACGTCCGGCCAGCCGCCGACCAGGAGGAATGCCAAGGTGCCGAGGGCCGAGCCCACGGAGCTGAGCGCGAGGAGAATGCGCACGTCCGTCCGGTTGGCGAGAAGGCCGAAGAAGGGTTGGCCGAGGATCCCGCCCACGTACATGATCGTCACCTCGACCCCCAGGGGGGCCCCGACCCACAGGGGGCGCTCGTACTGCATGTAGGTGGGGAGGAAGGCGACGATCCCGAGGTTGGCCGCCGAGCGGATGAACGCGACGATCGCCAACGTCACGATCCCGATCGTGAAGGCCTTCCCGGCCGTGGCGCCCGGGGGCCGCTCCTGCGGCTTCCGGGTGAACGACCCCGAGGGTACCAGGAACAGGGAGACCGCGAGGCCGACACCGGCGAAGACGAGGATGGAGGAGCTCCCGGTGATCACGAGGCCGACGAGGAAGAAGAGCGTCGGGTAGAGGGCACGGCCCACGCTCCCCATGGCCCCGTTGATCCCCAGGGCCCGTCCCAGGCTCTTCCGGTCGAAGGCGGCCTGGAGGATCGAGGCGCCCAGCGGATGGTAGAAGGCGCTCCCGAATCCCACCACGAACGAGGCGACGAGCGCCGCCGCGAACCCGGACGTCCCGGAGAGCATGCCGAGCGCGACGAAGAACCCGATCATGCCGATGCCCAGGAGCGCCATCCCGAGCGCCATGAGCTCGAGCGGACGGCCGGAGCGGTCCGCCCACCGTCCCACGTACAGGCTCAGGAAGGAGGACGTGGCGTAGTAGACCACCAGCATCGCGGTGATCTCGAGCGCGCCGATCCCGTGGCCGTACGCGAGGAGGGCGGCGATCACGGGGACGAAGAACGTGGTCCCGTCGTTCACGAAGTGTCCGAGACTCGTGAGGGCCAGGAGCCCGCCGCGCGACGGTGCCATACCGACGGTTCGACCCGGCGGCCGATTTATACGCTTTGTGGGCCGGAGCCGGCCGGTGCCCCCGCGAGGAGGTCTCGCGCGTTGGAGGGCGAACCGGCTCCGCCCGCGGGCTCGGAAGGATAATAGCCCACGGAAGGATGGGAGGGACGCCAGGAGGAGGTGGGCAGCTGACGGTAGCCATGGGTCGAAAGGTCCGGGCCGCTGAGGAAAGTCCCCACACCGGGAGCGCATGGAGGCGGGCCTACGCCCGCCCGGTGAGAGCCGGAGCTACGGAGCAGAAACGACACAGCCGCGGGGCACGGTGATCCGGGATCGTTGCCGGGGAGGTTCCCGCGGAGATGATGAAACGGCCGTCTCCCAGGTGCAAGCCGAAGCAGGCGGGATGAGGGGCGCTCCCCGACCGTCGAGATGGGCGCACAGTCGAATGCTGCCAGAACAGAATGGGGCTTACTACCTCGACCTGGCCGCCCCGGCGGGCAACCGCCGGGGTGTACTCCCCTGACGCTCCGGAAGGGACCGTGAGGCGGGCAAGGTATGGGCTCCCCGGCGGGCGGGAAGTGGTGCCCGGAGACACGCACTGGGAGTTTCTCCTCCGGGAAGGACGGTTCTCCCCTTGCCAGCTCCGGTGGATCAAGGGCAGCGGAGTGGGGATCCGGGCCATGGGAATACGTCCCTCCCGGGGATGCCCCTGGGGGGACCAACTACTACCATGGGAGCGCCGCCGCTGAACCGGGCTTGCTACCGAGAGGCTGGGTCTCTACCGCCGGTAACCGTGGGGGCGCGCCGGACCCCCCGCTCCCATCAAACGGATTGCGGGGGCATCGTTGTCCAGGCCGGCGCGCGGCGGGGTGTCCCGTTCCTAGAGTGGTCCAACTGCCTCCGGACGAGCGACAACATCCGCGCCACTTCCGTACTCACCCCGAACTCGGAGATGGAGAGCCGCGATCTGGCCTTGCGCACGAGGTATTCGTGTGCCGAGGATCGGGACATGAATTCGACCCCACTGAAGTCGAACACCAACCTCCGTTCGCCCCCGGCTTCCAGGCGGTCGAACAGCGAGTTGATCGAGTCTCGTAGCATGACGGTGGTGCCCAAGGTCGACATTCGGATGGTTTCGTTTGCGGGGGGGGAAGTCGTCATGGTCTAGCGAACTCACCCTTCAACCACTTCATAGAGATTTATCTCCTTGTCGCCGTCGGGCAACTGGATGCTGATGAGGGTACCGGGCATCTGTTCTTCCTCCGACAAGGCATAGGGCTGACGGGAAGTTCCGCTCAGAAGGACCGCCCCTCGACCGGATACGATGAGACCCTTGCCCTCGAGCCTCGTCATGAGTTGGAGAGAGGTGCCCAACCCGTAGCCCCTCTCGGAACCCCCCTTCGACGAAGTCCCGTCGAGCGCATCCAAGATGGCCTGGAAGTGCCGCTCGGGAGGATACGAGTGTCGGGGGTCATGACCGAGGCTCCCCGGGATAGTGATACCAGAATCCAGGAACCCTATCTCGATCTCGTTCTTCGCAGGATAGTACTGAGCGAGGGCGAAGGCAAGGTCCGTTTGCGCGTGCTGGTAGATGTTGTCGACGAGTTCGGAGAGTACGTAATCGAAGACACTCGGGTTGACCTGAAACACCCGAGCCTGCCGGGTAAGCTCCTTCAGCCGATTCGTCACACGGGCGGCCTCGGCATAGGTTCTCGGGAGGCGGACGAGGGGGAGATAGGTGGTACCCGGTGACATCCCCTCATCCTTTGTCACGGTGTCGACGTACATCTTCACCTCAGGGTAGGGCACGTCCAGTTGGACCTGATGGCGGACCGCCTCAGCCCACAAGGGCAACAGTGTGGTAGGTTGAAGGAACGGAAGATCGACGCGGATGTCACCCATTCCCTTCCAGCCGCCGATTACCTTACGGTATAACAGATACCGCTCCAGAAGATCGGGTAGGGCGGACTCCTGCCGTGCCATTTCGGGGCACTGAGTTCAGACACCCATGTAAGACCTGCGGAGGTCGAGGCAGCAAGGGAGAGATGCCTGCCCTGCGGCAACCGAGCGGGTAGCCCACCTTTGCCGAGAGGACGGGGCGGTAGGGCCGGCAGTATCAAGTCCACGCGGGACATGCCTTGCAGGACAGACGACGATGTTGGCGCGCATCACCATTGCCCGGGCGGTTCCCACGGATTCCCGGGGAGAACGCAAGGTCCCCCAGAGGCTGAGCACCACCCCACCTTTCGATGGTCCCTCCGTCCACGCAGGGATCCCCTTTGGTCGCGATGGGGGTGATGGATGCCGGCTCGACCGGCGCATGGGTACGCTCCCTCTCGGCCCGGACCCGCTCGAATGACGGCTTCCGGCGGCGCCTCTGTGCCGGAGGGGACGTGGACCGTGAATCCGGTCCCCCAGATTGCCCGGAGATCACGGAAGCTGGCCTCGCTCATCACGATCTGTTTCCTCGGGGGAGTCTTACTGCTCTTCGCCCTCCTAGTCGGGTTGTCCGGGGGCCTTCGCGCGCTGGGGTTCCTGGTGATCGTGGTGGGGATCGCAGGGGGCACAAGCCTGCTGGCCCTGGCACAGACCGAGCGACGGCAGCTCTCGCGCGCCCCCGACTCGGTCCGCGTAGACCGAGACCGCGTCATCGCCCGGTATCACGCCGGGTCCGACGGGGGATCCACCGTGGTCGAGAAGTATCTCCCATTCCAGAGCGGCACCCTGTTCGTCCCGAAGGGTACCGGGACCACTTTCCCGACGATCACCAACACCCTCATGATCTACGGGAACACCGAGGACAAGACCGACGCGGAAGGGAAGCTGCTCGCCCACTCGATCCTGGTCGCGCCGGAGGTATGGCACCAGGCCCAGACCGCGTGGAGGGTCTGGAAGTTGGAGGAAGACACGAAGCTTCCTCAGGTATCGTCTCCGGGGCCACGGGCCACGCGCGTGGTATCCGCTCCCACACCCTCGACGACGATCGACGGCGTGGCGTGGTATGACAATCCGCTTCCCCGCACCATCAAGGCGAGGGGTACCATTCCAAAACGGGTGGGCCTGGACCCGGAAGGGGTTCACATCCCCGGCCTGTTGGGCCGAATGGCGCTCATCCCGTGGGACGCCGTCGCGGGGCCGGACCGGGCAATCTACCGGTTCGTCGGATCGGGGAAGGGGACCGACATCCCCTATTGGAACATCTCGGACTCGAGCAAGTCCCTGCTGTTCGAAACCTTCTACTTTCTGGGCGACGGGCCCGCCGTCGCCATCGCGACACATCCGAAGTGTCTACGCAAGCAAATACCGAAGGAGGACCTAGAGGAGCTGGGCCTTCCCGTACTACCCGAGAAGGACCCGCCGCCGGCGTGACCTTCCTCCTGAGTGAGGTGGCCGCCCTAGAAAAGGCGGTCGGACGAATGGAGACCCGGGGTTGTCCGGAACCGTCGGAGGGAGGCGTGATCCCCCCAACGGTGCCGGAGGGGGAGTCGCCCCCCTCGCCAACCCCGGGTCAGGTCGGGCGCGTTCCTAGTTGACGATCCACCGTACGATCCGGTCCCTCGTGGTGCTTCCCGGAGCCAGGCGTTCGGAGAGCCGCAGACGGTGGGACAAGCTGTAGACGGTCGTCGGGACGAACACCAGGAAGAGGAAGACCAGCATGAACATCAGGTCGCCTCCGAGGTCTGTCTGTCCCGCGGTGATCCAGCCGGCGGTCGGGTCGTACCAGCCGCCCAGGCCCCCCAGCACCCAGATGGAGAGCATGATGATCGAGGCCCACGCCGCGGCGGGCTTCTGGAAGATCCCGAGGATCAGGAAGATGCCGCCCATGGTCTCGCCAAGCGCGACGAGGGTGCCGAAGAGCACCCAGTTGGAGAGGACGAAGTCGGGAGCGAGGGTCATCCCCGCAATGGTGGGCTGCATGTTCCCCTGCATGAAGAGCACCCACTTCAACATCCCGTCGAAGAGGAAGGCAAACCCGAAGACCACGCGCATCGCGGTCAACACCTTCTGGGTGTCCACCCCCTCAAAGGAAAAGACGTTCGCTCTCTCGGCTGCCATCCCCGCTTCGTGGCTCAGTACTTCTGCCATACGCCCAATCTCAGCGCAATGTTGGGCCGCCGTGAATATGAACCCCATGGATATTCCAAGGGGTCGCTCCAGACGATTGCATAACCCGCCTCGGGGAGATAGTCAAATGGAATTGACTGAAAGTCGCATTTTGGCAACTTCGCCCGCGCCTGGAATTATCCCTCTTGGTCCCAGGTTTTGGACGAACCCTTCGCTCCCCGTGAATACCGAGGGGCCCCGGTGGTCGTCTACGCCGAGAAAGGAGGACCCGGGCCCCATCGCGAGCGCCCCGTACCGATCTCATCGCACGCGCTCTCCCGCTCCCGGCGGCGACGTACGGGCACCCACGATCGGCAGCCGCGCGCTTCTCACCGGGGGTGATCTCGTTCGCGAGGGGTGACGGGAGATGCATCAGGCCGCGGCAGCACGCACCGCTTCCTCCGAGAGGACCCGTTCTCGACCACCGGTTCGGTCCCCGGCATCCTCATCCCCCGGACCGCTCTCGGCGCGTCGTGGCCTTCTCCTTCCGTCGACTCGTCATCGGGGTCCTGCTCAGCAACATCGCCGGCGGAGTCCTCTTCGTCGTCCTGCCCCTCATGGTCCTGCGCCGGGACAGCGGACCGCTCCTTGCCACCCTGATCATCGTGGCCCCCCTCCTCGCGCAGACGCTCGCCTCCTTCGGCTGGGGGGCGCTCTCGGACCACCTCGGCCGCCGCCGGGAGATCATGGTGGCGGGCGCCATCGGAGCCGCGGTCCTCTACCTCTTCTTTCCCCTGGCGTCCCCCACGGTGCTCCTTCTCCTGCGCACGCTGCAGGCCGCCCTGCTCGCCACCTCGACCCTGGTCTACGCGCTTACCTCCGAGGGCACGACCGGCACGGTGGGATCGAGGCTCGGGAACATGATGATGTGGGGGAACGTGGGCCAGCTCATCGGGGTGCTCGCCGTCTTCCCTCTCCTCACGCTCACCACGCTCGACTCCACCCTGGGATGGGAGCTCGTGGGGGTGCTCTCCGGCGCCACGGCGCTCTCCGCCTTCTTCCTGGCCACCGCCGGGGATCTTCCCCGGGCGCGCGCCGAGGTCTCGCTCGGCACCGTGCTCCAGTTCCGCCGGCAGAGGCCGGTGGCCTTCCTCTCCCTGGCCACCTTTCCGCTGGCGGTCGGGAACTACGCCGCCTACACGACCCTCCCCGTCTACCTCAACGACGGACTGGGGAAGGGAGGGTTCTTCGGGATGCCCTTGAGCCCCGTCCAGCAGCTCGGGCTCTTCACCATCGCCACCACGATCATCGCCATCCCCTACTGCCTTTGGGCGGGGGATCTCGTCGAGGGGGTCTTCGCGCGGAGGCTGGCCCTCGTGCTCACCCCGCTCCTCTACGCCGGCTTCTGGCTCGCGTACACCCTCTCGACCTCGTACCTCGTCTTCTTCGTGGTCTGGGCGATCCCGCTCTATCCCCTCCTGAGCATCGCAGCGACCCGGGAGCTCTCCGATCTCACGGCACCGGGGGAGCGGGGGCGGGGGATCGGGCTCTGGACCGCCGTTTACACCCTAGGGGGGCTGGTGGGCGGGGTGCTCGCGGGGCTCGCCCTCGAGGCGGGGGAGAGCTACCAGTTGGTCTTCCTGCAGGCGACCGTGCTCGCGGCGTCCGGCGCGCTGACCTATGGGCTCGTCATCGCCCGGACCCTGCGCTTCCGCTTCCGTGACCCGGCGGACCGAGCGGACGCCCACCCCCCTACGTAGGGGGACGCCGGCGGCGCCGGACCGCTACACCGATCAGGGCGAGGAGCACGACCCCGGCGACGGTCCCGAGAAGAAGGTATCCCTCATTCCCGGGGAGCCCCAGGAACCCCGACCCGACGGGACCGGGCGAGGTGGAGGCCGCGCTACCTGTCACCGTGATGGAGGTGGTCGACCGCTCGGTGACGTTGCCCAGGGTCGCGAGGACGGCGAGGGTCCCGGTCCCCGACGCGGCGCCCGCCGCGAAGGTGACCGAGGGTCCGACCGTCGCATTCAGCGTGCCCGGGTCACCAGCGAGGTCCCAGGTGAGCATCACGCCCGCCGGGCAGGGCCCGGGAGAGCACCGAGCGACCGCCGAGAAGCTCTCCGCGGCTCCCGCGGGCATCGTGATCGCCGGCCCCGGGGTCAGGGAGACCGAGACGAGCACCGGAGCGGCGGTGGCGCCGACGACGGTGACGGTCGCATGGGCCGTCGCGGTCGTCCCGTTCCACGAGGCCGTCACGGTGAGGGAGAGGTTCCCCGGCACCGCCCCCGCTGCGAGGGCCACCGAGGTTCCCGAGGTGGTGTTGAGCGTCCCCAGGGAGTTGTTCGTCTGCCAGGCGAACGCGAGCCCCGTCGGGCACGGCCCCCCGGTGCACGTCGGCGCCGCCTGGAAATCGTCGCTCTGGCCGGGGTGCATCACGAGCGTCGCCGGAGTGACGCTGACCGCCGAGAGCGTTCCCACGACCGGGACCGAGATCACCGAGTAGGAGCAGGAGTCTCCGGCGGTCGCGTTCTCGTGCGTGGTGGGGTCGGTGACCGTGAACGTGGGACGCGCGGCTCCCCCCGTGACGTACGATGCATTGGCCACCGCGGTCGACGCCGTGGGAGGAGCGGCGGTCGCCCCCCCGGCGATCGTGTTGAGATCCCACGCGAACTGCGGGGCCCGGTCGAAGCTCGGCGACACCGGGAGCCCTTCGAACCGGTAGGTCTGGTTGGCCACGAGGGACTGGTTCGAACAGGCCCAGCTCGGCGAAGCGAAGCCCGACGGGCCGGTCACGTCGTAATGGGCCGTCAGGATCCCCAGGGATTCCGTACCGCTCCCGGCGGTCGCGATGGTGAGCGAGACCGTGGAGTTCGTGGCATTGCCGTTCGTGGCCGCGCTGCCGGCGTTCAGGCTCCAACCGTCCGGCAGGGCCCAGGCCGGCGCGACCGGGGAGGCGCTGATCGAGTAGTTCCCGAGAGGGAGGCTCACGGGGCCGGCCATCGCCGTCCCGTTGCTCGCGAGGGACACGGGCCCGGACAGGCTCGGCCCCGAGATCGTGTAGTGGGCGACGAAGGGGGTGCCGGTGTCGGGGTCCGTGGCCGGGTTGGTCCCGAGGGTGAGCTGGAACTGCCCGTCCGAGGCGGCGAGGATGTGGATGAACCGGTAGAGGACGGCACCGCCGAGCGTCCAGTTCGCCCCGTAATGCGAGTTGGTGTGGGCGGCGACGGTCCCGTTCCCGAGGTAGACCGCGATGTGCTCCCAGCCGGCTCCGCTGGTCCACTCGTAGTTGATGAGATCGCCCGGCAGGAGCTGGGAGACGTTCGAGACGGTGACCGCCCACCCGTTGTTGATGAGGAGGTCCCCGAGGGCTCCCGCCCCCGGCTCCCCGTACGTTGGGGGGACGCGGGAGGGGATGTTGAGCCCACCTCCGGCCTGGTGCGACTCGTTCCCGATCACTGAGCTCGCGAAGTGCGCGCAGTCGTCCCCCGTCATGCTGACGACGTTCGTCCCCTGCGGGAGCGCGACGTAGGTGCCTGAGCTGTTCCAGAAGTAGCCATCACTCGTGACGACGTTCCAGTAGTGGGCGGCGTACCAGACCGCCTGGTGCCGGTTGAAGTTCACTCCCGTCGCCGGGTGGGCGGACAAGGGGGCGATCGCACCATGCGGGGCCGCGAAGGCGGGGACCGGGAGGTGCGTTGCGGGGACGCTAGCCCCGGCGGCCGGGAGCACCGGAACCGCCATCACGACGAGGAGCACCGTCCACGCCACGCGCCGTGCAGGGAACCCCCTCCTCCCCCGGGAGGCGTGCGGGACCATCACACGGAGCAGGGGGCAGGGCTATAAGGCGCTTGTTGAGGGAGGGGCACGGGCCCGCGGGTCCCGCGGAACGAGCCCTCGGCGTGCGGAGGAAACGGTGTCTGGACGGCCACTTATATTGGGTAGGGCGGTAGGGGGGACATGTTCGAGCCCGACGATGGCGGCCGACGCGCCCTCGTCACGCTCACCTACCGCGTGGATGTCGCGCGGCGCGAGGAGTTCCTCGTGTTCCTCCGGGAGACCTTCGAGTTCCTCGAGGGGCAGGGAGGCGTCCACGTCTCGCTCTACGAGAGCGTGGACGAGCCGGGCCTCTTCCAGGAGGTCATCTTCTACGACACGGTCTCCGCCTACGCCTCCGACCAGGTGCGCCTGGGACGGGACCCCACGATGAAGGCGATCGTCGACCGGCGGGGCTCCTTCGCCGACGGGAAGGTGGAGACCCGACGGCTCCTCTGGGTCGAGGTGTTCCCCCCGCCGCCCCGATAGGCCCCGAGTGTCCAAACCGTTACCACAAAGAGGGTGAACCCCCACCTTCTTCCTTCACCTGGTGACAACGATGCTGACGATAGGAACCGGCATGGCGGGACTCTTCGGCGGGAAAGGAATCGGCATGATGATGGCGCTGCTCGCGGTGGCGGGCGTGGGCGGAGCCGCGGCGGTGGGGATGATGGGGCACTCGTCCACGGTGCCGACCAACATCTCGGGCTACGGCTCCATGGCCTGCCAGGCCACGAGCCTCTCCGGATCGGTCTCGAGGGGCTTCTCGGGATCGATGAACTGCCATGTGCAGATGGTCGACATGAGCGGCATGATGGGGAACGGGATGATGGGCAACGTCTCCGGTTCCGGTTACATGAACGGGACCTACGCCTGCCAGTCCGCCGGCACGATGGGGTCGAACGGGACCCCCGTCCAGTGTACCTTTAACGGGTCCGGGATGATGAACGGTGGGATGGGAGGCATGTCGGGCGACCACGAGATGACGCTCGCGGGCACCCTCCTGCCGGGCGGCACGAGCGTGACGGGGACGATGTCCTGCGCCATGTCCATGGGCTCCGGATCGTGCTCGAACGGTGGCCCCGGTGGACCGGGCGGGATGGGGAACGGGATGATGAGCGGACAGCCGGGACCGGACGGGATGGACGGCATGACCTGGACCCTCCAGCTGCCCAGCGCCGTCGGCCGGTAGACGCCCCCCGGATGTGAGAACCATGGACGGAAGGATCCTCCTTCTCGTGGCGGTGGGGATCCTCCTGGCCGTGGGAACGGGAGGCGGGACGGCCACGCCGCCTCCCCCAACCTTTTCGTCGGCGGGATGCATGGGACTGATGGTCACCGTGGACCCGGGGTCCGCGACGGTCGCCACGGGGGGCACCCAGGGCTTCCGGGCGACGGTCCTCTGCGGGAACCAGGGACAGATGGAGAACGTCACCGGGGCGTCGACCATCGGCTGGACGTTGGGCGGGACGGTCGGGACGATCGCCCCCTCCTCCGGTCCGTCGACGACCTTCGCGGCGCACTCCAACGGGACGGCCACGCTCTCCGTGTCAGCGGCCTATCAGGGACAGTCTGCGACGGGCAGTGCCGCGATCACGGTGGGGAGCGCTCCACCAGGGAACGGGACGACCGCATCGTGCCGGATGCTCATGGTCTCCCTCACCCCCTCGTCCGTCGTGATGGGCGCGGGGGGCACCCAGTCGTTCACGGCGTCCGTCCTCTGCGGCTCGATGATGGCCATGCAGGACGTGACCGCCTCTTCCAATCTCACGTGGAGCGGGCTCTCGGGGCTCGGCAGCCTGAACCGCTCCACCGGGTCCTCGGTGGACTTCCGGCCCACCACCGCGGGCAACGGGACGCTCTGGGTGACGGCCCGCTACGGAACGTACTCGGCGCACGCCTCCGCTTTCCTCACCGTCGCGCCCGGCTCCTCGAAGTATTTCGCGATCTCCGGGATGGTGACCAACGCCACTGGAGGAGACGTCCCGGGGGCGACCGTGCAGGTGATGGGCGCTCCGGCGGGAGCAATCGAGGCGGGGGGCGGATGCGACGGGACCGGGAGCTTCCTCTTCCTCCTGCCCGCCAACGCCTCCTACCAGCTCCGGGCCCTCTATCCCTCCGGCCAGGCGGTGAACTCCTCGACCATCGACCTCACCGGGAACCGGACGGTGAACCTCACCCTGGCCAAGAACACACCCATCGTGCCGGGCCAGGGAACGGCGGGGCTCCCCGCCTGGTTCCTTCCCGTGCTCATCGTCGTCCTCTTCTCGATCACCATCGTCGCGATCGTGGGCGGCGGCGAGGTGGCCCAGCTCGCGCTCCTGTTCCCTTCCCTGCTCCTGTACTCCCGCCTGAAGCGGGACCAGGTGCTCGACCACTTCCAGCGCGGCCGGATCTACGGTTACGTCGAAGCCCACCCAGGTACCTGCTACACCGAGATCCTGCGGGGGCTCCACCTGGCGAACGGGGTCGCGAGCTACCACCTCTTCACGCTCGAGCGCGAGCAGTTCGTGATCTCCCGCCGGGAGGGCACGAACCGCCGTTACTACGCCCACAAGGCGGTCCCCACGGAGGAGGGCAACGTCCTCTCCTGGGTCCAGGACGCGATCCTCGCGCTGGTGCGCCAGCGCCCGGGAATCTACCAATCGGAGATCGCGCGCGCGCTCGGCACGCGCCGCCAGAACGTCCACTACAACGTGGGCCGGCTGGAGCAGGCGGGGCTCCTCCGCCTCGAGGGCTGGGGGCTCACGAAGCGCTGCTTCGCGACGCGGGATCTCAACCCGGGAACAGGCGCTGGTGCTGCACCTTGATGCAGGAGTCCTGGACGAAGGCGATCCCCCGGGCCCGCACCTTGGCTCCCGAGACGTCGTCGCGGACGGTGAGCTGGAGCCACACGGCCCTCGGAGGGTGGGGCAGCGCGAGCGCCTCGGCCACGATCTCCGGCACCGCTTCGCTCTTCCGGAAGACGTCCACGATGTCCACGTGCACCGAGGCCGGGATGTCCTTGAGCGACGGGTAGGACCGCTGACCGAGCACCTCGGGGACGGCAGGGTTCACGGGGATGACCCGGTACCCCTTCGCGAGGAGATAAGCCCCGACCACGTTCGAGTCCCGGTCGGGTTTGTCGCTCAGGCCCACCACGGCGATCGTCCGCGATTCCGTCAACAGGGAGCGGAGGCTCGGATCGTCCATGTCCCGGGAACCCCCGGACCGGATATAATCCCGCGGGGAAGGCTCAGCTCCCGGGGAAGAGGCCCTCCCAGACGAGGTTCTCCTCCTGCACGACGGACGTCCGGCGCGGCGGGCGAAGGGCCTCCACCCGGCGCAAGGCCGCCGGGATCTCGGAGAACCGGGTGACGACCAGGGTCGCCGCCTTGCCCTCCGCGCGGGGGTCGAGCGGGTAGCGCGTCCCCCACCGGAAGTGGATGGTGCGCATCCCCATCCCCTTCGCCCCGGCGATGTCGGCCGCGAGGTCGTTCCCCACCATCGCGCACTCCCCGGGCTGGGCCTGCAGCGCGGAGAGCGCGGCCTCGAAGACCAGCGGATGGGGCTTCCGCCAACCGATCTCCGCCGACGTGACGATCGCCGAGAAATGCTCCGCGATCCCGACCGCCTCGAGCGCGCGCGCCACGTCGATCCGGGTGGCGGCCACGGAATTCGAGAGGATGCCGAGGCGACGGTCCTTCGCGAGGAGGGGAAGGGTCTCCCGGACCCCGGGGAGCACCGGGTCCTCGCCGGTCCCCCACAGCTCCTCGTCGACGAGGGTGTCCCCCAGGTCGAAGAGCACCGCGGTCACGGGAACGGACGGACGGGGCCGGCGCGGGGACCGGGCGGTCGCCCGTGGCTTCGGGGAGCGGACGGGGCTCACGATCTCCGGCGGGCCTTCGTGCCCGACCTCGCGCGCGACTTCGAGGACTTCCGCGCCTTGCCCCGGGATGGTCGCGACGGGGAGGCGAGAACGTGCAAGTACCCCAGCACGGAGGGCCAGGCCTTCCCGTCGCTCCGTTCCCGGTTCTCGAAATTGTGGACCCCGAGGAACGTCGCCCACGCCTTCGCCGTCTCCGGATTCCATGTCCCGTCGGCGGGGCCCGCGTAGAACCGGAGCGCGCGGAGGTCCCGCTGGATCCCCCACACCACCTCCCCCGCGAGGTCCACGAGCGTCGCGGGGTCCTCCCGGTTCAGGAGGGTCATGTCGTACAGGTGGAAGACCCGGCGGAGCTCCTCGATCGGGCTCGGGTGGTCGTCCACCCGCACGTCGATGTATCGGTCCGTGGTGCCGCCGTAGCTCCCCTCGGGCTTCGCCACGTAGAGCGCGGCGGATTGCATGCCCCGCCGGTCCCCTCCGCGGGACTGGCCGGCGGCCAGGGCCGCGAGCAGCCGGTCCGCCAGGTCCCCCTTCGTGGCCTCCATGGTCCGGGCCATCTCCTCGACGACGTCCGGGCCTGCGAGGATGTTCCCCTGGCAGGCAAACCCGTCGCCGACCACGTGGCCCGCCCACTCCATGCACTCCGCGCCGGTGAAGGCGGCGGCATGGCCGTGGGCGTCGACAACCCCTACCTGCCGATGCTCCTTTTGGGGGTCCTCTGCGGTCAACCGGTGGACGACCTCCTCGGCGGAGAGACCCCGTCGGAGGAGGGCCAGGCCCTCCGGCCCGTAGCGCATGTTCGCGAGGGCCTGGGTGGCGATGGCCCCGGCGGGGGCCTCCGCCCAGGGGACCACGCTCCCCACGGAGAGGAACTTCGACTGGACCACGACTCCCCACTCGGCCCGCCCGAGATCGGCGGCGACGATGGAGAACGTGCTCAAACGGGGTGGCATCGCTTCACCCCTCGCGGGATTCAGTCTTCGTAGTCGAAGTAGATGCGCACCAGGGTGCGGTAGCTCGTAACCTTCCCATCGTGCACGTCGCCCTCGAACTCGGTCGCACGGAACCACTTGATGTTCCGGACGGTCTTCGCTGCGGTCTCCACCGCGTTCTTCGTTGCTTCGGCAAAGCTCTTCGGCGAAAATCCGACCACTTCCGTCACCTTCTGCACCACGGCAGTCACCCGGCCCTTCGAACCTGCGGGCCCATATAAGCCGTGGGGGACCGTTCGTGCTGCGCGCGGCGGGGACCTGGTACGCCGGTACCGGGAGGGAGATCGGACCCGGCCGGACGTCACGGAGGGTCGCGGGAGGCGTCCCGCGGAGCCGGGCCCGGAGGAGAGGGGCCCCGACCAAGGGCGTCGAGCATCGTCTCGAGCCGCGCGCGGACCGAGGGCCACTCGGATGCGATCACCGAGTAGTACACCGAGTTGCGCACGAACCCGTCCCACGTGATGGAGTGCCGCCGGAACACGCCCTCCCGCGTCGCACCGATCTTCTCGAGCGCCCGCTGCGAGCGTACGTTGCGCTCGTCGGTCTTGAACTCCACGCGCTCCAACCCCTCGTGATCGAAGGCGTGCCGGAGGAGCAGGTACTTCGCTTCCACGTTCACGCCGGTCCCCCACAGCGAGGGGGCGTACCAGGTCCCACCGATCTCGGCCCGGCGGTGCTCCCGACGGATCTCCATGTACTGCGTTTGCCCCACCGGGCGGCCGGAGCCCACGGGAGAAACGACGGTGAAGGGGAGGGTCACCCCCCGTTCCTGCTCCTCCTCCAGCCGGCGGAGGGCCGCCTCCAGGCTCTCCGGGGTGTTGCGGGGTCCCCCCAGGACGTACGTCCAGATGCGTGGATCCGCGGCCGCCTCCAGAAGCCCGGCCCAGTGGGCCCGCTCGAGCGGCAGGAGCTCCACCGTCGTCCCCTGGAGCCGTACCGGAGGACGCAGGAGGAGTTCCGCAGGGGGTCGGGACCGCTCCATCATCAGCCCCACCCCGTCCCCCCGGATAGCACTTCCTCTCGCGGGCATGACGACCAACGGCCGCTAGGAAAGCGGGATGCTTCCCGGAGGTCTGAAGCATCCGGGCTCACCTTGCCTATCCCAACTCTCCTTAGCCGAACGCTCTTCCTGCCTCCAGCATGGCAACATCCGCGCCGCCCTACTCCCCCAACGGGCAGGGTTACCCGGCTGGACCGTCCCAGTTCGGTGGGGCTCCTCCCGCGTACCCCTATCCCGCACCACCACCGAAACGGAGCAAGGGCAGGCTTCTTCTCATCCTCGCGGCAGCCGCCGCCATAGGGATCGTGCTCCTCCTCGTTCTCTTGCTGGTCTTCCTTCCCTCGATCTCAACGTCGATGCCCAGCAACCCCTCCTCGGTCAGCCTCAGTTGTCCGGGGTCGGCAGACAGCTACACGCCGTACATCGTCAAGGTCACCCTGAGCGGCAACACTCGCATCAACCTTGAATGGACCACTCCTGCGGGCGAGAGCGGTGCTCCTATCCAGCTGCTCGTCCTGGGATACACTGGGTCGCAGTCCAGTGTGATCTACTGGTCAGGGTATGCGCGAACCCCGGGTTACGGCTCCGTCACCACGACCTATGGTGGGACCTATGGCTTTGCATGCCAGAATAATGTCGGAGGAAGCCTCGTGTCGCTACAGGTGAGCCTTTCGTACCCCTAGTGAGCCAACGAGAACCTGACCCAACCCGCTTGAGCGGCCACCGACATGGGTGGGTTCCGCTCGTCTGGGGTTGCGGTGCCCTCAGAACATGTCACCATTGTGGGAGGAGTACCTCCCGCTCTCGCAAGTCCGAACTACCGCATCGAGTCTGGCCTCTCCAGCAAGCGAGGCTGCCATTAGGACCCTGTGGGAGTTGGGAATCACGTCGAACCCCCTTTCCCGCAGGAGATCCTTTGCCTCGTGGGTAAAGGTGGTCGAATCGAGGCAGATCCACTTCCCACCTCCCAGACTCTCGATCGCATCGAGCAGTGCCGGCAAATGCACCTTGCCGGACACCAAGGCCTCGTTGACGAAGAGATGCCACCCCTCCACATGCGCTCGGAAGTACCCCACGGGAGTCCCCCGGAAGAGGAGAATATGGTAGTCCCTGGGCTTGTGCCATCCCATCTCGAATCGAAGTCGGAGGATCCCTCGGGAGCGGGGCAAGAAGCCCCACCTGCCCCCGGTGCTCGCATCGAAGAGGGTTTCGAGGAGGCCCGCGTCGGACTTCCTTCCCGGCCTGTCAGCGTATCCTTCCCTTGACGTGGACTTCCTTACCCTTGGCTCTCGGATAGCCGAAGGATCTGAGAACACGTCGCGGTAGCCCAATGCCTCGTACGCAACATGGGCCCCCCAGGTCTTGTGCGTCCATAGGAAAGAGAGACGACGACCGTTCTCCCTCTCCCGTCGATGCACCTCTCGGATGAGGGCACTAGCATACCCATTCCGAAGCCTATCCGAACGGGTCGCGACGTCTGTGATCACGCACACGGTCTCTCTCCTGCTAGAGCCCCTCCACTCTCTCCGTTCCACCCAAACATGGGCAAGGGGTTGGCCATCCTCGATCGCGAAGAGCGCGACATAGGGGGCAAGAGGCTGGCCCAATCGCTGGGCCCTTCGAATCTCCGTGGGATCAACCACCGTGTGGCGATCGGACCAGAAGAGCGCCCCTACACCGAGCCTATGCTCGGCGACCGCCCGGCTCCACTCTACGATCTCCACGGGATGGACGAACGTCGGGTCTGTCATAAGTGAGCGGCCACCCCTCTCCATTTCGAGCTCGGGGTAGCCAGTTCAGGGCTGCCCGTGAGGGGGTTCACCGGCGCAACCGATCGGTCTGATGTAGGCGAGCGGAGAAACCCTCCCGAGGGCCGAACCCGTAGATCTTGAGTTCCTCTCCTGCAACCGAGTAGTACATCCGGACTCGCCGATACGTCGTCAGCCGAAGCCGCCAGAGACCGGGGTGCCCCGACAGCTCCTTCACCCAGTAACCCGGTCCTGGCCGAAACGGCTGGTATAGGAGACCCCGGATGGCGTAGAGGAACTCTTCCCGAATGTCGGGTGGGAGTTTCGCGAACTCCTCCTTTGACTTCGCGTGAGGAACGTACTGAAGGGGCACCGGCTACTTCCCCTTTCGAAGGAGCCCCTCGTGGACGTGATCGAGTTCGCCGGCAGGAAGCCAGCGACCCTTCTTCCTGCGTTCCTCGAGCTCAGCCAGCCATTCAGGAGGATCATAGTCATCAAGCAATTCTAGGAGGAACTGGTCCCAGGTCTTGGCTCCGGTCTTCTTGGCCTGCAACTCCTGCAGCACCTCGGAATGGACCGGGATGCTGGTCATGCGTCCAGCGCTCATTGGCTTGGTAATGGCAACAATGGCATTTATCATTTGCCCTGCCTCGTCTGCTTGCTGATTGACACCGAGAGAAGGCTCGGAAAGGGGTGCTTTGAAATCGGTAAGGGCGGAGAGGAGCGCTAATGGTCTGTCGCATCCGGTTGACCGACAAAGGCCGGGTCTGCGCTTACCAGGATTGCATCGAGGTCGCGAGCTGTGCTCAGAACGATGGCATCGGCAAGACTAGCTTGGGAATCAGCCTTCCTCAAGTCTTGGCGCAAGACGCCGGCCGAAACGGCAATCTCAGGAGTCACGTCAACCACCTCGCTTTCCCTCCGGATACTCGCAACCACGAGGGGGATGTCTCTCTTTTGACCCTCCGACGTCATCTTGGCAGATATCTCTCCCAAGGTGATGGACGACGTGAAGACGCGAGTCCCCTGAGGCTCAAGGTAGCTCCTCTGCAGGTCAACCCCCTTGGGAGACCCACGAAGGATCTCCCACCAGGCCCACGTATCCAGGAGGACCCTAGACCCGGTCACGCCAGAGGCCCTCCCTCCTCCTGTTGAAGTCCGTCTTCACCTTCCCCTTCAACAAGCCAAGAGGTGGAGGAACATCCACCCTGAGCACTGCATGGACAGGATCGCCTTCCTTGAGGTGAGCTCGCCGTGCATCCTTCGCAGGGATCACGATCGCAAGGCTGTTTCCCACGCGATGAACCTGCCCGGCCACCTCGACTTCGGTCACGTTGTACACAAATGTATTACGTCTATTTGAGCCTTCCCTCAGTGTCGCGCATTGACCGATGGCGTGGTCAGGGAGTTCTCCCTCGGCGAGCTGCCGCCATGAGCCTATGCCGAAATCTGACGGCAAAATCGGGTCCCTACCCTGATCACGGGGTATTTGAACGGCCAGTGACCGGGAAAAAGGGTCACCCCCGTGGAGTTACAAGCGGGGGGGTTCTCGGGGAGACCCCCCCAACGGGGGGGTTGACCTCGACAGAGTAGAGCAAGACGGCACCCGGACGACAGGGGACAAACAATTTATACAATTACCGAGATTGTTATAATTGTATGTCGACCCAAGACCCCCTCACGAGTATCTCGGTGCACTCGTCCACCGTGCGACTGCTCCAGGATCTGAAAACAGGCGCCCAGACGTGGGACGACCTTCTTCGAGCCATGGCACAGGACTACGTTTCCCCCACCGTACAAGCCCAGTTGGAGCGTCAACTTCGCACCGAGAAGATCGTACCAGGAACGGAAGTGTTGAAGGAACACGAACGTCAGAAGGCACGGGGCCGCTGAGGTGGCTCCCAAGCCTGAAGCTCCTTGGGCCGAGCTCGTTGACTTCACCGAGAGCGCAAAGAGGGAGTTCCTCGCCCTGCCACTTGACGTCCGAGACTCGTTCATAGCCGTTTTCCCAGCGTTCGCTGCGCACCCCACTCGCTGGAGTCCAGACTTAGATGTGGACCATGTCCGTAACTTCCCCGGTCGATGGCGTCTGAGCGTACGAGGGTATCGAGGGATCTACCTGTTGTTTCATGGGCGCCCTACGTTCGAGCGCTTTGATATGGGGCACGAGGTCTATGAATGGCTGGCCAAGCAGGGACAGAAGAGGTAGCCACCCCAGGTGGCTGTTTCTCTCAGGTTTCGGTCCCTTGAACGAAGGGACCCACCGGCGAAAAGGTCCCCTTTCAACCCGTCAATTTGGGTGGTTATCGTCCGTTGGGGGGGGTCAGTCGCTGGGGCCCGATCTTGGCAGAGAGTGTGCGGGAACGCTTAATCGAGAGCTGAGTTTAGCCAGCACATGCCGAACGCTTCCGGCCCAGAAGATCGTGCTCACTCATACCGTATTGCGGACATTGAAGCGAACGGTGACTTGCTTCGGGAGCTCCATCACAACTACCTCGAGACTTATCAGGGGGTAGCGCGTTCGATTCAGGGTGGTCGTGTCGACCGTTGCGGAAATCTCACCCTCGTGAGGACAGGGGTCCCGGAGGCATCCTTCAATCCCGTTTTCGCTCTCGAATCACCAGGGGACGTGAAAGGTTTCCCAGACGCTATCCGTCGCGCTTTCGAAATCGACAGCATTCCCTGGATGTTGGTGACCACCTCAGCGACCGTCCCCGTAATGGAGCCTGTCATCGAGGAATTGCACCTCCAGCAGGTCTTCGCCCTTCCAGGCATGGTGCGACCTCTCCCCATGGAGTCCGGTGGTTCCCTTCCTCACGACCTACAGATACGACGTATGGCGAGCTCCCAAGAACTGGGTGCAGCCACGACGCACTGGCCCCTAGAGTTCTGGCCCAACATCTGGAGTTTCTTTGCGGCATTGCTCGAGACGAAGCGGAACTACTCCAGCTCGTTGCAAGGTGTAGGTATTTACCTGGGCGAGGTAGCGGGCTCGCCCGCTTCGACCTCTCTCCGCGTCACGACCGGTGCAGTAGTTGGAGTATACATGGTCATGACGTTGGAAGCATTCCGCCACCGTGGAGTTGGCACTGCCATGACTTGGAGGGCAGCCCAGGACGGGATCGAGGAGGGGGGGTCGATCAGCTACCTTCAGGCGAGCGAGATGGGCCGTCCCCTCTACGAGAAACTGGGATATCGTGCGGTAGAAGAGTACCAGATATGGGTTTCTCCCCGGGTCCGCCAGGAACACGAGAACGCGGAAACTGGTCGTCGGAATCCGTAGTCGTACCGCGAGTGTCGCAGGGCACCGGTGCGTTCTACGAGAAGGGGTGCTTATCGAGCGATAACCCTATCCACAACGACGACCTCTGTCGAAGGCCGAGGAGATGATGGCGTGATGGCTTCGGCGAGTACCGCTTGACGAACTGTGGTTTGAGCCCCGTCAAGACCGTTGAACGGAGATACTGGAGTCGACCAAGAGTTCCCAGGCCGGGATTTAGATTCATCCTCTCGCTAATCCAGATCCTCGCAGTAGTCATCTGGATTTTCTCTGACGTGCTTGTTTCGAGCTACCTTCCCATTTGGAGAGGATGCGCGTACTACACCGAAGCCACATTCCTGAGTGCCATTCAGGTTGGAATGGACTGGGCCCTTGGATGGTGGTCAGTGGCTTTGCTCCTCGCACTTCTGGCCCTTCTCGCAGAGCGTCGCTCCGCAGGGACAGCATATGCATTGAACTACCTAGCGTTCTTCCCTGCTTTTCTTGGGTGGAGCACATTCAGCCTAACCGACTTTCGCGATGCGTGTTGGTCAGTCGCGGGTCCTGCGGCGATACTGTCATTGACGGTTGGAATCGTCAGCTTCTGGGGGTTCGTGTCGACAATGGTCATTGCTTGGACTGGTCTGCCAGAGTCCAGGACGGAACGAATGGCCGAGGAAGCGCGGAAAGGAATGTGGTGGATTGCATGAGGCAATCACCCCCCTACGGCCCAATCCTGATTCACAGGATTGACTTGGAATGCGCCTGAGATAAGACCCTGGTTCTTCGGGCAATCAGAACCCATGGACTGCCCGCGATATCCCCCGGGGGCCGATCACAAAGGTCACCCCCCTCGAATTATGCCCACTGGGGATGTCCCGAGGAGATCCCCCCGAGCGGGGTCACCCCTCGAGGGGCCCTGTGTCTGCTCGGGCTCATGGCGATAACCGTCTTCATGATAGAGTTCGCATCGACCACAGGAGAACTGAGGGGTGGGTATCAATAGTTCTCAAGAGCCAAGCCTGGAACACCGGAGAAGATGTTGTCGCGGCTGACCAAGATTCCGCGGTGGAAACGGGCGGTGGCAGCGATCAGTAGGTCAACCCCCAAGAGGGGTGACCCACGCCGCAAAGATTCTGCCCCCATCCGACCAGCCTCCTCCGCCACAGAAGAGTCGAACGGAAGAACCTCGAGGACCTCCAAGAGTTCCAAGGTTTTCGAAAGCTCCCGCCCACCCCGGTAGTGAGCTCCCACCAGCAGTTCGGCGACAGCAACAGAGGGAGCCACCATTCTTTCCCCCTCCTCGGTGAATTCCCTCACCTTCCGTACGGCGGTCCCTTCACCCCTGACATAGTCGATGAGGAAGGAGGTGTCGAAGCAACGCAAGGCGGTCAGGCCTCTCCGAGGATTCGGGTCATGCGCACCTTGTCCCGCCGACGTCCCTCAGCAAGGAAGGACTGGACCTTAGCGAGGTCCTCCTTCGGCATGTCCTTCCAGATCCCCGCAAAATCCAAGAGAGACTTCTTTCGGCCAGTCAGTCGCTTGATCGTCTCACTGAAAGTCTCACCCGGTCGGCGGTGCTGGCGTAGGCTCAAGTAGGCTTCCGCGTCGAGGGCGACGGTTTTCGTGTTCATGGTCAGTGTATTAATGCAATATAGCGATGTATTTCAAGTCTTCCCAAGTCTCGACAAGATCCAGTCAGACAGTCGGAATCTCCTAGGGGAGGCGTCGCAAAAGGGTGGAGACCGTGTGAAAAATGATGTCGCAGCGACTTGGAGCGCTGGGTCCGTCAATCGCCCTCTCTAAACCCGTTTTCCGGTGGTTCCCTTTACCTTGCCCTCGAGGTTAGGGCCTCCAT
>JAJYEA010000037.1 GCA_021790425.1 Thermoplasmata archaeon | reverse complement strand
ACCTCTGGAAGGTTCACCGGGAGGTGAGAGTGATCAGGCCCACTCCGGAGGACGTCTCCTCGCTCACCCCTACTTCGTCTTGATTATTGTCCCAAGGCCTACAGCGGCACCGTCCGTCCCCTCCCCTTTTGGGCCACCGCCCCTCCGGAAAGGCCCGGGAACCGGTTCCCGGCCGCTCCCGCATCGAATGCTTTATAGAAATGGCTGCGTGGGGAAACGTCGTGGCCGTCATCGGAGTTACTGGAGGGGCCGGCTACATCGGCGGCCTGCTGGTCAAGTATCTCGCCGCCCGGGGCTACGACGTCAAGATAGTGGACGACGGCAGCGGCCCGGTGAATTCCGAGGACCCCGCGCTTCCCGCCTTTCGCAAGGACTTCGCGAGCACCGAGGCTCTCGAGTACCTCGCCGGGTGCGACCTGGTGATGCACCTCGCCGCGCGATCGGGGGTCGTGGCGTGCCAGCAGGACCCCGCAGGCACGCGGAAGATCAACGTCGAGGAAACCCGGACGCTCGTCGAGTGGTGCCGGCAGACGCAGACCCCGCTCCTCTTCGCCTCGAGCTTCTCCGTGGTGGGGATCCCGCTCGAGCTCCCCGTCCGTGAGACCACCCCGGCCAATCCTCCCCACGCGTACGCCATGCAGAAGGCCGAGGGAGAGGGCCTCGTCCGGTCCCTGGGCGGCAGCGGCGCGCGCGCCGCGGTGCTCCGGATGAGCAACCTCTACGGGAGCTACGACCTGAACGGGCGACGGATCGCGAAGGGGAACGTGCTCAATCTCTACGCCCAGCAGGCCGCCGCCGGCGGCCCGCTGAAGGTCTTCAAGCCCGGGACCCAGATGCGCGACTACGTGTTCATCGGCGACGTGGTGGCCCATTGGGAGGCGGCCGCGCGCTACCTCCTCCATCTGGAGCGTCAGACCGCGGTGCCGATCTTCAACGTCGCGAGCGGGGAGACCTCCACGGTGATCGACGTGGCGAAGCTCGTCGCGTCCACCTGGGACCGGACACACCCCGGCAGCCCCTCCATGGGGGTCGAGGTGGTCGACAACCCGCGGGCGAACGTCGAGATACTCCAGCCGGAGTTCGCGGTCGACACGACCGTGACCCGGCAGACGCTGGGGCTCCAGTGCTACGGCCGGCTCAAGGACTGGGTCCCCAAGATACTGGCCACCGCCTCCACGTTCTGAGGCGGCCCCCGGGCCTCGAGCACGCGGTATCCGCCGCCCCGCGCCAGCACCTCGACGTGGGACCAGTGCTCCTCCAGGAAATGCTGGTAGTAGAGGATGCCTTGGCCCCCCTTTCCCACCAGGAGCAGCTTCCCCCCCTCCCGGAGATGCCGCGGGGCCTCCGTCAGGATATTGAGGACGGTCTCCCGGCCCGCCTTGTAGGGCGGGTTCGAGAGGATGACGTCGAAGCGCTCCTCCCCGGCCGGTAGGTAGAGCGTCCCCGTGCGCACTTCTACGTTGGTGGCCCCCGCGTCCCGCGCGTTCCTCCGCGCGAGGTCGACGGCGCGCTTGTTCACGTCGGTCATGAGCACGGAGCCCGTGGGCAGCGAGAGGGCGGCCGCGATACCGATCGGTCCCCACCCGCATCCGAGGTCGAGGACACGCTCGTCGCCGCGGAGGACCAGGTTCGCCACGAGGAGCCCGGTGCCGGGGTCCAACCCCTCGGAGGCGAAGACCCCTCCCGAGGTGGTGAGCTTGAGGATGCGCCCGCGGTAGAGGAGCCGGATCGTCCTCTCGTTCCGGGGGCTCCGCGGGTTCTCCGTGAAGTAGTGATCGTTCTTCACGGACGCCTTCGGTTGAAGAACCCGCCCTTCCAGGAGCCGGAGTCGCCGGAGGAGGGGGCCACCTCATCGAGGAGGGTCTTGAGCGCCGTCCGCTGCGCGGCGTTCAGGGATTCCGGGAGGTGGACGTGGACCGTGACGAGGTAGTCGCCGCGGGCGCCTCCCCCTTCGGGAGGCAGCCCCTCCCCCCGCAGGCGGAGGGTGGCCTCCGGCTGGGTGCCGGGCGGGATCGTGAGGAGGGCATGCCCCCCGAGGGTGGGGATCCGCACGCGGTCCCCCAGCATCGCCTGGGCGAGCTCGATGGTCACCTCGCTGTGGAGCGTCCGCCCCTCCCGTCGGAAGGGTCCGCCCGGCTCGATCAACACCCGGACGAAGAGGTCCCCGTGCCGCCCGTCGGCCCCTCCCTCTCCCTCGCCGCCGAGCCGCATGATGGTCCCCTCCTCCACCCCCGGGGGGATCCGGAGGGAGATGCGACGGGTGCGCCGCACCACGCCGTGGCCGTCGCAGGCGGCGCACGTGCGGAGGATCCGCTTGCCCATGCCGTGGCAGGTGGGGCACTCCGAGATCGTGATCATGCGGGCATAGCCGCGCTGGACCGCCTTGCGCACCTGCCCGGTACCGTTGCACTCCTTGCACCGCTCCAGGGCGGAGCCCTTCTCGGCGCCGGTCCCGTAGCATTCCTCGCAGACGTCGCGGCGCACCAGCTCCACGGTCTTCGTGACGCCCTCCACCAGGTCGCCCAGGGCGATGGTGATGGTCGCCTCGAGGTTCCGGCCCCGGAGCATGGCGCCCGCCTCTCCTCCCCCCGTCTGGAAGAAGTCGAAGAGGCCCCCGCGCCCTCCGCTGAAGAACTGGGCGAAGAAGTCCGGTCCGATGACATCCTCGAGATCCGAGGTGTGGTGGAAGTTCTGCCAGGTGAAGCCTCCCGGCCCGAAGTCGCTCTGGACCCCTTCGAACCCTCCGGCGTCGTAATGCCGGCGCTTGTCCGCGTCCGCGAGCACCTCGTAGGCCTCCGAGAGCTCCTTGAACTTCTCCTCGGCCACCTTCGGGTTGTCCTTGTTGAGGTCGGGATGGTACTGCCGGGCGAGCTTGCGGTAGGCGCTCTTGATCTCCTCCACGCTCGCCGTGCGGGGGACCCCGAGGACCTCGTAGTAATCGCGCTTCGCCATGCGCCGCGATTCTATTTCGTCGGAGGAGATAAGCTCGGCTGCTTCTTGAGTTCCCGACGGAGCACCTTCCCGACCATCGTCTTGGGAAGGCTCTCCACGAACTCGACCGAGCGGGGCGCCTTGAAGTGGGCGATCCGGGACCGTACGAACTCGATGATGTCCGGCGCCTGGGGGTTCGTCCCCGGCTTCCGCACGACGAACGCCTTGACGGACTCTCCGGACCGGTCATCCGCGACGCCCACCACGGCCGCCTCGAGCACGTCCGGGTGCTGGTAGAGGACCTCCTCCACCTCCCGGGGATAGACGTTGAAGCCGCCGACCAGGATCATGTCCTTCTTCCGGTCCACGATGTAGGTGAAGCCCTCCGCGTCGACCCGGGCGAGGTCGCCCGTGAGGAACCAGCCGTCCTTCAGGACCATGGCGGTCTCCTCCGGCTGGTTCCAGTACCCCAGCATCACCTGGGGACCGCGGACCGCCAGCTCGCCCACCTCGTCCACGCCGAGCTCCTTCGAGGGGTCGTCGGAGCCCACGATCTTCATCTCGGTGCTCGGGACCGGGACACCGATCGATCCGACCTTCCGGTTCCCCTCGAGCGGGTTCGCGTGCGTGACCGGGGAGGTCTCCGAGAGCCCGTACCCCTCGATCAGGCGACCCCCCGTGAGCGCCTCGAACTTCTTCGTGATCTCCACCGTGAGCGGGGCGGAGCCGCTCAGGCACATCCGGACGCTCTTCAGGTCCACCTGGGTGGCGATCGGGTGGTTGTTCACCGCGTTGTAGAGGGCCGGGACCCCGGGGAACTCGGTGACGTGGTAGCGGCTGATGAGCTCGAGGGCCATCTTCGGCTCGGGCTTGTCGGGGTTCACGATCATCGTCGCCCCGTAGAAGAGCGGGTAGTTCATGGCCACCGTCATCCCGTAGACGTGGAAGAGGGGGATCACGGAGAGCACGACCTCCTTGCCCTCCTGGGCCTTCCGGTCCCACTCGCGCAGCTGGAGCACGTTAGCGACCAGGTTGCGGTGGGTCAGCATCGCCGCCTTCGGCTTCCCGGTGGTTCCGCCCGTGTACTGGAACGCGGCGACGTCCTTCGCGGGATCGATGGTCGCGGAGGGGGCCTGGGTGCGGGATTTGAGCACCTTGGGGAAAGGTTCGAACGGTATCTTCCGGGGAAGGGAGGGGTCGAGGCCCTTCTTCCTGAGAATCCCGTTCAGGAACAGCAGCCCCACGAGGAAAGGTGCTTCCTCCTTCAGACGGCCCAGGAAGACCTTGGGCTTGGGGTCGGGGAGGCGCCCCCAGACCGCCTCCAGGTTGTGCGAAAAAATGTCGAGGGTGACGATGCCCTTCGCCCGGGAATCGAGCAGGGGCTTCACCAGGTCGTCCCCGATGTAGAGGGGGCTCACCTGGACCACGGTGAGGCCGAGCCGGAGCGCGGCGAAGTAGGCGATGACGTACTGGGGGCAGTTGGGGAGGAAGAGGGCGAGCCGGTCCCCCCGGACAAATCCCCGCTCGGAGAGTCCCCCCGCAAAGCTCTCGATGTCGGCCCAGAGCTGCGCGAAGGTCCGGGTCTTGTGAACCCCGGGGCGCAGCGCGAAGACGATCGCGGGCCGGTCCGGGAACTTCCGCACGGCCTTCTCGAGCATGGAGGGCACGGACTCGTCCGGGATCGTGATCTCGCTCGGTATGCCCGCTGGGTACGATGCCAACCACACTGATCGGTCCATAGTCAGGATGCTCCCTGGCCGGAGAGTATGGAGGCGTATACATCAAGAAGACCCTTCACGTGGTTCTCGGGCCGGAAGTTGGCCTCGTACCGGGCCCGCCCCGCCAGGCCCCACTTACGGAGCAGCTCGGGCTGCGCCAGCACCTCGCGCATCGCTTTCGCCCACGCATCCACGTTCGCGGGGGGCAAAAGCCGCCCGGTCTCCTGGTCCACCACGAGGTCCGGGATGCCTCCGTTCAGGCTCCCGAGCACGGGCTTGCACCGGGCCATCGCCTCCAGGCTGACCAGGGGGAAGTTCTCGTAGGCGATGGAGGGGACCGCCAGGATGTGGATGCGGCGGAAGAACTCCTCCTTCTCCTTCCCCTCGATCCATCCCGGGAAGTCCACCGCGCCCTCGAGGTGCATCTCCTCGGCGCGACGCTTCAGGGCGTTCTCCGCCGGACCCCTTCCGGCGATGACGAGCCGGGCGGAGGGGACCGCCTTCTGGACCAGGGCGAAGGCCTCGAGGACCGTCTCGGCCCCCTTGGAGAGGTGGAGCCGGGTCAGGATGCCCACCGTGGGGGGCCCGACCGGGGCGGCCTGGGAGAGCGGCGGGAGGGTCTCCGGCTCGCGGATGAAGGAGGGGAGACGACGGGCCGGCTGGAACCCGTGCCGTTCGAGCAGGGCGATGGTAGAACGGCTCGGGGCCAGGAAGTACCGGATCTTCGGATGGACCTGCTCGCGGAAGAAGCGCGCCTGGTAGATCTTGTACGGGAGGCTCCGGCCGACGTCGCACCCGGTGAACTGGCACCGGGGCAGGATCCCTCCCTCGCAGCTGGCCCCGTCCGGCAGGGTGAGCGTGGAGAGGGGGCAGAAGAGCTTCGCGTCGTGGGCGGTCATGACGAGGGGTAGCCGCGTGCCCGCGAGGAACCGGCCGACCGGCGAGAAGAGGTTGTCGAAGTGGTGCAGGTGGATGAGGTCGGGCCGGAACTCGTCGACCACCTCGTGGAGCCGCTGCGTGAGGGCCGGGTCGTCCACGAGATCCTCGAAGACCCGGCCCACGCCGAGCGGGCGGAGGGGGAACACCTCCTCCTGGGGGAGCGGGGCGTAGCGCATCAGGCTCGTCACGTTGCTGATCGTGAAGATGCGCTGGGGATGCCCGCGCGCCTCGAGCAGCCGGGAGATCTGGGCGATGTAGGCCTCCGCCCCTCCGGGCTCGCCCATATAGTCGTTGATTCGAAGAATCCGCATCGTAGACGGTGGGTCGAAGTGCCGGAACCTCGGCGGGATAATAGGTTGCCGACCGGCGGCCCCCTCCCGGGCCAGACCCCCCCCGCGGAGCGGCGGAGATGGTCGATTTATGCGCAGGAAATGCGCCCAATAGCTCCGGTGATGCGCAAACGGAAACCCCCTTGAAAGGGGGGGACCTCCCGGGAGTCGATTATGCCGACCGAAGACCTGGCCGCACTCGAGGGAAAGACCGCCGAGCAAATCATCGCGTGGATCGGGCAGAACTACGCCGGAGGAGCGGCGCTCGCGTCCAGCTTCGGCGTCGAGGACATGGTCCTCATCGACATGATCGCCCGAGTGGCCCCTTCCATCACGATCTTCTCGCTCGACACCGGCCGCCTCCCCGAGGAGACCTACCGCCTGATGGATGCCGCTCGCGAGCGCTACCACCTCCCGATTCAGGTCTACTACCCGAACACCGCGGCGGTAGAGCGGATGACGACGGAGAAGGGGCTCAACCTTTTCTACGGTTCCGTCGAGGCGCGGAAGGAGTGCTGCCGCGTCCGGAAGGTGGAGCCGCTCGGCCGCGCCCTTCACGGGAAGAAGGCCTGGATCACCGGGCTCCGCCGGGAACAGTCCCAGGCCCGGGGCACCGTGGCCAAGGGGGACGTCGACGCGGACCACGGCGGGATGCTCAAGTTCTCGCCGCTCGCGGACTGGACCGAGGCGATGGTCTGGGAGTACGTGCGGGCGCACGAGGTCCCCTACAGCGAGCTCCACGACCGGGGTTTCCCCAGCATCGGCTGCGCTCCCTGCACCCGCGCCGTGGCGCCGGGCGAGGACATGCGCTCGGGCCGCTGGTGGTGGGAGCAGGGGACGAAGGAGTGCGGGCTGCACGAGCACGCCGCTCCGGCCGCGGCCCAGTCCGCCCTCCGTCCTGCCGACTCCTTCCCGGCGCCGGCAGGTCCCGCTCCGCTGCCCCGGTAGGTCCCCCCGGCGCCCTCGGCCCGGGGAGGGTCCCCTCCGTGCATTCCACCACAACGCTTTACTACGTGGGACGATGAGTGCTGGCCCGGATGCAGGCGTAATCTAGTGGTAGGATTTCAGCCTTCCAAGCTGACCACCCGGGTTCGAAACCTCCCGAGCCTCGGTCTCGGGGAGCGGAACTCCCGGCGCCTGCATCCCCCTCGACGCTTCCCACGGGGGTCCCGCCCCTCGTCGAATCACGTTATTTACTTCCGTCGTTGAAGGGAGAACGGATGTTCTGCCCCTCGTGCAAGCGGCTCATGCGCCCGGACAGCGCCCAGGGACTCTGGGTCTGCAAGGCGTGTGGCAACACCGTGAAGATGGCGGCCGCCAAGGAAGTGGTGCACTCCAGCGCCAAGTCCCGCGAGGTCGCCGTCATCGAAGAGAAGGTGGCGACCCTCCCCAAGACCCGTGAGGAGTGCCCGAAGTGCGGCAACCACGAGGCCTACTGGGTCCTGCGCCAGACCCGGGGTGCGGACGAGCCCGAGACCCGCATCTTCGAGTGCACGAAGTGCGGGAACAAGTGGCGGGAGTACCAGTGAGCGAGCCGCCCATCCCCGTCGACCGGGCGAACTCCCCGGAGTCGGTCGGCAAGCACGTCACCCTCCGAGGCTGGATCTACCGGACCCGGACCCAAGGAGGGCTCGCCTTCCTCGTCCTCCGGGACTCCACCGGGATCATGCAGGTGACCGTGCGCAAGCAGTCGGTGGGCGAGGAGGCCTTCGGCCGTGCCTCGGCCGCGCTCATCGAGAGCGCGATCGAGGTCGAGGGCGAGGTCGCCTCCGATGCCCGGGCCCCGGGGGGGCACGAGGTCCGAGCGCAGGCCGTACGGATCATCAGCCCGGCCGAGGTCTTCCCCATCTTCAGCGGGCAGACCGAGGAGTTCCTGCTCGACAAGCGTCACCTCTCCATCCGCTCCCGCGACATCGTGGCCGTCCTCCGCGTGAAGGCGGAGGTGCTGCGCTCGGCCCGGGCCTTCCTCGCCTCGGAGCGCGTGATCGAGATGACCCCGCCGCTCCTCACCGGGAATGCCGCCGAGGGCGGGTCGGAGGCGTTCACGCTCGACTACTTCGGGCGGCCCGCCTTCCTCTCGCAGACGGCCCAGCTCTACCTCGAGGCGCTCATCTACCCGCTCGAGCGGGTCTACTCGATCACCACCTCCTTCCGGGCGGAGAAGTCCCGGACCCCCCGCCACGTCACGGAGTTCACGCACCTCGAAGCGGAGCTGGCCTGGGCGGGGATGAAGGAGAACCTCGACCTGCAGGAACGCTTGATCGAGGCCATCTGCCGGGACGTGGCCGACCACTGCCCGGCCGAGCTCTCGTTGCTGAACGTGGATCCCGCCGAGCTCCGGTCCGTGAAGGCCCCCTTCGACCGGATCCGCTACGAGGAGGCGATCCAGCAGCTGCAGGCGAAGGGATTCGCCGTGGAGTTCGGCAGCGACCTCGGGACCGCCGAGGAGCGCGCCCTGACCCTCGAGCGCACCTCGCCGCTCTTCGTGACGAACTATCCCGAGGCGATCAAGGCGTTCTACATGCTCCGGTCGGCGGACGACCCGCGGACGGTGGAGTGCGACGACCTCCTGGGACCGCAGGGGTACGGCGAGATCATCGGCGGATCCTGCCGCGAGACGGACGTCGTGCGGCTCCGCGAGCGCCTCGAGAAGACCGGGGCCGCGCTGGAGAACTACGAGTGGTACCTCGACCTCCGCCGTTACGGGAGCGTTCCCCACGCCGGGTTCGGGGTCGGGATCGAACGGGTCGTGCGGTGGATCACCCGCCGGGAGCACATCCGGGACACTACTCCCTTCCCCCGAACTCCCTCGCGCGTGCTGCCTTGAGAGTGCGACATTTTAAGTCGTAACGGGCTATCGGAGAATACGGATACCAAGATGAGCGCCACCGACAAACCTGTGGGGCCGGCCCCGGCTTCTCAACAGAAGAAGGAGTCCCCCGTGAATGAGAAGAGCAATGTAGCGGCCCCGGCCGTCGCGCCTCCTCCTACCCTGACCGTGGTGCAGGCGACCCACAACGACATCCCGGACATCTGTGCCCTCTACAAGAAGATCTGGGACGAGTACAAGGGCAAACTGCCGATGCAGCTGGAACGCACCTGGCAACCCTCGCCGCTCGAGTTCACCAGCCTGATGGAAGGAGTCACCTTCTTCACGGCCCGCCGGGACAAGAAGCTCGTCGGCGTCCTGGGATGCTCGGAGGAGGAGGGCGCCGTCCGCCTCGTCCACCTGGCCGTCGACCCCGAGATCCGTCACCAGGGGATCGCGACCGCGCTCCTGACGTCGAGCTTCGAATGGGCCCGCCGATCGGGCGCCACCTCGACGTGGGTCGAGGCGATGGCGCAGTTCCACTCGGCGATCGCGCTGTTCCGCAAGGCCGGATTCAAGGAGATCGGCATCATGCACAAGCACCTCTGGAAGGAAGACATCACGCTGATGGAACTCGTCTTCTGAGCCCATGGCGGCCTCGCGGCGCTCGGCGGGAACTCGGGGGAAGGAGGCTTCCCTGGAGACCGCCCAGGAGCGCTGGGAGGAACGCACGCTCCGGCCCGCCCTCGCCAAGTGGCCCGAGCGGTCGCCGCAGTTCACCACCCTCTCCTGGCTTCCCACGGACCGCCTGTACACCCCGCACAACTCCCGCCGGGAGTTCGACACCGTGGGTTACCCGGGGCAGTACCCCTTCACGCGCGGGATCCACCCCACGATGTACCACAAGCGCCGGTGGTCCATGCGCATGTTCTCCGGGTTCGGGACCCCGGAGGACACGAACAAGCGGTTCCACTACCTCCTGAAGCACGGGGAGACCGGCCTCTCCATCGCGTTCGACGACCCGACGCTCTACGGGCTCGACGTCGACCACCCCCAGACCCGGGGGGAGGTGGGGAAGTGCGGCGTGAACGTCTCGTCGCTCCCGGACATGGAGCGCCTCCTCCACGGGATCCCGCTCGACCAGATCACCAGCTCGATGACGATCAACGCCCCCGCGTCGATCATCTGGGGGATGTACATCCTCACGGCCGAGCGCCAGGGGATCCCCGCGGCCGCGCTCGGGGGAACGACCCAGAACGACATCCTGAAGGAATACATCGCCCAGAAGGAGTTCGTCTATCCTCCCCGGGCCGCGCTCCGGCTCGTGACGGACACGATCGAGCACGCGACGCGCGCGATGCCCCTCTGGAACCCGGTCTCCGTCTCCGGGTATCACATCCGCGAGGCCGGGTCCACGGCGGTGCAGGAGCTCGCGTTCACCCTCGCCGACGGCTTCACCTACGTGGAGGAGGCGCAGAAGCGCGGCATCCCGGTCGACGACTTCGCCCCCCGGATCTCGTTCTTCTTCAATGCCCACACCGACTTCTTCGAGGAGATCGCGAAGTTCCGGGCGGCCCGTCGGATCTGGGCGCGGCGCATGCGCGAGGTCTACGGGGCACGGAAGGAGCGCTCCTGGTGGATGCGGTTCCACACCCAGACGGCAGGGTGCTCGTGCACCGCCCAGCAGCCCGAGACCAACATCGTGCGGACCACGCTCGAGGCCCTCTCCGCGGTCCTCGGGGGGACCCAGTCCCTCCACACCAACTCCTACGACGAGGCGCTTCAGCTCCCGAGCGAGAGCGCGGTGCGCATCGCGCTCCGGACCCAGCAGATCATCGCCGAGGAGACCGGGGTGCCGGAGACGATCGACCCCCTGGGCGGCTCCTACTACGTCGAGTGGCTCACCGACCGCATGGAGGAGGAGGCCAACGCCTACTTCGACCGCATCGAGGAGCTCGGCGGGGTCGTGGCCGGGATCGAGCAGGGCTTCTTCCAGCGCGAGATCCAGAACTCCTCCTTCCGCTTCCAGAGCGAGGTGGAGAAGTGCGAGCGGAAGATCGTCGCCGTGAACTACGCGATGGGCGGCGGGCCCCCGAAGGTCCCGCCGCTCCGGATCGCGGAGAAGGCACGGAACGACCAGATCCGCCGGCTCCGCGCGGTCCGCCGCGCGAGGGACCCGGCCCGTTGGAGCTCCGCCCTGGCGGAGCTCAAGCGGGTGGCCGCCACCGAGAGCGGGAACACGATGCCCCCCATCCTCGACGCGCTCCGGGCCGGGGCCACGCTCGGGGAGATCGTCGACGCCATGGGCGAGGTCTTCGGAGACTACCGCGAGCGGTCGATGTACTGACCGCCCTCGCAGGTTCGGAGCTCGGTAGCGCATGTCCCCTTCCGCACGGTCGCGTTCCTCCCTCCCGAGCACCGGGAAGGCCCCCGGGCGCCCGGCTCCGGTGGGCTACCTCGCCCCCCGGCCCCGCGCCACGAAGGACCTGGACCCCCACCGGACCCCGCTCCTCACCCCCGCGATCGCCGTGGACGGCGTCCTGATCGAGCGGGGGAAGGTGCTGCTGGTCCGCCGGCGCAACCCCCCCTTCCGCAACGACTGGGCCCTGCCCGGCGGCTTCGTGGTGCGCGGCGAGCGCACGGAGGACGCCGTGGTGCGGGAGGTGGAGGAGGAGACGGGGCTCCTTACCGGGGTCGTGAGGCTCGTGGGGGTCTACTCCGATCCCTCGCGCGATGAGCGGGGGCACGTCGTGAGCGCCGCGTACCGGCTCGAGTGGCGGGGCGGGAAGCTGCGCGGCGGCTCGGACGCCCGGGACGCCCGCTGGTGGCCGCTCACCCGTCTTCCTCCCCTCGCCTTCGACCACGCCCAGATCCTGCGCGAGGCCCGGCGGAAGTCTTCGTGACAATATTCAAATAATCGAATGGGTTTCGTGCGCCATGAACTCCCTGCACGTTCGGGCGGTGCCGGACCTCCTCCGGCGGACCCCATGACCGGATCCGGCGGTTCGTTCTGGCAACGGCTCTTCGGCCACCGGGAACCCGAGCCCCCCGAGTCCCCCCCGGAGAAGCCCGCTCCCACCGAGCCGGCCCCTGGCTCGGGCGAGCGGAAGAAGGGGAAGCGGGAGGAGCGGTCCGCGCGCCCCAAGCGGGCCCATCCGGAGATCCTGACCACCATCAACATCCACTCGTTCCTGAAGGAGCATCCCCGGGTCGTGGTCGACGTCTGGGCTCCCTGGTGCGTCCCTTGCCGGCAGGTCTCCCCCGTCGTGGAGTACCTGGCCGGGGAGATGGCTCCGGACGTCTACTTCGGCAAGATCAACGCGGACCATGAGCAGTCGCTCGTACGGAAGTGGGAGGTCCGCAGCATCCCCACGCTCCTGTTCTTCCGGGACGGGGAACTCGTCAAGCGCGAGGTCGGGGTGCAGTCGGTGGACCAGCTCCGCCGGCGGATCCAACGGACGCTCCGTTCCTAATCTTCGTCAAAGTATTCAAATATTCGAATGTGATGAGAATCCGCATGGACGAAAACGCTCCCCATGTGCACCGAGAATCCCCTGCCGAGGACGACCACGACGAGCTCGCGCGGTTGCGGGCCGACATCCGCCGCTCGATCCTGGACGCCCGCGCGACCACTCCCGCTCCGAAGTCCGGGTCCGCCCCCGCCGGGGGAGCCCCCCAGGAGCTCACCGCGGAGGGGCTGGACGCCTTCGTTCAGGCCAACGACAAGGTGGTGGTCGACGTGTGGGCCCCCTGGTGCGGCCCCTGCCGCTACCTGAGCCCGATCGTGTCCGAGCTCGCGGCCGAGATGGTGGGGACGGTGGCCTTCGCGAAGGTGAACTCCGACGAGGAGCCCGCGGTGCCGATGAAGTACGGGATCCAAGGGATCCCCACCCTGCTGCTCTTCCGCGGAGGGAAGCTCGTCGGCCGGCTCGTGGGCGCCATGCCGAAGGAAGCGCTGAGGGCAAGGCTCAAGGGTCCCCTGGGCTTGTAAGCGGCACCGATGGAGCGCACCGTCGCCTACGAACGTCACACCCCGCTCGGCTTTGCCGAGGTCCTCTCGCGGCTCGGCAGCGAGCTCCAGGCACGGGGTTTCGGCACGCTCGCCGACCTCCGGGTGCATCAGATCCTGAAGGAGAAGATCGGCGTGGAGCGCCCCCCGATGGCGATCCTCGAGGTCTGCTCCCCGCGGTATGCCGACCGTGCGCTCACGATCGAACCCGCGAGCGCCCTCTTCCTCCCCTGCAAGATCGTGGTCCGCGCGGAGGGAGCGGGCGCCCGCGTCGAGCTGCTCCGGCCCCGGCCCCTCATGGCGATGTTCGAGGCTCCTCCGGACCTGCTCCGGGTCGCCGAGGAGGTGGAGCCCCTCTTGGTGGCCGCGGTCGACGCCGCCGCCGGAGCTCCCGCCCGGAAGGACTGAGCCCATGGCGAGGAAGAAGGAGCAAGTCACGCCCTGGGACGAGATGCACGCGAGCGTGTGCAAGGCCCTGACCCATCCCGTCCGAATCCAGATCCTGGGGTTGCTGCGCCAGGGCGACCTGCCGGTGGGAGAGATCGCCCGGGCGACCGGGCGGAGCCAGCCCAACGTCTCCCAGCACCTCAACGTCATGCGCACGAAGGGGTTCGTGACGGCCCGGCGCTCGGGGTCCAACGTCTACTACGGCCTGACGGACGTGCGCCTCGTCCGTGCGCTCGATCTCATCCGGGAGGCCATGGCCACCCGGGAGTCCCGGCCCGCCGCCTCGCGGACCCGCCGGTAGGCCCCGCCGCCCCTCTTTTGGGCCCCGGCGTGTCGCGGCCCCCCCGGTGTGACGATTTTGTGATGCGACATAACGCTTATCCCCCACGGCGGCCTGGCCGGGTCGTGTCGCCCGGATCGGTGGCGGTTCCCCCCCCGGGAGCTCCGTCCCTCTCCCCCGGAGAGAAGACCCTCATGGTGACGCTCTACGCCGTCATCGCGGGCGTCACCGCCCTGGCGTTCCTGGCCGCCTTCCTCTTCCTCCCGCACGGCTTCTCGGGGCAGGTGGCCGACACCACCCTCATCTTCACCGGACTCGCGATCACCGCCTACATGCTCGGGCTCCGCCACGGCTTCGACGCGGACCACATCGCGGCGATCGACAACACGACGCGCAAGCTCCTGAACGAGGGGAAGCGGCCCCTGACGGTCGGGACCTGGTTCTCCCTGGGCCACTCCACGATCGTCGCGGGGATGATCGCGGCCCTCGTGCTGGTGACCGAGTTCGTGCAGAGCCACTACGCCACGTTCGCCTCCGTCGGGGCGGTGGTCGGGACGCTCGTCTCCGGGGCCTTCCTCTTCGTCATCGGGCTGGTCAACCTCATCATCGTGGTCGAGGTCTACCGCCTCTTCCGGGGGGTCCGCGACGGCCAGCTCGACGAGGCGCGGCTGAACGAGCAGATGGAGAAGCGGGGCTTCCTCTACCGGTACTTCGGGCGGCTCTTCCGCGTCATCGAGGAGCCCTGGCAGATCTACCCCATCGGGGTGCTCTTCGGGCTCGGCTTCGACACCGCCACGGAGGTCCTGCTGATCTCCTTCGCGGTGGGCTTCGCCTACACCTCGGCGGTCCCGCTGTGGGCCGTGATGATCCTCCCGCTGCTCTTCACCTGCGGCATGGTGCTCTCGGACACCAGCGATGGCTTCGCCATGCGCTACGCCTACGGCTGGGCCTTCCTCAAGCCCCTCCGCAAGATCTACTACAACCTGACCCTGACCGTGATCTCCGTGCTGGTGGCCTTCGCCATCGGGGGGGTCGAGCTCCTCCAGGTGGTCTCCGCCGAGGCCGGTTGGCGGGGCCCCTTCTGGGGGGCCCTGCAGGCCCTGAACTTCGAGGAGGTCGGGATCGGCGTCGTCGTGCTCTTCGTGGGGGGCCTGGCTCATCGCCATGGCCATCTACCGGGTCAAGGGGTACGAGGAGATCGGGTTCGCCCCCGTGGCCCCGGAGCTGCCCCCTCCATGAGGTCGCCATGACCGGCCGGGTCGTCCGCACGACGGTGTCGCTCGAGCCCGAGATCCTCGCCACGCTGGACCAGTGGATCCGCTCCCGCAACGCGCACAGCCGGTCGGAGGGGATCCGGTTCATGGTCCGCAAGGAGCTCGCGGACCGCGCGCTCGAGAACCCCGACGAGGATGCGGTCGGCGCGGTCATGGTGCTCTACGATCACAGCGCCCCGAACGTCCAGCGCCGCCTCACCGCCGCCCAGCACCGGTGGGGTGAGCACATCCGCTCCTCGAGCCACATCCACCTGGGCGGCGATGTCTGCGTGGAGGTCATGATGCTGGTCGGGAAACGGGGGGAGATCGTGCGGGCCGCCGAGGACCTGCGGGGGGTCAAGGGGATCCACCAGGGCAACTACGTGCTCGCGAGCCCGTCGGTCGCAGGGGGGTTCACCGGCCACCATCACCCCCACGACGGGCACGGACCCGCGGAGGCTCGCCCGCGGACCCCGCGGCCGTCACCGCGGCGCCGAACTCGCTCCTGAGCTCGGGGCCAGCGCCGAGACCACCACGGCGAGCGCCTGGCGGAGGTGGTGACGGTTGTCCGTGAAATGGGGGGACCATCGCTCCTCGGAGAGCACGTCGCTGACCACGAAGAGCGCGGCGGCCGCGACCCGGCGGTAACGGGCCACGGCAAAGAGCGTCGCCGCCTCCATCTCCACGGTGAGGATCCCGTCGTCCCGGTAGCGTCGGAGCTCCTCGCGGGTCTCCCGGTAGACCGCATCGATGGTCCAGCTGGGCCCGGCCCGGTACGGGACGGACTGCCCTTGCAGGGTCTGCCGGAGGGTGGCCGTCAGCGCCCGCTGGGGGTGGGCATACCGGGTGGCCCGGGCGTAGTGGTGAGAGGTACCTTCGTCCCGGAGGGCCTTCGTGCAGAGGACGAGGCTCCCGGGGCCGAGGGAAGGCTGGAGCGACCCGGCGAGCCCGACGATGACGAAGCGGCGGACCCCCAGCTCCGCGAGCTCCTCGACCTCGGTCGCGAGATGCGGTCCGCCGATCCCCGGCACGAAGTACGTGCCGACCCCGCGGGGGCGGCCCGGCAGGACGATCATGTGGGGCAGCTCCCGGACCGGCTTCCCGTGGAGTTGTCTCAGGGCATGGTTCCGGAGACGCGGGCCGAAGAGGAGGATGACCGATTCCGGGACGTCCCGTGGCAGCGGACGCCCTTCCCGGCGCAGGTAGTCGAAGAACGCTTGGGGGGTGACGAGAGGCGCCAGCCGATGCTTGCCCGATTGGATGGGGAAGGTCATCGCCCGGCGCGGATCGGTCCGCGGCCGTTCAGGCCGCGTCCTTCTTCTCCTTGGAAGGCTCCTTCGCGGCTTTCGCGGGCGCCTTCTTGGCCGGAGCGGCGGCCTTCGGGGCGGGGTCCTTCTTCTCCGCTGGGGCGGCGGCTGGGGGGCTCGCCTTGGCCTCGGTCTTCGGGGCCTTCGCGGGGGCGGGCTCCGTCGCCGGCTTGGCCGGTGCGGGCTCCTCGGACTTCTTGACCGCGGGGGCGGCCTTCTTCTCGGCGGCGGGCGCCGCCGCACGGCTCACGCCCTGCGAGTGCTCGAGGGCCTTCTTGGACTGGTAGGCGCGGGTCCACTTGAACCGGTGGCCCACCCGGCCCAGTTTGAGCTGGTCCCGGCGGCAGGCGGAGGAACAGAAGTAGAACACGGTGCCGTCACGCTTGACGAACATCATCCCGGTGCCCGGCTCTATCTCACCGGCGCAGAACGAGCACGACCGCTTGATGACCATGGGTTTTCCCCTCCTACCCTACCGGACGGAGAGCTTCCGCGCCTCGCGCGCGGTCTCGCGCAGGATGACGACGTCGCCCACCCTCACGGGGCCAACCACGTTCCGCGTGATGATCTTGCCGCGGTCCCGGCCCGAGAGCACGCGCACCTTCACCTGGGTGGCCTCTCCGGCCATCCCGGTGCGGCCGACCCGTTCGACCACTTCAGCGGCTGCGGTGGTGTCCTCTGGCACGGTTGTTCACCCACTCACTTCTTGAGGGCCGGGAGGGCGTTCGCGATCTCCTCGAGGAGACCGCCGGCCTGCCCGGGCTCGACGACGGCGATGGAGGCGGCGGACTTGGACAGGCCGACCGCCTGTCCCAGGCGCTGCCGCTTCGGAACGTAGACGTAGGGGATCTTCTTCTCCTCGCAGAGCATCGGGACGTGCACGAGGATCTCCGGCGGGTCGGTGTCCTCCGCCATGATCACCAGCTTCGCCTCGGCTCGCTCGGAACTCTTGGTCACTTCGTTGGTCCCCACACGGACCTTGCCGGTCTGCTTGGCCACCTGGGCCAGTTGCAGGGCTTTCTCGGCGAGCTCGGGGGGGGTCTCAAATCTCACGAACAGGGGTCTCGACATCTCTTTCTACCTCACTTCACCGGCACCTTCACGGGCCTTCGCTCACAGGCTTTCGCTGTGTAATCATCGGCCTATATACGCTTTTGCAAGAAAAACCGGCCCTCGAGGGGGCGCGCGCCACAGGGCCGGGCAGGGGAGATCCCGAGAGGATGCTCATGGCCCGTTCGTTGGCCGTTTTCCTCGCCGGTGCCGGGGGTCGTGCCCAACATGCGCGAGAGGCTAAATAGTCGGACGCTTCCACCGCACTGAGACGGGCCCTCATGCACGATACCCGCAAGCCCATTGCCGTCATCGGGGAACGGGAGCTCGTCATCGGTTTTCGACTGATCGGTCTGCGGGACACCTTCGTGGGGCTCGGGACGGCCGGGGCGAAGCAGCTGGTCGGGCTGGTCGAGGGCGGCCAGTACAGCATCATCCTGGCGAGCGAATCCCTCCGGTCCGCGCTGCCCGTCTCGGTACGGGCCTCGCTCGAGAAGACGCTGGACCCTCTCGTGGTCTTCCTCCCGACTCCCGGGGCCGAGGAGGAAGGCGAGAGCGTGAGCGCGCTCGCCAAGCGTGTCCTCGGTATCTCGATAGAAAACTTAAGTGCAACTCAGTTAAGGTGAGGTTCGGTCATGGTAGCGGTAGCCACTAAGGGAGCGGATTCGAAGAAAGTCGGCGAGGTCGTCAAGGTCTCCGGGCCGGTCGTGATTTCCCACGGGTTGACCGGTGCGAAGATGTTCGATGTGGTCCGCGTCGGGGCCCTCGGCATGGTCGGGGAGATCATCCGGCTCGTCGGCGAGGAGGCCACCATCCAGGTCTACGAGGATACCACCGGGGTCCGTCCCGGCGACCGGGTGGAGAACACCGGGGAGGCGCTCTCCGTGGAGCTCGGTCCCGGGCTCCTAAGCTCGATCTACGATGGCGTTCAGCGTCCCCTCAACATTCTGAAGGCCCAGGGCGGGGACTTCATCAAGCGCGGGTTCGTCGCGGTCCCCCTCGACGACAAGAAGATCTGGGAGTTCACCGCGACCCAGAAGCCCGGCGCGGCCGTGGTCGCGGGGGATGTGCTGGGTACTGTACAGGAGACCCCGCTCCTGCTCCACAAGGTGCTGGTGCCCCCCGGAGTCAGCGGCACCCTCTCGGCCCTCGCCAGCGGACGGTACACGGTCCGCGACCCCATCGGGTCGGTGAAAACCGCCTCCGGCGCAGAGGTCCCCGTGCGGCTCGCCCAGCGCTGGCAGGTGCGCGTCCAGCGGCCGGTCACGCGCAAGCTCCCTCCCCAGATCCCCCTGATCACCGGACAGCGCATCCTCGACACCTTCTTCCCGGTGGCCAAGGGCGGCACCGCGGCCATCCCCGGGCCCTTCGGCGCGGGCAAGACGGTCACCCAACAGCAACTGGCGAAGTGGGCCGAGGCGGACGTCGTGGTCTACGTGGGCTGCGGAGAGCGCGGCAACGAGATGACGGAGGTGCTCACGGAGTTCCCCCACCTCGAGGACCCCAAGACCAAGCGGCCACTCATGGAGCGGACGATCCTCATCGCGAACACCTCGAACATGCCGGTGGCCGCCCGTGAGGCGAGCATCTACACCGGGATCACCATCGCCGAGTACTACCGGGACATGGGCTACGACGTGGCCCTCATGGCCGACTCGACCAGCCGGTGGGCCGAGGCGCTCCGGGAGATCTCGGGCCGCCTTGAGGAGATGCCCGGTGAGGAGGGCTACCCGGCGTACCTGGGTCGCCGCCTCGCGGAGTTCTACGAGCGGTCGGGCAAGGTCGTCGTGCTGGGCGCCCAGGAGCGACAGGGCTCCGTGACCGTCATCGGGGCCGTCAGTCCCCCGGGCGGGGACACTTCCGAGCCGGTCAGCCAGAACACCCTCCGTGTCACGCGGGTCTTCTGGTCGCTCGACGCGTCCCTGGCCAACCGCCGTCACTTCCCGGCCATCAACTGGCTGAACAGCTACTCGCTCTACCTCGGGGACCTGGGCCCATGGTATTCGGACCGGGTGTCCAAGGAGTGGGTGAACATGCGCAACGACGCCATCGCGCTCCTCCAGAAGGAGTCGGAGCTCCAGGAGATCGTGCAGCTGGTCGGTTCCGATGCCCTTCCCGAGAAGGAGAAGGGGGTGCTCGACGTGGCCCGCATGATCCGGGAGGATTACCTGCAGCAGAGCGCCTACGACGATGTCGACACCTACTCCTCGATCCAGAAGCAGTTCAAGATGCTCCGCAACATCCTCGAGATCGGCAAGCTCGAGATGGACGCTCTGGACCGGGGAGTCTCCCTCCCGAAGATCGTCCAGTTGCCGGTCCGGGAGAAGATCGCACGCATGAAGACCACGAGCGAGAAGGATGGGCTCGACGTGTTCGACCAGATCCTCGAGGAGGCCAGGACGACGTTCGCCGGCCTCAAGGCGGAGGGACTGTGAGCGCTCCCGGGACGGCGGCACCGCCGGTGCCGCTCGAGTACTCCACGATCGAGCGGATCGCGGGACCCCTGCTCTTCGTCGAGGGGGTCGACAACGCCGCCTACGGGGAGCTCGTCGAGATCGCGCTCCCGAACGGCGAGTCGCGCAAGGGCCAGATCCTCGAGTCCCGCCGGGGACTCGCCATCGTCCAGGTGTTCGGCCCCACGATGGGGATGAACAACACCCAGACGGCCGTGAAGTTCACGGGGGATGTCGCCCGCCTCAACGTCTCGGACGAGATGCTCGGACGGGTCTTCGACGGTCTCGGGCAGCCCCGGGACGGCGGCCCGCGCATCGTCTCGAAGGAGAAGCAGGATATCGTCGGGAACGCCATGAACCCGTACTCTCGGGAACAGCCGAGCGAGTTCATCCAGACCGGGATGTCCAACATCGACGGGATGAACACCCTGGTCCGGGGCCAGAAGCTCCCGATCTTCTCCGCGGCCGGACTTCCCCACAACCGCCTCGCCGCCCAGATCGTGCGGCAGGCGAAGGTGCTGGGGGCCTCCGAGAGCTTCGCGGTGGTCTTCGCCGCCATGGGTATCACGAGCGAGGAGGCCAACTACTTCGTCAGCG
This sequence comes from Thermoplasmata archaeon, assembly GCA_021790425.1. Lineage (GTDB taxonomy): Archaea > Thermoplasmatota > Thermoplasmata > Lutacidiplasmatales > UBA184 > JAJYEA01. The sequence goes on along the minus strand of JAJYEA010000037.1, from coordinate 1,313 downwards.
AGTTCGAGCGGACCGGTGCGCTGGAGCGGACCGTCGCGTTCCTGAACCTCTCCTCCGACCCGTCGATGGAGCGTGTGATCACGCCGCGTATGGCCCTCACGACGGCCGAGTTCCTCGCCTACGAGCGGAACATGCACGTCCTCGTGGTGCTGACGGACATGACCAACTACTGCGAGGCGCTCCGTGAGATCGCGGCCGCGCGAGAGGAGGTGCCCGGCCGACGCGGATATCCCGGGTACATGTACACCGACCTCGCCTCCATCTTCGAGCGGGCCGGCAAGATCAAGGGCCGTACGGGGTCGATCACCCAGCTCCCCATCCTGACGATGCCCGCCGACGACATCACGCACCCCATCCCGGACCTGACGGGGTACATCACGGAGGGGCAGGTGGTCATGAGCCGCGAGCTCCAGCGGCGGGGCGTCTACCCGCCCGTCGACGTGCTCCTCTCCCTCTCCCGGTTGATGAACCAGGGGATCGGGAAAGGCCGCACCCGGGAGGACCACCGTGGGGTGGCCGACCAGCTCTTCGCGACCTACGCCACGGGGAAGGACCAGCGCGCCCTCTCCGCCATCGTCGGCGAGGAGGCCCTGGGCGAGGTCGACCGGATCAACCTCCGCTCGGCCGACAGGTTCGAGAGCCAGTTCGTGAACCAGGGGTACGAGGAGGACCGCTCCATCGAGGAGACCTTGAACCTCGGGTGGGACATCCTCTCGGAACTCCCCGACCGCGAGCTCAAGCGGATCAAGACCACCTTCATCGAGAAGTACCGGGCCACGAAGCAGGCGGGCGCCAAGAACCAGTAGCGATGGCCCGCGAGAACGTCCGTCCCACCCGCCTCGAGCTCATCCGGACCCGGCGCCGAATCGCGCTCGCGAAGCGGGGCCTCGACCTGCTGAAGCTCAAGCGCTCCGCGCTCATCGTGGAGTTCTTCCGGATCGCGGGGGAGACGCTCGAGCTCAAGAGCACCCTCAAGACGAAGCTCGCGCTGGGCTATGCCTCCATCCGCCGGGCCGAGCGCCTGGAGGGTTCCACGCGCCTGGAGAACATCTCCATGATGCTCCCCAACGTGGCGAACCTGAAGGTCGTCCCGCGGAACGTCATGGGGGTCCGCACGCCGTCCTTGGACGGGGCCCAGTACGTGCCCTACGATCCCGTGACCCTCGTGGGCCTCCCGACGAGCGTGAACGAGTCGCTCCGCAACTTCCAGGAGTGCTACAAGCTCGTCCTGGTCGTCGCCGAGAAGGAGAACGCCATGCGGCGGCTCCTCAAGGAGATCGAGAAGACGAAGCGGCGGGCGAACGCGATCGAGA
>JAJYEA010000106.1 GCA_021790425.1 Thermoplasmata archaeon | reverse complement strand
CAGAGAAGGTAGGCCGCGGTGACCAGGAAGGGGGCCGGGGGCTCCACTCGGGTGAGGCTACGAAGGATGGAGGACACCCCCTCCGAGGAGGTGGCGAAGGCCTCGGGCTGGTCCCGGTAGCGAAGGCAGATCTCGTCCCGGAATGGCTCGACGATGGCATGCCAAGCCCGCCAGCCATCGTTCGGCGTAGGAGCCGGGGCGGGGGTGAGAGGAGGCCAAGCGAGGGGGAGCTCCCGGAGCCGTGCCGGGGCGGGAGATCGCATCCGATCCTGGTACTGGACCACCTCCTCCCGATATTGACGGTCCAAGGTCATCGCCAGCTCCTCGGTGGAGAGGGGTTCGAGGGATCGCAAGGATTCCACCAGCGACATGAACAAAGGAGGGTCCCGGGGTATAAAGGGGGGGATTTGGAGCCAAGGAGCGCAGGGTGCCTGCGGGCCGCTCGCGCGGGACCTCCACCCCCTTTTTATACAGGCCCTCGGTGGCGAGACCCGCGCCCGTGTGGGGTAGCTACTGTCGGGGGACCGACCCCGGCGGCTACAATGGATATCCTAGGGGCCTGCGGAGCCTCAGACCTGGGTTCAAATCCCAGCACGGGCGCTTAACCTCTTGCGCAACGGTAGACCCAAGATGGGGCCGGCCGTACCCCTCTGCCTGGGAAAGGACTTGACCGGGAGGCGTCCTCGCGAAGGCGCTTACCGGGCGACGGGCGTTGAGCGACGAGCTCTTGTTCGGCGTGCGTGGAGTCTTCCGGGCGGCTTTGCGGCCGCCGCCAGGGCGGGTTGCCCACAGATCAGCCAGCCCTGGTGCCCGGGGCCTCGATGCCGATCGTGGAGGGGAACCGGTGGTCCGGGGAGGGCAGGGAGGGGTAGAGGGGGGGGAACCCCCGAGAGATCATGAGACCCGCTCAGTCGACCGTGGGCCAAGTACTGGAGTCCGGTGCGGGTCAGGAGGTATGACCTCTCCGCAACGACGGCCCAGAGCGCCTTGACCTCGAGGAAGACCCGTGGCCTCCCTCACCGGTTCATTCAGACCCCTCAGCGGCCGAGAGGGCCGAACCGAAGGCCCCGGACAAAGGCGTCCCCTGGGTCACGATGTTTCCCTGCGGACTGATGACGTAGTAGTACTCGAGGTCCGAGTTTGGATTGTACAGTTGGGTCCCGTGGGAAGAACCCTCCCCGAGGATCCACCCGGCTTGCCCGGTGTAGCCGTTCTGGCTCGCCATCGTTCCGATGCTCGGTCCCGGCTCCCCGAGATCGTTATACGACTCTATCTCGAGCACGGTCACTCCCGCGGCGTGATACTGGGAGTAGTACTGTTGAGAGAATATCTGCGTCCCCGCAACGCAGCTACTACACCATGTGGCCACCCACCAGAGGACGATGGGTTTCCCGATAAACGAGCTCAACGATTGCGAGGTCCCTTGGGGGTCTGTGAAGGAGAAGTTCGGAGCCGCCGCACCCGTCTTCACGCTGGTGGGAGGGGCTCTCAAGAGAGCGTAGGAGACGAGGACGACGATCACTACAACAATGGCCACTGCGGTGGTCCGGCCCCGGGTCCACCATCGGTCGCCGCGAGGTCGACGGCGGGGGGGCGCGGTGGTCGACGCTCGAGCGTCCTGCATGAATTTCCTGACCCGCGGGGTATCCTTGTCCCGTGGATGGACCGTGCTAACGTGCGAGTCCAGTCGGTCAGCGCGTACCGCGGTCTCACAGACGGGACAGCGCAACATCTTGACCGGAGGCTTCGACCGAGCGTTCACTTGCCCACCCCTCTTGCCCAGGGGGCCCCGGGGCAACTACGGGCTAGCCCCTCACCGCACCCCGCCGTCCCGTGGACCGCAAAAGGTCCGAGAGGACCCGAGGCAACCCCTGCCGGGAATCCAGACCGTAAGCCTCCGGCCAGAGGCTCGAAGAAGAGCAGTGGGAGAACGGTGCGGAAAGAAACCGCGGCCGTGTGGAGGAGCGCCCCAGCCGCCTCACAGTCCAAGCTCCCCCAACCTCGGGAGGCGAGGCCGCCCGACTCCGCGACCGACTCCGGACCCGCTCCGGGTTGTCCCGTGCTCACTCGATGCAGCATGACATCTTGCTCATGTCGTGATGGAAGGACTCGGCCGCGAACTTGATCGCCTCGGAGAACGTCGGAAAGACGTGAACCATATCGATGATGTCCTCGACCGTGAGCCGTCCCCGAAGCGCATAGGCCGCCGCGTGGATCAGGTCGGCGGCCAAGGGAGACACGATGTGGACCCCCACCACCCTACGGCTGTCCCGGTCGGCGACCATCTTCAAGACCCCTCGCGTGTCTCCGACCGTGAGGGCCTTGGGAATCCGGTCCATTCCGATCACCCGGCACTCGCAGGCTCCCCCACGACGCAGGTACTCTGCCTCCGTGAGACCCACGCTAGCCACCTGGGGGTTCGTAAAGACGGCCCGGGGAACGAGGTCGTAGTCGATGGACCGCGTTTCCCCGTTGAGCGCGTTCGAGGCCACCAAAGCGCCCTCCTTGGCGGCGACCGTTTCCAGCATGAGGTGGCCGGTCAGGTCCCCGGCGGCCCAAACCCCCGGGAGGTTGGTTCGCAAGTGCTCATCGGTCTGGACGAAACCCTTCTCGGTGAGGGCAAGACCCGCTTCGGCCGATGCGAGACCGGTCGTGTTGGGAACGACACCGGTGGCTACGAGAATTTCGTCGGCCTCACAGCGAATCCCTCCCTCTCCGTTCGTCAGCTCGCAGCGGATGCGGCCGTGGAGCCGTCGGACCGCGCGGACTCGAGCGCCCACGTGGATGCGAATGCCTTCCCGCTCCAAACACGCGGCAAGCTCCGTCGAAACTTCAGGTTCCTCCAGGGGAAGGATGCGGTCAGCGGACTCAAGGACGGTGACCGAACTTCCGAAGTGGGCATACATCTGGGCAAACTCAAGTCCCAGCGGTCCCCCGCCCAGGACGAGCAGTTTCTCCGGTCGGTCCTTCCTTTGCATTAAGGTCCGATTCGTGAGATAACCAGCGCGTTCGAGCCCGTCGATCGGCGGGATCTTTGGCGAGGTGCCCGTGGCCAGGAGGACATGGCGACCCTCGAACAGGCGGCCCCCGGCCTTCACCCGTCGAGCCGATTGAAGGTGCCCGGAGGCGGTGACGTACTCGATCTTGCGTTCCTCGAGGACCTCCCGATAGTTGACTCTCCGGAGCAGACGGACCGTGCGGTCCTTGTTCGCGATCGCCTCGGGAAAGTCGCAACGGATGGCGCCGGGCAGGTTGCAGGCAAACTGGGGGCTCTGCCGATAGTAGTACTCGTTCCCGGCCTCAAGGAGGAATTTCGAGGGAATACAACCGACGTTGACGCATGTCCCCCCCATCGGTAGGCCGTTGTTGATCATCACGGACCGGAAGCCCAGCTCATCGGCCCGGATGGCCGCGGCGAACGCGGCGGCCCCACCGCCCAAGATCACGAGGTCATAGCGGGAGCCAGAAGTCCGCACCATTGGACGAGAGAGGTCAAGAGAGGATATAGTCCGGAACGTTCCTTCTCGAGCCCAGACGGCGGCCGGCACCGTAAGTCTCCGGAAGGAAACCGAGGGTTGCGACAGTCGTCGCCTTGCCCGAAGGGCGGCTTGCGAGAGCGTCCAGCTCCCCGTGGGAGGGGCTGACCGGGAGACTCCGCGCAACCGTCATGAACGCTTGCCCTTTCCACGGGAGGGCTGACGGCGCAGCGAAACTTAACTAGGAGCGGATACCAGTGAACAAAGCCCCCCGCCGCCACTCGTTCCCCCGGGAGATGGCGTGCATGATCCACGCCGGTGAGCGGGAGTACTGCGTTGACCCGGCGGGCGGAGTGCTGGGACTCTTGGGCAAGGGCTGGGCCCTCCCGCTCATGGGCGTCCTCGGGAACCGTCCGGCCAGCCGGTTCAGCGAATTGCAAGACGCCGTACGCGGCATCGGAGGGAAGGTGCTGTCGGCTCGCCTTCGGGAGCTTATCGACCTGGGCCTGGTCACGCGCAAGGTCTACGCGGAGGTGCCCGCTCGGGTCGAGTACCGACTTACCGAGGCGGGGCTACAACTCCGGGAAGCCCTGATCCCGCTACTTGCGTGGGCGACGGTCCATCCTGCTCCCTCCCGCCCACGCCGGGGATCGGATCCGGCCCTCAGACAGGGGTGACTCCCCGACGAGGGGGCGGCTCGGGGGCCACGTCCTCTCCTTCTTCGTCCGCCAAGGTCGCACCGGGGGCGGGCTGTCGACGCCGGGCTCGGACCCCGGACCCTGGCCTTGAGCTTCTTGGCCCAGCCCGGGAAGCGAGCACCACGAGGCCTGGGGCCCTCCCCCTGACGGCGTCTGGGCCCGACCCGTTTCGAACCGGGGTCAATCCTGGGCAGGGTCCCAAAGCCGATCCCCGACGGATCTTGCTCTTCAGACCACGAGAAGAGAGGCGGAGGGTGATCCCAAAGGACAAGGAGGGCGAAGAACCAGGACCCCCGGGGGAACTCAGGGACGGGGCTTAGGCGGTCCGCGACGAAGGTTGTGACC
>JAJYEA010000105.1 GCA_021790425.1 Thermoplasmata archaeon | reverse complement strand
TCTCGCGGATCACCCCGAGGATCTTTCGGGAGTTGTCCACGACCGGGATGGCCCGGAAATGGTATTTCCGGAACAGCTCGAGCACCCGCGACCGCATGGTCCGTGGGGAGACCAGGACCAGGCTCCGGGTCATGATCTCCTCGAGCCGCTGCTTGGGATCCGCCTGGAGCAGCTCGTTGATGTCCACCACCCCCAGGAGACGGTGGTCCGGGTCGACCACGTAGATGTACATGGTGACCCTGCATTTCGGTGCCTCGTTGCGAAATCGGGTGAAGGCCTCCTCGACCCGCAGGTCCCCTGGGAACTCCAAGACCCCCCGGACCGCAAGCGTGAGGGCAGGCACGTCGTGCTCATCGACAATGGCATGGACCTTCGTGGCCACCTCCCCCTTCAACATCCCCAGGAGGTCGGAGGCGTCCTCTTCCGGCAGGATGGAGATGATGTCGGCGATCTCCACCGGGGACAGCCGCGCGAAGATCTGGCCCAGCCGCGTGGCGTCCGTGTCCGCGATGATCTCCCGCTGGACCCGGGGCTCGGTCGCCCCGAGGGCGTGAGCCGCGGCTTCCACGTCCAGCGCATTGAAGACGCTGATACGTTCTTCCCGGTTCAACTCCTCGAGGATGTCCGCGGCGTCCTGGGGAGGGATCTCGTTCAGGGCCTCTCGGGTGACCGTGAGCTTCACGTCCCCCTTGGTGCTAGTGAGTTCGGGCCCGATCGCCTGCACATACTTCCAGGGGATCCGTTCCTCGTGGGAAGGGGACTCCGAGACCGATTCCACGACTCCTCCCCAGAATCCGAGCCGGCGCCTTCGCGCCTCACGCCCTACCTCCGCGGCCACTACGAAAAGCTGCTCCCCGGCCTTCAGGAGCTGGATGTCATAGACCACGTCCACCCCGAAGCCGCGGGTGTCCAGGATCCGCTTGTCCAGGATCTTGTCCCGGAGCAGGAGCACTTCGTCCAGGTCCTCGATACTGGGATATTCCCCTCCACCCTCGGGAGGTTTCACCACGGTCTGAGCGGGAGCCATGTCCTTGACCTTGGCCCAGGGCACCCTCAGGGGTGGCCGCCCGAAGGGGCGGCGCACGACAAGGTCCGTGACCTCGGCATACTTCGGGTCGTCCACGAACACGAAGTCCTGCAGCTTCCCGAGGGTGAGGCCGGCCTCGGTCTTGACCTTCCGGTCCATCACTTCGCTGACCAGGAGGTACCGCACGTTCTCGATCTCCTTTACGAGCTTCTCGGGGTTGGTCGGTTTCCCCTCGCGGTTCTCGCCTCCCGTCACCATGTCCTGTACCACCCCTCCATGGTAGGGTCACGTGACCCGGGGGATCGCGCACGTTCGTAGGGATGCTCCATGCTCAGTACCCCAGGCGCGTGACCAGCGAGTACAAGAGCAGGCCCACGAGGGTCAAGAGATAGACCCGTAGCGCAATGAGCACGACCTTCGTCCCTGTGGTCAGGCGGATCCGGGGGACGGCGTAGGTCCGATTGATCTCGCGGATCTTGGCGGCCGCATCCTTGAGCACTCCCATCCCGCCTCAGCCTCCGAACAAGTGGGGGAAGATGGACCCCACGGCATACATGGTCGAAAGGGCGAGGATGACTCCGACGATCGACCCGGCCATGATGTTCTGGGCGCGGGTATTCTTGTAGGCTCCGACCAACTCCTCCTGGTTGAGAAGGACGATCAGGAACACGAGGGCAGCCGGCAGCAGGGTGACCGCGATGACTTGGACGAAGAGGGTCACGACCCCGAGCGGAGCCCCGGGAATGAGCACGATGGCTCCCGCGATGACCATGACGCTCAAGCGGAAGAGGTTGAACCACCTCGCCTGCCCCAGCCGGTCGTTGAGCGAGTGCGACCATCCGAACACCTCGCCAACGGCCCACGAACTCGCGAGGGAGACCGAAAGCGCCCCGATCAACCCGGCATCGAACAATCCAATGGCTAGGATCGTGCCCACGTAGGGGTGGAGGGGCCTCAACAACGCCGCCGCTTGGCCCGCCGAACCCAGGGTCTTGTCTCCGCCGAAGTACACTGTCGCGATGATGATCAGTGCCGTGGCCGTTATGACCGTGAATGCCGACCCGATCGCGGTATCCCAGCGGGCATAGGGGATGTCCCTCTTCCTGAGCCCTTTGTCCACCACCGAGCTCTGCTGGAAGAAGATCATCCACGGGGCGATGGTGGTACCGATGGTGGCCATGATGAGGAAGATCACGGGGCCTCCGAGGCCCTCAGGGAAGCCGGGAACCACCCCGGTCCGGAAGATCTCGTCCACGTTGGGATGGATGAAGAAGACGACGGGGACGTAGATCATGTTCACCGCGCAGATGGCGAGGACGATCTTCTCCCACGTCCAGTAGCGCCCGTTGACGAGCAGGACCATGATGAACGTGATCACCACGATCTCGGTGAAGAGGGGAGGGATGCCGAAGACCTCCATGGCCATGGTCATCCCGATGAACTCGGTGGTGATCGTCAGCGTGTCCGTCAGGGTCAGGTCAGTGAGCGAGAACCATCCCCAGAAGGGCCCGAACGCCTCGAAGATGGCCTGGGCGTGGCCCCGTTTCGTCATGACCCCAAGGCGCACGGTCATCTCTTGGCATACGTAGGCCACCGGGCCCAGCAGCAGGACGATCCAGATGAAGCTGTACCGGTAGTAGGCCCCGGACAGCATGTATGTCGTGATGCCCCCGGCGTCGTTGTCGGCCACCATCACGATGACGCCCGGCCCGATCACGGCGGCCAGGATCCCGAGCTGCTTTCGGAAGCGGCGGTAGTAGAAGTAGAGCGTGGACCTCCGCTGCATCGGCCGGCCCTCTGTCCGGTTCATCCCGACCATCTGCGCTCCTCGCGTCCCGAGAACATCCCCCGGGGGGGGATGCCACTCCCCCGGGAGGGGATGGGGTTTAAGAACCTTGCGACCCACATCGATGGGCTCCCCCTCCGGGGGAGGGGGGGCGTAAGTATCAAGAGTCTCAGTTACTAGGGTCGCCCCGTCGAGGAACAGGCTATGGTGCCATTGGCAAAGGAAGAGGTGCGCGATCGGCTCGTCCGAGCGCGGGGCCACCTGGAAGGTGTCGTCAAGATGGTCGATGACGACAAGCCCCCCGTCGAAATCCTCCGGCAGATCCTTGCGGTGCACGGCGCCTTGGAGAAGACCACCGTCATGGTCCTCGAAGACATGTTGGAGACCTTCATGGACGCGCCGAAGGCGAAGCGTCGCGCCGTTCTGCTGCAGATCCGCGAGAGCTTGCGGGACCTTACGTAGAACGGAGGGAGCCCTCCGCAGCCCCTTTCGGCTTGGTTGACGGATGGGTCAAGGGGTGTCGAGACGATCCCTTCCACCGCGGGCCCTCGATATCGGCGTTCACCACCTGGTTGTGACGACATCGTCGGATTCTGGGCTCAGGAGCTGGAAGGTGCGCCAGGGTCGATGTTCCTTCCCCCCGCTCAGACCACCGGACCGGCAGCGCCGGCTCCCCCCTACGGCTTCTTGATCACGATCTCGTCGACCGTTCCATCGGGTTGTTCCCGGCGGATCCGGACTTCCTCTCCGGACGCGTGCCCGTAGACGCCGGCCTGTACGATCCCCACAGACTCGTCGGCTTCGTCGACTACCTCCACGGAATCCACACCCCGGATGCGGTCTCCCGTCCGAAGCCCGGCCCTCTCTGCGGGACTTCCCTGCCTCGGCTTCCTCACACCGATCCCGCGCTTATCGCGCCCTACCGGCACGGGTCCCGTCTCTTGCACGAGCTCCTCCAGCGTGTTGACGCCGTGGGGTGAGCACAGGCACATCCCCAACCCGCACCCGGGGCACTCGCAGTGACACTCCGCACCGGACTGTGTGGTGCTCCAAATCGTGAGCTCAGAAGTCAGGAAGGAAAGCTCTCGCAAGGTCTGGAGCTCGTCCTTCATCAGCGTCTCGGCGAGCTGGGCGGCGTTTCCCTCACCGTCGCTGTCGAACACCCGGTGGGCCATCACGTGCGCCATCAGATAGGTGGAAACGGTCTCGGCCAGGAGCCCATGGAGGGCGGTGAGCGGTCCGAGCGAGCTCCCGGGACCGTCCGCGGCGTCCGTCGAGGTTCCTCGGGAAGGCACCGTACCGGAGCTTGGAGAGGCTCCCCCCCTCCGTTGAAGGGCCGCCTCGACCGCGGAGCGATGCTCGCGCGCGATGCTCGAGGTTCGCTCGAAAAAGGAGCTACCAACCGCATGGCTACCAAAGTCCGAAGCGAGGCGTCCGGAGAGGTCCACCGCGAGCGACTCGAGCGAAAGGGCCCGTGAGAACTGCGCCATCATCATGTCCTTTCCCGGGTCGTCGCCCAATTTCGGCATGGTAGGGGGGAAGTGCATATCGGAACTTATTGATTTGCAATCCAATACCTACGCGGGTCGGAGTGCCCAGGGTGCGGCTCGCTCCCTTCCAAGGGTGAATCGTATGGAGACTGTGTGAAAAGTCAATTCAAGCGCTCATCGATGTGCAGGCTTGTCGGATTTGTACGCGGTGCCTGCGTTGACCAAGCAACGGAGTACGCAGGAAATGCAAGCGGTCTCGAGGGG
>JAJYEA010000104.1 GCA_021790425.1 Thermoplasmata archaeon | reverse complement strand
GGGGGGTGCGTGGCGCCCCCCTGCAGGCATCATCCTGTACTTGGGAAGGAAGCGAGAACTCAAGAGACGTGGGTCGCTGAATCGGTCGAGGCCATGTCCGCACCGGTGAAGTCCCCTGGAGCGACCGAGAGCTACTCTCCCCCGACCGACCTCTTCATCGTGACCACGCCGTTCGTCTCGGGCTATCGGGTGACCCGGGTCATCGGCACCACGTTCGGGCTGATCGTCCGCTCGCGCGGGCTGGGTCAGAACGTGTGGGCCTTCTTCCGCAGCTGGGCGGGGGGAGAGATCAAGGTGTACACGCAGTTGCTCGAGCAGGTCCGCCACCAGGCCATCGAGCGGCTGGCGGCCCACGCGAAGAGCCTCGGGGCCAACGCCGTGATCTCCGTGGGGTTCGACACCTCGGAGATGGGACAGACGATGACGGAGGTCCTGGCGTACGGGACCGCCGTCGTGGTGGAACCCGACCCGACACCGGCGCAGCCCGTCGCGCTCCGCTGAGGCCCGCGACCGGGGGGCCCCCTCGCGTCTCGGGGGGCTACGGGAGCGCGATGAAGTAGAGCGCCACGGCGGCCGCGATGGCGATGCCCACGACGGCGGCCAACGTGATCACCATCCGCACGGATTCCGAGTGCCAGTTCGGGTGCTCTTCGGGGGAGGCGTAGAAACCGGGAGGGGGTTCCGGCGGGTGCGCGCTCCAGTCGGGGTCCCCCGGCATCTCGACGATGATATGGTTGCCTGCGCCGCTCGAATAGTGGTGGATCAGTCCGTCTTCGCCCATCGGATCGCCATCGCCCCTTGCGGGAGTCCCGGGCCCTCTCGGACCCTCCGGACATAGTACGGCTCCCCGGGTACATCAATCCAGCGTTCCCGCTCGTCCGGGGACGTCACGCTCCTCCCCCTCGTCCGGGAGGCTTCCCGGGTCCCGTCGCCCCGTCTCCCCGCTTGCCACCACGCTTTTAACCGGGGAACCGGTGGCGGCCATCATGCCGCGGAACCCCGTGAGGGACATTCAAGGGAAGGACCTGGCCTCCCCGGCGAGCCTGCTCGCTGCCTACGGGAGGGGCGGTGGCTTCAGTGCGCGGGGACTTGCCCGCGCCGCCGACATCCTCGAGGAGATGTGGCGGGACGAGGGGGCCACGGTCTTCCTCTCCTTCCCCGCGGACATCATCGCGACGGGAGCGCGCGGGCTGATCCGCGAGCTCGTCGCCCGGAACCTGGTCGATGTCCTCATCACGACCTGCGGGACGCTCGACCACGATCTCGCCCGCGCGAGCCGCCCCTACTACGAGGGAGACTGGCTCCTCGACGACCGGGCGCTCGCGAAGAAGCACATCTACCGCCTCGGGAACGTGGTGATCCCCCAGGCGAACTACGGGGGGATCCTCGAGAAGGAGATGGGCCGGATCCTGAAGCGCCTCTGGGCCCAGGGCGCCCGGAAGATCTCGACCAAGGAGCTCGTCTGGGCCATCGGGGAGTACCTCGGTCCCGAGAAGGGCAAGGGGTCCATCGCCCGGGCCGCCTACGAGACCCGCACGCCCGTCTTCATCCCCGGCATCACCGACGGCTCCGTGGGGAGCCAGATGTGGCTCTTCTGGCAGGACCACCGGGAGCTCTCGATCGACCTCTTCCACGACGAGCAGGACCTCTCCGACCTCGTCTTCACCGCGAAGCGGTCCCACGCGATCATGCTGGGCGGGGGGATCTCCAAGCACCACACGATCTGGTGGAACCAGTTCCGCGGCGGCCTCGACAGCGCGATCTACCTGACCACGGCGGTCGAGTGGGACGGGTCCCTCTCCGGGGCCCGCCTGCGCGAGGCGGTGAGCTGGGGGAAGGTCAAGCCCCAGGCGAAGGAGGTCACCGTCGAGGGTGACGTCACCGCGCTTTTCCCTTTCCTGGTGGCCGGGGTGCTCGAGCGGCTGGGGGAGTACCGACGAGCGCCCACTCGAGGATAGCCTTCTGGGCGTGAAGGCGGTTCTCCGCCTGGTCCCAGATGGCCTGCGACTCCCCGTCCATGACCTCGTCGGTGATCTCGAGCCCCCGGTGGGCCGGGAGATCGTGCATCGCGAAGGCTCCGGGCCGGGCGGCCCGCAGGAGCTCCGCGGAGATCTGGTACCCCTGGAAGGCCGCCTTCCGTTGGGCCTCCTCCGCCTCGTCCCCCATCGAGACCCAGACGTCGGTGTAGAGCACGTCGGAGCCCTTCGCCGCCTCCCGGGGATCGCGCACGATCTCGAGGCGGGCCCCGGTGGTCCGGGCGATCGCCCTGGCCTGGGCCACGAGGGGCGCCTTCGGGCGGTATCCCTCCGGGATGGCCGCGACGAAGTCGAGGCCGGTGATCGCCGTTCCGAGGAGCAGCGAGTTCAGCACGTTGTTCCCGTCCCCGATGTAGGCGAGCCGGCGCCCGCGGAAGGAACCCCCCCAGCGCTCCCAGAGCGTCAGCAGGTCCGCCGCGATCTGGCAGGGGTGCTCCGCGTCATCGAGCCCGTTGATGACCGGGATCGAGGACCACTTCGCGAGCTCGACCATGTCGGTGTGCCGGTAGGCGCGGTACATGATCGCGTCGTAGTAGCGGGAGAGCACGCGGGCGGTGTCCGCCACGGTCTCCCCGCGCCCGAGCTGCATCTCCTTCGGGGAGAGGTAGACGGCGTGGCCCCCGAGGTCGGTCATCGCGATCTCGAAGGAGCTCCGCGTGCGCGTGGACGGCTTCTCGAAGATCATCGCGAGGTAGCGCCCCTCCAGGGGGCGGTAGGGCGTACGCGCCTTCCGCATCGCCTTGAGCTCGGAGGCGCGCTCCAGCAATCGCGGGAGATCGGCGGCCAGGTCCGTCATCGAAAGGACATCGTGCTTCTCGGTCATGGGTACCCTGTGCTGCGCACGTGCCCCCGCTCATAGCGTTTCGGGAGAAAGGGGGGTGGGGGTCCATCCCCCCTCCGGAGGCTAGACTTAAGACCGCGCCCCCCTTTGCACGACCCGTGGACCGGTCCACGCAGTTGCTCTACCGGGCGCTTGTCCTCACCGGAGCGCTGGGGGAGGGGACGGCCATTTCCCCGCTCGCCCCGGAGCCCGAGGGGTCCGCCCGCGCCGAGCTCGTTTTCCGGACGACGGGAAAGGACTGGGTGCTGAGCGCCGACACCGAGATCTCGCGCGAATCCTTCCTCCGTTTGGCGGAGACCGCCATGGGCCATGCCCTCGACTTCAGCGACGTCCCTGCAGAGACGGGGCTGGTGTTCGAGCGCATCGCGGAGGACTTCAAGGTCTCCTCCGACCGCCTCCGCGTGACGACCTTCCCGGTGAAGCCCATCTCGGAGCCGTCGAGCTGCGGGTTCTGCGGGTCGTCGATGACCGCCACCGGCAAGATCGCGGGATGGCCGGGGTGCTCCCGGTGCCAGCGTCTCCTCAAGGACGATACGGACGCCCGCATCTGCCCCTCGTGCCTCAGCGTCTTCGGGGGCAGCCCGGCGCTCGAAGAGCACCTCCAGACGATGATGGACCAGGACGGGCCCAAGGGCCCCGATCTCCGGCTCTGCCCCAACTGCCGTTCCGCCGACCGCCTGCAGCGCGTCACCGTCGTGGATCTCTTGATGAAGGCCGTCAACGACGGCAAGGTCTCGCTCGACCAGCTGAAGGCGATCAAGTTCCCCGGGGAGTTCCTGCAGCTCCTGAACCTGCGCGTCCAACTGCGGCGGAACTGATCCCCGTCCCGGGGCGATGCCCGGCTCCGCTCAGTGGATCTGGTCTACGATCGTCATCACCGCGGACTGGGAGGTCACCGAGGACGGGGGCGTGATGCCCGCGACCTGGTCGGACACGACGAAGTAGGCCTCGTAGTACAGTTCCTCCGCGTGGATGGCATTGTAGACGGAAGGGTTGAGCGACGCGTTCGCGAGGATCGCCTGCACCTGGGAGTCCGAGAGCCCCGAGAGGACCGCCGGGTCGAACACGCTGCCCAGGTGGAAGTACATCCCCCCGGCGAAGTAGAGGGGGATCGCGCCCTGCTGGTCGTAGGCGTTGACGTAGGAGCTCTCCGTCGCGGAGAGCGAGGGCATGCCCTGGGAGGTCGACGTGTTGACGTTCCCCTCCTTGACGTCGAGCGAGAGGTAGGTGCTCTGGTAGGTCGCGGTGCCGAGCGACACCTCCGGGGTGGCCGGGTAGACGTCGTTCGAGTTCGAGTACCCGTAGGTGATCCCGCTGAGCGTGCCGAACTGCTCCAGCGCGAGCAGGAAGGGCCAGTTCGAGGCGCCGCAGTACGGGCAGGCGACCGATCCCTCGTAGAACACCACCGGCAGGCCCCCGCTCGCCCAGACCGCGTTGCGGGGCGACTCGCCCTGCCATCCTCCGGGCTGGGAGACCAGGTTCTGGCTCAGTCCGCCGGCAGAACCGGCGTGCGGGATCCATCCGCCGACCCACGCAGTGCCCACGAGGAGGGCCACCACGAGCCCGGCGGCCACGGCCAGTCCGACTCCCATCCGGTGGTGCCGGAGGTGCGCCGCCCGCGAGGGCTGCGCGGCGGAACTAGCCGGGGGCATGGGGGCGGGCGAAGAGAGGGCGGACGAGGGCGGTGCGGTAGGGGGG
>JAJYEA010000036.1 GCA_021790425.1 Thermoplasmata archaeon | reverse complement strand
GCGGGGATGGTGGCGTCCCCCTCCACCCGGGGGATGCCGGCCACGGTGACGCCGAGCCAGTTCTTGTAGTCGGTGAGCCACTGGACGACCCGGGCCTCGGCATAAGGCTCATGCTGGGCCAGCAGCAGGTTCCAATCCGCCACGGGGTTGGTGAGGGTGGGGTCCATGGTCTGGTTGTTCCAGAACTGCCAGAGGATGTCGTAGACGAACCGGTCCGCGAAGGAGTAGATCGCCTGGGCGGTGTCCTCGCCGCTCGAGATGTTCCCGATGCCGTAGGGGAGCGAGGGCGAGTTCATGAGGAGGACGAAGAGGGAGGCGCCGTCGACCGTCCCGTTCGCGATGTACCGGTCGATCAGGGTCTGGACCGCGCCCGGGGGAAGGCTGGAGGTGAAGGAGGTGACCGCGTTCGGGTCGAAGCTCCGGAAGTAGCGCAAACTCTCGAGCAGGATGGCGAAGCTCGTGGCGTTGTCGACGTCCGAGGTCGTCAGGATCGAGGGCGTGCCCGGTTGGGCCACGGTGGAGGTCGCGTGGGGACCGGGGTATCCGCCGCTGCCGTAGCCCGCGAGGGCCCGGACCTGGGCGAGCGTGGTCGCGAGGTAGGCGACCAGCCGGGCGAACCCTCCGCCCGCCCCGAAGGAATCGTCGGAGAACTGCGCGCTCTTCGACTCGAGGAGCCCGATCTCGCTCTGCAGCGTGGTGCTGAAGGAGTAGCTCGTCGTCTCGGTCGAGTTCGCGTAGCCGTCCGCGGCGAGCAGGGAGACGGTCCCGATCGCCATGGGGTAGAGGTTCTCCTGGGTGGTGGCGAGGGCATCGGGATAGGTGGGGTTGGGGATGGAGAGTGTCCCCATGCCCACGCTCGTGGCGTCGACCGGGGTCGAGGTGATCACGTTGGCCGGGTCCAGGACGGTCCCCTCGGCATAGGTGACGTTGATGCCCCAGTGGAGGACCCGGACGTTCGTGGTGCCGATGACCTGCCCGCCTGCGGGAGCGACCAGGCTCAAGTTCATGAGCGACCCGTGGAAGTACTGGTTCGTCGTGACGTTGAGGAGATTGAGCGGCGCGCCCACCCCGTTCGCGAAGCTGGACTGGGCCAGGATCTGGGCGGTCGCGTTCAAGAGGTCGAAATGGGCCGCCTGGACGATCTCCCCCTCGACCTGGGAAAGGGCGGCCTGGGTGTTCTCGGGGGTGTCGAAGCTGAGGTAGGTCCCCTGCAGCGTCTCGACCGCGCTCAGGTCGAGCGACAGGGCGAGCACCGAGGCTAGGATGACGATGGCGACGAGGGAATAGGGGACCCTACCGGAGCGAGAACGATGAATCCTTCTCGCTCTGCGCAAGCCCCCCAAAGGCACCTCTCAGTTCAACACGAGTAGCCGTAGGGGGCGTCCACGGCAATGCTCTGCGAGCTGATCCCCGGGGCCACGCCGCCTGAGTACTGGAACGTGAGCGCGAGCGATCCCGTGTTGAAGTCGGGCTGGAGCTGGAAGGTGAGCGACGCGAACGAGGTCTGTCCGTTCCCGCCCGTCGTCTGGGAGAGACCCGGGGCAGCCTGGAGCGCATCGATGTTCGAATTCGACCCGATGGTCACGGTGACGCCACCGAGAGTGTTCGAATGCGTGTCGTAAGTGGTGACGTTGACCGCGGCCCCGCCGTAGGTGTGCACATTCACCAGGCAGGCCCCGCTGCTCAGGTTCGTGAAGGTCGCGTCAGCGCTGGTGATCCCGTTCGTGTACGCGAGACCGTCGACCAGCGTAGTGGCATTGCCGAGCGAGGGCTTGTTGAGGGTCGACAGCCATCCCAACAGGATGACGATGACCACTGCGGCCACAACAACCAAGATAATCAGATAGAGCGGCAGTCCTTCCAAAGCCCCCCGGCGGTTTCTGTTCAGGTGCATACTCGATGACCTACAGTGCGGCACCGCAACATGGTATTAAAAGGTAAGCCCATCGGGGTCCGCCAGCGTCTTAAACGACGGGGCCTTGCGCGGCTTAGTCATGCGAAACCTGCGCAGAGCGCGGCGCGCCGTTGCGGGCTTCTTCGAGGAGATACCTGCGGCCGCGGTCGTCATCGTGGCGCTCACGCTCTTCACGGCCGCCCTGGTCGGGGACCTCCAGGCCCACAACGCGGAGGTCACCGCCAGCGACTTCTCCGCCCAGGCGGAGACCTTCTTGGAGGACCTGGTCGACTACAAGAACCTGACCTACCTGGGCCAGGCCGGCGTCTTCGATTCCGCCAAGGTCGTAAGCCTCACCATGAGCAACATCACGTACGACTTCCACCCCCCCTTCCACTACAATGTCTCCATCCGCGACATCTCCAACTACACGGCCAAGTACGGTGTGATGGTGGGACCCCAGCCGCCGACCAACCCGGGAAGCCTCCGGGTCGGCCTCATCCATGACCAGACGACGGTCGTCGTGTGGGTCCCCACGGTCTCGTTCGACGAGTACCACACGGCGGTCCTGAGCGTGGTGATATGGGAATGAGCCCCGCTCGAAGGCTGCGCCGCTCCCGGCGGGGAGAGATCGCCGCCTTCGACATCGTGCTCTTCGTTCCCCTCATGATTGTGGCGCTCCTCTTCCTCTCGAGCGCCCTTTCGATCCGGCCCACGCTGGCCCAGGAGGCCACGAACGGTTCCCGGTACGTGTACTCGGCGCTCAATACCCTGCTCGTCTCCACTGTGCCGACCACCCAGACGATGGACACCTTCAACCACAACGAGACCGCGCAGGACTGGAGCGTCCGCCAGATGATGCTCTGGGACGTGTACCTGGTCAGCTGCGGTACCACCACCCAAGGGACGCTCGATCAGCCCGGGTGGATGGGATGGGCCATCAACATGACGGCTCGGAGCATCGCGCAGGCGTCCCCCTACAACGCCAGCGCCGCCGCCTTCTCGCACTACTACGTTTCCTTCAACGGCACGTCCCCGGCCGGCCAGTACTGTGCCGGGACGCCGGTTCCAGTCCATGTGGTCATGGGGACCCTGCCCCCGCCGGGTACCGTGAACGTGTACACGTCCGACAATGTCCTGATCCGTCCCGCCCTGACGGGCGAGGCGGCAGTTTGGGTGGTGATGGGAGTATGGCAGCAAGCATGAGAATGATAGTCGTGATCGCCCTGGCCCTGATCGCCTTCGTACCGACGTCCTCTGCCGCACACTCCGGGGCACCGCCCCCGGTGCACCCCGCGGCCGGGAGCTCCGGTGTCTACAACTATAGCACCCCGGACTCGTCGGACATCAAGAGTGTCGTGGTCTCGCCCGACGGGACCTGGATCGCCGCCGCCACGAGCGACCGGCAAGTGCTGGTCTTCTCGAGCTCCGGCGCGAGCGGCTCGGCCATTACCCCGACGGTCACCATCCCCCTTCCGGCCAATGCCGAGGCCATGGCCATGTCGGGCAACACCTCCACCGGCGTCCCCCTCCTCACGGTCGGGGTCCAGGTGGGTGCGAACGGCACGATCTTCGCCTACAACGTCAACTCGGCCCTGCCGGTCTGGAACTTCACCGGGTTCAACACGAACGGCTCCGCCACCATCGTGGGGATCGCCATCTCGAACGACGGGACGGACGTGGCCGGAGTGGCCACGGTCACTCCCCCCTCCTCGACCGGCCACCTCCCGTACTTCAGCTACATCTACCTGCACGGACGGACCATGATGCAGTGGTACAACGAGACCTCCGGCAACACCATCGGCGTGGACGTCTCGATGACCGGGGACGGGAGCCGGATCGTCGTGGGGACCAACTACGCCTTCTCCGAGGCGAAGCTCCTCTTCTTCGCGGGGACCGGCGGGACCGGCCCCAACGATGTCCCGACCGCCACCTGGGTCCCCCCGTCGTCGATCGGAGACCCGGGGACCATCGCGGCGACCGAGATTGCGGGGAACGGCGTCGCCACCTACGAGACCTCCCAGGACAGCTTCGACGCCACCCCCGGCCCCGGTGTCGCGGCCGTCGAGAGCAACCTGAACGGCGCGAACCTGCTCTCCGTGTCGGAGGACGGGTGCCACGCCCTCGTGAGCGTGGGTGGCCTGGCCTACTACTACAACATCAGCACCGCGGCGACGGGAGGGTGCAACGCCAACAGCTTCACGTCGTCCAGCCTCCACGCCCCCTTGTGGACCGGCACCTTCAGCGCGAACGTGGTCTCCGTCGCGATCGCGGCGAACAACCCGGACTACTTCGTCGTCGCCTGGAGCAATGAGGTCCAGTGGTTCTACGCCTACCAGGGCATGCCCCAGGGCCATGGCGCCGCCTACCGCACGCTCACGACCAGCGGCCCCGTCAACGAGGTCGCCTACTCGAGCTCGGGAGGGTCCCTCGCCGTCGGGAGCCGGTGGGTCGCGGGCGCCAACCAGGAGTTCACGCTCGCCCAGGACTCCGGCATCCCGCAATACACGCCCTTGGTCATCACCGCCACCGCCGTGGCGAGCTCGCCGGGACAAACGAGCGCCTCGGAGGTCATCAGCTGGTCCGCTCCCCCGTCCCTCGGGTTCGACTATCTCCAGGTGACGTTCAGCTCGGGCCCCGGGAACGGCTCGATCCCGAACTCCATCACCATCAGCACCCCGACGACGCTCTCGCAGTCGGTGGGCGGCTTTGCCTTCTCGACCACCTACACCGTGAACGTCGTGCTGGTCACCTTCGGAGGGGCCGAGATGACCCACTCCGCCGCCACGAGCTTCACGACCACGAGCTCGCCCCCGGTGGTCGACCCGTTCGAGGCGTTCGAGATCGCGGCCATAGCCGTAATAGCCGCGGGTGCCGTGACGTTCGTCGTGCTCCGCTCGAAGCTCCCCAAGCACCCGACGGCCGCCTCCCCCGCCCCCGCGGGCCCCCGCGCCCCGCCCCCCTCCTCCCCGCCCCCCTTCGGCGGTAGCCCCGGAGGTGGCCAGTGACGAACCCACCCGCGGCGCAGAACCCTCCCGCCCTCCCCGAGTACACCTACGAGGTGCGCCAGGAAGGGAAGCTCCTCAACCTGCTCGTGCGTTGCAAGGCCTGCGAGGGCCCCACGGGGCTCCTCCACCCGCAATGCCTCGCCGTGGTGCTGAGGATCCTGAGCATGGAGCACTACGCGGACATGATCACGTTCTCGGGCACCGTCCAGCGCCAGTACACGGGGGATTCCATCGAGTACCTGAAGCGCTTGGTCGAACTCGCCAAGGTCCTCGACCACCTCTCCATGCGCGCTCCCCTTCCGTACAGCGCCGGCGTGGTCTTCCCCGAGGGGCAGATCGACGAGGTGGTGACGGAGCTCGAGCAGCTCGCGGAGAGCCACGGGATGATCGCCGGCCCCCTCCTCACCGTCGAGGGGGGCCAGGGACGGTTGGCGCCGGACGTGGCCGACCAGCTGGCCAAGCACGTGCGGGTGCAGCGCGCCAACATCCAGCGCCACCTGAAGCGGCTCGACTGCCCGCGGTGCCCCTTCAATCCCCGCAACCTCTTCCCCTACCTCTCGACCCTGCTGATGCAGGATGTGCGGCAGTACGTGGGAGAGCTCGGCAAGCGCGCCCAGGTGCTCGGTCAGGGCCGCCCCGACGAGGGGTGCATGAAGTGCCTCGGGCTCACCGTGGCCGACCTCCAGTTCCTCGCGGACCGGACCGTGGACCTCTCGAACTTCCTGGTGGTCCGGGCCGGCGGCGGCGAGACCGCGGATGCTGAGGCCAAGCCCTCGGAGGCGAAGGCATGACGGCGACCGCGGCCAAGAACCCCGGGATGCTCTGCCACGCCTGCGGTGCCCCGCTTCCCGAAGGGACCGATTTCTGCAACCAGTGCGGGGCCCGTCAGGGGCCCTCGAAGGCGGCCGGGGCCGGAGGACCGGGCCGGGTCTCCCCGATGCGCGGCTGGGTGCCCCCCCGGCCGATGGCCACCACCTACCAGCGTCCCAGCGGGGCCTCGGCCCCGAAGGGGAACGCGATCACGAAGATCCAGCAGACGCTCGCCAAGGTCCCCTCGGAGGACATGGCCCAGGCCTCGGCCCGCGTCCTCGGCATGGGTGCCCTCAGCCGTCCCGGTTTCTCGGGATGCTGGGTGATCTACGATCCCCCGGTCGACGGGGAGCTCATCGTGGAGTACCCCGTGGGGACGAGCCGGGTCCGGGTCTACCACGTCCCGAACGAGATCGATATCCTCTACCATGTGGACATCTCGGATTACCGCATCTCGAACCAGCACGTCCAGCTGATCCAGCTCGCCCGTGAGGAGCTCTTCCAGTGGTACCCGAAGCACGTGCAGCTGGTCCGGCTCATGCAGACCCGGCAGTACGTCCAGGAGCTCGCCGAGAAGCTCCTCTACCGGATCTCCAAGGAGCGCGGGATCTCGCTCGGCCAGTCGTCGGCGTCGAGCATGCCCCGCCTGAAGAGCCTCGCGGAGATCCTCACCCGGCACGTGGCCGGGCTCGGGGTGCTCGAGATACTGCTCGACGACCCGCACGTGCAGGATGTCTACGTCGATGCGCCGGCCTCGGAGAACCGGGTCCACCTGCGCATCGCCGGGTACCGCGACGAGCGGATCGGTGACCGGTGCCTCACCAACATCATCCTCACGGAGCAGGAGGCCGAGGCCATCCTTGCCCGTATGCGTTTCGAGAGCGGGCGACCCTTCTCCGAGGCGCACCCCGTGCTCGAGACCGACATCCGGGAGTACAACACCCGTGCCACGGTGATCGGCCCTCCCCTGTCGCCGGACGGGCTCGCCATCGCGCTGCGGCGCCACGCCACCGAGCCGTGGACGCTCCTCAAGTTCATGCAGCGGAAGGCGCTCACTCCCTTCGCCGCGGGCCTGCTCTCCTTCCTGATCGACGGGCACTCCACGATCCTCGTCACGGGGTCGCGCGGTGCCGGGAAGACCTCGATGGTGGGTGCCCTCATGCTCGAGTTCCCCAAGTCGCAGCGTATCCTCACCCTCGAGGACACGCTCGAGCTCCCGAGCGGCGACATGCGCCAGCTCGGCTACAAGATCCAGACGATCTTCGTCCGCAGCGGAGTGGGCGGACAGGGGGCCGAGATGTCCGTCGATGATGCGCTCAAGGTCTCCCTGCGTCTGGGGGAGAGCGCCATCGTCCTCGGCGAGGTGCGGGGTACGGAAGCCCGCACGCTCTACGAGGCGATGCGTGCCGGGACGGCCGGCAGCGCCGTGCTCGGGACCATCCACGGGAACAACGCCCGGGCCGTCTACGAGCGGGTCGTCCACGATATCGGGATCCCCCCCACGTCGTTCAACGCCACGGACATCGTCATGGTGACGGGCTTGACGAACCCGGGAGGCTCCGTGCGCGCCCAGCTCCGGCGGGTCACGCAGATCGCGGAGCTCGACAAGGATGCGCCGACGCCCGGCTCGTTCGTGGACCTCATGACGTACGACGAGGAACAGGACACGCTCGTGGGCTCCGCCCTCCTCGGCACGGGACCCGACGGCAGCGGGCACTCGCGGAAGGTGAAGGAGGTCGCGGAGCAGTGGGGCATGACCTACTCCGAGGCGATCGCCAACATCGGGGCGCGGGCCGCCTACCGCGCCGAGATCGTCCGGCAGTCCGATGCCCTGCGCCGCCCCGACCTCCTGAGCCCCCCGTGGGTCTCCGCCACCAACACGGCGTTCTGGGAGATCATGGAGAAGCACAAGGAGGAGGTCCAGAAACACACGCTGGACTACGGGGCCGTGGTCGCCGAGTGGAAAGCGTGGTTCACCGAGGCCCTGCGTTATGCCTGATCGTCCGGGAGAGTGGTACGAGACCCTCTGCCACCGGGTGGGGGGCTGGATGCTGCCGCGGAGCCATCCGGAGGAGCGCATCCGCAAGCTGCAGGAACGCTACGAGAAGGCCCGCGACGCGCTCCGCCAGGGCGAGGAGGAGCTCGCGAAGCTCGAGGTGCAGACCTCGCAACGCGGGATGGACTACCACCGGCTCGAGCGCCGCGTGGCCTCGCTGAAGAAGAAGGAGCAGAACCTGGAACGCCTCTACAAGGGGACGGACCTCAAGCGGGAGATCTACTTCGCGGGCCTGGACATCACCCCCGACGACATCCGGCTCACGGCGTTCTTCATGACGATCGTCTCGTTCGTGGTGCTCTTCGGGTTCTTCGTCTGGCTCCTCGTCGCCTCCCAGGGCGAGTTCCTCTTCCCCTACACCGACCTCGCCGTGCTCGGGGTGCTGTTCATCCCCCTGATCATCTACCTCTACCTGGTGAACTACCCGGTCTGGCTCGGGAACCGTCTCCGGATCCAGACGCTGGGCCGCGCCCCCGAGGCGGTGCACTACATGGTCATGTCCATGCGCCTGACCCCCTCGCTCGACCGCGCGGTGCGCTTCGCCAGCGAGAACGTGGAGGACCCCCTCTCGTCGAGCCTGAAGAAGGTGCTCTGGGACGTCTCCACGCGTACCCACGCCTCCATCGAGGAGTCGTTCATGGCCTTCGCCGAGGAGTGGGGCAACTGGAACGAGGACTTCAAGCGGTCGATGTACTCGATCCGGATGGCCACCCACGAGAAGACCGAGGAGGGGCTCTCCCGCAACCTCGAGAAGGCCCTCGACTCGATCCTGAGCGGCACCCGGCGCAAGATCGAGGAGTTCGCCTCGAGCCTCCAGGCCCCCACGACCGTGCTCTTCGGCCTCGGCATCCTCCTCCCGATGATCATCGGGGCGATGCTCCCGCTCATCATGCTCACCAATGCCTCGAACCTGCTCTCGAGCAACCCGCTGGGCTCCTCGAACGCCGGGGCCACCGCGCCGACCAGCCCCTTCGGGGGCAGCAATGCCATCTCAGGACCCGAGTCGCTCGCCATCAACGCCGGTCTCGTGGTGATGATGGACCTGCTCTTCCCGCTCATCGCCTACGTGTATTCGGCGCAGATCCTCGGGAAACGTCCGGGGACCCTCAAGCCCCCCCGGGCCCCGCCGACCCAGGACTATCCCCGGACGACGCTCCTCGCGCTCGCCATCGTGGTGGGCGCAGGCATCACCGCGCTGGGGCTCCCCACCGAGCTCAACGACTTCGGCGCGCTCGTCCAGCCGCTCTGGGAGCTCTTCCCGATCCTGGGGATCGCGGCGGGGAGCTCGCTCTTCTTCTTCTTCGACACGCTGGGCCCCGTCCGGGCCCGGAAGGCCATCCAGCGCCTGGAGGCGGAGTTCCCCGATGCCCTCTACCAGGTCGGGAGCCGGATGTCGGAAGGGCTCTCCCTCGAGACGGCCTTCGAGCGGACGGCGGACGCCATGAGCGGCTCCGAGACGGCGGTCTTCTTCCGCCGTATCCTGCACGGCATGCGCGTCTCGGGCCGAACGCCCCATGAGGTCATCTTCGGCACGGCGGACATGAAGGGGGTCATCACCCTCTACCCGTCGCACATGGTGGAGACCTCGATGAAGGAACTCCTCGAGGCCGTGACGAAGGGCGCCGAGGCGGTGGGCCGGACGGTCGTCCCGATGGCCCAGTACCTCCGCGAGCTCCGGCAGGTCGACGACTCCATCCGCACCTCGCTCAAGGGGACGGTCTCCATGATGACGGGGACGGCGGTCGTCTTCGCCCCCCTCGTGATGGGGATGACCGGGGCGCTCTACATCCTGCTGACCACGGTGCTCGGGAGCGGGCTCCCGGTCTCCATCTGGGTCTTCTTCTCCGTGCTGGGGATCTACCTCCTCGAGATCGTGGTCGTCATCAACTACTTCACGGTCGGTGTCGAACAGGGCGGTGACGAGACCTCCTTCAAGTCCAATCTGGGGGTCTTCCTGATCATCGCCGCCGTGGTCTTCTTCTTGGCGGCCGTGCTCGGCTACTACATGGTCAGCCAGATGCCGTGAGGAACATGCACCAGGCACGACGTCTCCGGAACCGGCGCGGGGTCCTCGAGGGACTCCCCCTGACCCTGATCATCTCGGTGATCATCGCCGTCATCGGGACCGCGATCCTCTTCGGGTTCTTCTACACCGCCCAGGGCGCCCACCTCTCGAGCGTCGCGGTCGGCGAGGGCCCCGGCAACACCCCGGTGAACGGCTGGATCTACTGGAACCTGTCGAGCCAGCTGAAGCTCACCGTCACGGCGCTCTCCCAGACGAGCGGGGGGCTCGGCCAGGTCCTGGTGGAGGTGAACGGGAGCGGCATCGACGTGAGCCACGACACGCTGGCGAACGGCACCTACGTCTTCCTGCTCCCCCTCCCCCACTTCGCCCAGCACGCCACGGAAGGGCCGCTCACGATCATCGCGACCTACAACCCTCCCGCCACCTTCGGGGCGAACTCCCCCGAGACGGTCACCGTCTCGGAGGTGATCCTTGGCTGACTCGGTCGCTTCCCGTCTCCGCCGCCAGCGGGCGCGCACCCGCCTCCGCCGCCAGCGGCGCGCCGTCACGGACGTCCCCCTGGAGCTCGTGATCATCATGATCATCCTCGCGATCGTGGTGCCGATCATCATCGCCGCGTTCGCGGCGTACGCCCGCGACCAGGAGCTCATCTCGCTCTCGGACCAGGCGAACCGGGTGGCCAACACCGCGGTCGAGGTCTACGACGACGGGGTGAACACGACGCTCCTGCTCACGGTGACCATCCCCTCCTCGAACGGGGCGAACTTCACGATCGGGGCCCCGCTCTTCCCCCGCACGTGCACGGGGCCGAGCCCCACCTGCCAGCCGAACCCGCAGGCCCAGTACATCTACTACTCGCTCTCGGGTTCGGGGGGTCCGTCGCTCGTCCAGGCCAACAACGGGGCGAGCGTGATCGAGCTCACGACCATGGCGTGCCACACGGGTAACGTCATCAGCTACCAGTGGGACATCCTCGGGGGCGGCACGCACACGCTGTCGTTCACGAAGCTCGGCCCCGGGGCCTACTGGTGCAACCAGCCAATCACCGGATCCTTCGTGGAGGTCTCCCTCCAATGAACTTCGACTGGGTCGTCTCGCTCTTCGTGGTGACCTTCATCGTCTTCGGCCTCATCGTGGTCGAGGAGGTGGAGTTCGCGACCTTCGAGCACGCCTACTCCGACCGCGCCCAGACCGCCTCCGTGGCCTCGCTCATCGCCGACAAGGTGGCCCGGGCGGAGGGGATCGCGGCCAACACGACCGTGGTCTTCGTCTTCGGCAGTAACAGTCCGGGCGCCATCACGCTGCCCGGGAACCTGAACGGGCACCCGTACTCGGTCGCCTTCACGCACGACTACGTGATCGTGGAGACCAACGGGTCCAGCGGCTCCGGGACCCCCGTGGGCACGGCGGTCAACTTCTGGGAGCCGGTCTACCTCTTCGACAAGGCCGACCTGAACCAGCTGATGACGAACGGCTCGCTGGCGGGCCAGGGGAGCCTCAACGGGTCCGCGCTCCAGCAGTGGTCGGACCAGCCCGTCGGGACCTGCGAGGCCTTCCCCTCGGGGACGAACCTCCTCCTGACGCACGTGGACCTCCGGGTCGATGGCCACCCCGAGTACCTCACGGTAGTTTCAAGTGTGAACGGGTATCACTACCCGTGCTAACCATGTGGCAAGGCGGAGTTCCAGCAGAGGTGGAGGAGGCAACGCGCGAGTCGAAGCGGATCGTCCTGGTCTCCCTGGTGGTCGGGATCGTGCTCCTGGCCCTGGCGGCCTACATCGGGGTCGTGACCTACCTCACCCCCGGGCTCCCCTTCGTGGGCCTTCCGCTGGTCGCCCTGGTCCTCTTCGCCCTGATGGGCGTGATGGCGCTCTACGTGGGGCTCATCGGGGTCAACGACGCCCGGAAGCTCTGGGAGTCCGGGAACTACCCGAAGGCCTTCCAGGGGCTCCACAGCATCTTCATCGCCGCCTGCCTGGGCGGTGTGGTGCCGGGGGTCTTCGTGTTCCGCACGATGCGCACCCTGCACCCGCTCTCCGAGGCCGCGGCCCACGGTGCGGCGCCCGTCACGCACCTCTGCCCCTCCTGCTCCGCCCCGCTCGATCCCCGGGACAAGTTCTGCCGGGTCTGCGGAGCCCAGTCCCTGCCCTCGTGAGGAGGGGGCCAGGCCGTCGAGGACCGGACACGCAGGTGCCCCTCGCGCTCCCGCCCCCCCGGTAGGTTCCCTCACCGATGCGCACCCGTCTCGTCATCGGCGCCACGCTCGCGCTCGACACCCTCTTCTTCGCGGTGAACCTCGTGGTCTTCGCCGTGGGGGGGAGCCGCGCCGTCCTCTCGCAGGCGCTCTACGCCATCACGGACGTCCTCGGGAGCCTGATGATCTCCTGGGGGATGGCCGTGAGCCAGGTCGAGGCGGACACGACGCACCCGTTCGGCCGGGGCAAGGAGCGCTTCTTCTGGGCCTTCACCGCCGGGCTCGTCACCTTCTCCCTCACCGGCTACCTGGTCCTCGCCATGGGGGTCCTCCAGATGCTCCACCCGGTCCACGTGGCGGCCCTCCACGACGCCCTCGTCTCGGTCGGCGGCACGCTCCTGGTCGGGGCGGCGAGCCTCACGATCATCCTCTGGGAGCTCCGCCGCGACCGGGTCAGCGTGAGGTCGCTCCTCTCCTCGGACAACCAGGAGATGAAGATCCTGCTCGTGCAGGACGCGGTCAGCCTCGTCGGCGCGGCGGTCGTCCTCGTGGGGATCTTCTTCGTCCTGATGACCGACAACGACTTCTACGACGGGCTCGCGGCCGCCGTGGTCGGCATCCTGCTCGTGGGCACCGGGTTCGTCTTCGCCTTCGACGCCCGGGAGCTCCTCGTGGGGAAGGGGGTCTCCCCGGAGGAGGGGAAGACCATGCTCTCGATCATCGAGCGCTACCCGTACGTCCGCCAGGTGCGCGAACTGAAGAGCATGCTGCTCGGGCCGGACGAGGCCCTGGTCATGCTCCGGGTCAACTTCGTCGACGAGCTCACCACGGACGAGGTGGAGATGCACATCGACCAGCTGCGCCGGTTCGTCACCTCGGAATGCCCCCGGATCCGCTACCTCATCATCGAACCCGCCGCGGAGCGAGGGGTCCGACGCCGGGACCCCCTGTAGGCCCGCCGAACGGGTGCCCGGGCCGGAGAGACCCTCCGTCCCGGAGGTCGTCTCCCCTGCCGGGGGATCCGGGGATCAGAGTGTTCGGTTCGCGCCGCGCAGGGTGAGGACCGCGACGGGGACGAGGAGCCCGATCGCGAGGACGGCCATGAGCGGCACGGACGGGTAGAAGTGGAAGGCGATCAGGGGGGTCCCGGCGACCAGGAGCCCCGGGACGCTCACCATGGTGACCCACCAGGCCCCGCTGTAGAGGCTCGTCAGCGGGACGCCGGTCTTCTCCGCCCGCCAGACCAGGATTCCCATCTCGAGGAGCGCGGCGGCGACGATCGCGGGGAGCTCCGCGGACCCGAAGAGGAGGAAGATTGGGAAGTCGTGGATCCGGCTCGCCACCAGGAGGGCCACCAGCAGGAAGGCGATGATGTAGACGATGGTGATGAGCGCCGACTTCCCCATCATCAGCGTCCGCTGGGTGAGCGGGAGCGTGCGCGTGAGCGAGAACCCCATCACCTCGGTGGCGAAGAAGACCGGCCCGAAGAAGGCGGAGAGGAGGACCGCGACCGTCACGGCGGCCGAGGCGTACCGGTCGGCCATGGCCGGATTGGGGTTGCCGAGGTAGGTGAAGAGGCCCAGGACGAAGGCATCGAGGAGCGGGAGCAGGAGGAGGAAGGCGTACGCGGGGGTCCGGGACGCGATGCGGAGGTCCTTCGCGAGCACGGCCACTGTGGGCGAGGTGGTGCGGAGGCGCCATGACCGCGGCGGCGAAGGGGCGACGGCCGCCACCGTCCGCCCGAGCCGGAGGGGCGCCGTCAGGAGCCACTCCCCGGCCAGGATGAGGAGCACGCTGTAGGCGCCCAGGGCGACCGTCCAGAGCGCCATGTAGGCCGGGGGTGCCGTGGTCGGGATCGCGGCGGAGGCGATCACCCAGGCGAAGGGGAACGGGAAGACGCCGAAGAGGAGGGCGAGGGAGCCGGGCTGCGCGAGCTCCCATTGGCCGAGGGTCCCCAGGATCTGGACGGAGAAGACGATGAAGATCGTGATGGCCAGGCTCGGGACCGTCCAGAGGATGAGGAACGTCCACCGGGCGAGCAGGTTCCGGAGGCTCCCTCCCGTGGAGCCGCTCACCGTCCGGGCGAAGAACCCGGCCGTGACGAGGGAGAGCGAGAGCGCGAAGACCTCGGTGGCGGCGATGGCCGGCAGGGAGGCGAGCGCGGCCAGGGCCGACCCGGTGGCGAGGAAGATGGCGACCGGGAAGAGCACGAACGCCGTGGTGAGCGGCAGGTCGAAGAGATGGAGGAAGGCGAGGGCGGAGATGCCCTCGAGGTCCTCCTCCTCGATCGGGAGGGCGCGCAGGGCGGTGAGCGCCTGGGAGGAGAGGAAGGGGAGCGCCACCTGGAGGCCCGTGATCCAGACGAGGGAGAAGATGACGACCAGGCTGAGCGCGAAGATGGTCGCGTCGAAGTACATCGGGGTCAGCGCGGTGGGGATGTAGTAGCGCCCCTCGCTCACAAGGGCCGCCGAAGCGAGCGCGGTGAGCCCGAAGAGCACGCAGACCGTGATCTTGGACTGGAGGATGCGCCGCTCGGCCCGGTCCCCGGGGTCGACGTCCTTGCGCTCCCGGAGGAAGGTGTTGCCGCTCTTCAGGGCGTAGATCGACTGGAACGAGAGCTCCCGGTAGAGGGTCCGCGCGACCCGCCAGCGCTCCCCCCACTTCATGGGCCGTGCTGGCCGAGCATCGAGACGAGGCGGGAGAGCTCGCCGCGGTCGGTCGTGAGGGCGAGGAAGATGTCCTCGAGGGTGGCCTGCTCCTGCCCGACCTGCCGGCGGAGCTGGTCGAGCGTGCCCTCCCCGCGGAGCTGCCCGCGGTCCAGGATGCCGATGCGCTGGCAGAGGCGCTCGGCGACCTCCATCGTGTGGGTGGAGAAGAGGACGGCCCGCTTCCCGTCCGCCACGTACGCGGCGAGGACGTCCTTCATGATCCGCACGGCCCGGGGGTCGAGGCTGTTGAAGGGTTCGTCCAGGAGGAGGAGGGGAGGCTGGTGGAGCAGGGCCCCGATGAGCATGGCCTTCTGGCGGGTCCCGTTCGACAGGGTCGAGATGGCCTGGTCGAGCTCCCGCTCGATCTGGAGCGCCACGGCGAACTCGGAGAGCCGCCGCGAGACGGTCCCGGAGTCGAGCCCCCGGATGGACGCCACGAACTCGAGGAATTCCCGCGGGGTGAGCGCGTCGTAGAGGAACGAGGTCTCGGGAACGTACCCCGTCAACTGCCGGGCGGTGATCCCGTCCGAGAGCACGTCATGGCCGTAGATCTCGACCTTGCCGGAAGCGGCCGGAACGAGCCCGACCACGGTCTTGATGGCGGAGGACTTCCCCGCGCCGTTGGCTCCGATGAGCCCGTAGATCTCTCCCGGCCGCACGGAGATCGTGAGACCCTCCAGGGCCACGAGCTCGCCGTAGGTGACCCGGAGGGACCGAAACACGAGCGGCAGATCGGACATGCGCAGCGTGGCCCTCGCCGACGGGGAGGTGTGACCCCTTGAAATCGTTGGTGCCGGAAGAACGGGGGCGAAAGGGGCCCTACTTCCGCATCACCTTGAGGAACCCCCCGGACTCGTAGACCGAGAGGCGCCGCACCCGGAGGTGCTCCTCGAACTCTTCCCAGCCGATCACCTCGATGCGGGGATTCTTCCCCCGGGTGAACTGGATGCCCGTGGTCCCGCGGACCTTCCCGGGCTTGAGCTTCTTCTTTTCGGCGATCTTCCGCGCCTCGGCCACGGCGATCTTGTTCATCGACATGCTCGGTCCCTCGCTGGCGGAACCGCAGAGCGCCGCGGCGATATAAGCGCGAAGACCCCCGCGGGCTCTCCGGGCTACGCCACGGTGAGGGACGTCGCCGTGCACCCCACGAAGTCCCCGAGGCGCGCGGCCTCCTCGCGGACCTGGGCGCGGGTCCGGTCGTCCAGCGGGGCGAAGGCGTGGACCCGGGCGAGGAACCGCCGTCCCGCGATGCGGTGCGTCCAGGTCCCCCGGATCCGCCCGTCGACCAGGAGCACGGGGGAGACCCACCCCTGCGGACGGTAGATCCGGCGCAGGCGGGACGGGTCCACGAGATGGTCCCGCCGGTCATGGCCGAGGAGGTAGCTGTCGAAGTACGGGAGCAGGCGCACGCACCGCTCCCCCGAAGGCTCCCGGTCGATCTCGGGGACGCTCTCCCGGTGGAGCCACGCGGTCGTCCCGTCCACGGTGACCGGGACGAGCTCGCGCTCGATCCGGGACCAGACACGGTTCGCGTCGGCGAGGGTCATCCGGGTCCACGCCACGAAGTCCCGCGCGGTCGCCGGCCCGTAGCTCCGGAGGTAGCGGCGGAGCAGTTCCTCCTCGGCCTTCTCCTGCGGCAGGTCCCTCCAGCGGGGGAACCACGCGTCCGCCCGCACGTAGGTCGTCTCGCCGTCCCGGGCCGGTCCGTAGGCCACCACCCCGCGGGCCCCGGCCAGGTGGAGCAGGTACCCGGCGGGGTAGGTCAGGTCCCCGATGCGGACCCCGGGGACCTCATGGCGGTGGCCCCACCCATACGCGGGGCTCCCGCGGACGGGGACGCCCAGGGCCCGGCCGACCTTCGTGGCCAGCTCACCGGTGGTGCTCGGCTCGCTCAGCGCCTCCAGGGAGGCCGTGAGGATCTCCTCGACACGGGCTTCCGAAACCCCCCGGTTGCGGACGAACCGGACCTCCTTCTCCGCCCTCCGGGCGGAGCCGCGGGCGAAGATCGCGAGGTCTCGCACGGGGAGGAGGAAGAGCGTGCGCCGCATCGCCCAGGCCCGGGCGACGGTGCGCTCCGGACCGAGGGCCGCCTCCAGGTCCTCCGCCCGGATCCCCTCCGTGCGGACGGCGGCGGACAGGAAGGCCGCGCTCAGGACCTGGGCCTGCGCGCCCCCCATGTCGGAGAGGACATCGAGCAGCGCCCGCCGCGGGGCAGGCTCGCTGAGATGGTGGTGGCGGAGCCGGAAGGAGCTGACCTGCTCCCGCGAGAGCTCCCGGGAGGTCTGGGGGGGACGGCTCATGGATCGGTCCGCCCCGATGCCTCGGGCGGGCTCATTCGGGGGCCGGTCCGTTCGGGGGGCGCGAGTTCTCCGCCGCCCGGGCCCGGGTCGGCGGGAAGAGGACCACGTCCTTGATGGAGGCGGCGCCGAGGAGGGCCATCACCAGCCGGTCGATCCCGAACCCGAGCCCTCCGGTCGGGGGCATGCCGTAGCGCATCGCCTCCACGAAGTCGGAGTCGTAGGCGTAGGCCTCCTCGACCGGCTCCCGGAGCTGCTCCCGGAAGCGGGCCTCCTGGTCGTCGGGGTCGTTGAGCTCGCTGTAGGCGTTGACGAGCTCGGTCCCATGGTAGTAGAGCTCGAAGCGCTCCACCCGTCCCGGCTTGGAACGGTGCCGGTGGGCGAGCGGGGTGGTCGCGACGGGGTGGTCGAGCACGAACGTGGGCTGGTCGAGCTTCGCCTCGACGAAGTGGGCGAAGAGCTTGTCCAGGCAGGTCCCCGGCGGGGTCTCCGGGCCGATCCGGGCCCCGGCCTCGCGGGCGAGCGCCCGGAGCTCGTCCGGGGTGCGGTCGAGCACGTGCGTGAGCCCGCTCTCGCGCTCGAGCGCCTCGATGAAGTCGATGCGGCCGAAGGGAGGGGTCAGGTCCGTGAGGATGGCCCTCCCTGTCTCCTCGGGGAGGAAGCGCCCGGCGACCCCGGCGAGGTGATGGAAGAGCCCCTCGATGAGGCGGGCCACGTCCTCGTAGTCCGCGTACGCCCAGTAGAGCTCCACCTCGGTGAACTCGGGGATGTGGGTCGAGTCCAGGTCCTCGTTCCGGAAGACCTTTCCGATCTCGTAGACCCCGTCGAACCCGCCCACGATGAGCCGCTTCAGCGGGAGCTCGAGGGAGATGCGGAGCTTGTAGTCCTCGTCGAGGTAGTTGTAGTGGGTCAGGAACGGCCGGGCCGCCGCCCCGGAGGCCACGCGGCCGAGGACCGGGGTCTCGACCTCGTAGAACCCCCGGTCGTCCAGATAGCGCCGGAGCTCGCGCACGATCACCGACCGCGCGAGGAACGTCTGGTAGGTCTCGGGGGAGGTGAAGAGGTCGACGTAGCGCTGCCGGAGCCGGGCCTCGGGGTCCTTCAACCCGTGCCATTTCTCCGGCGGGGGGAGGAGGGCCTTGGCGAGGATCGAGACGGAGGAGACGAGCAGGGAGGGCTCCCCGCGACGGGTCCGCTCGGGGACGCCCTCGGCGCCCACGATGTCGCCCCCGTCGATCACGGCCAGGGCCTCCCGGAACGACGCTTCGCCCATGTGGGGGGCGCGCAGGTGGAGCTGGACCTGACCGGTCCCGTCCCGGATCGGGAGGAAGGCGTTCTCCCCGACCTCGCGGACCACCTGGACCCGTCCGGCGACCCGCCGCGTGTCCCCGTCGGCGGTGGTGCCGGGGGCCAACGCTCCGGCCAGGGTCCGGATCTGCTCGGTCGTGGAGCGCCCGGGGAAGCCGATCGGGTAGGCCTCGTGCCCGGAGGCCACCCATCGGTCCCGCTTCTCCCGCCGCCGCGCGGAGAGCTCCTTTCCCGCCGCCATGGTCGCGGGTCAATAGGGCCGAACTATTTGAGGGGAGTCCGGCCGGCGACCGGGGCGCCGACCTCGCTCAGGCGCCCACGCCGACGTTGCCCTCGCCGCCGCCGCCACCCTGGCCCCCGCCGGCGCTCATGCCGCCCCGCCCCTCGAACCAGGGGACGATGGCGGCCAGCACGACGAAGACGATGAGGACGAAGACCACGATCACGTCCGAGATCGAGGCGAAGACCGTCTCCTGGAGCGGGTTGTACAGGAAGGTCGACCCGATGAAGGGGATGGGCTTCGGCCCGACGATCACGAAGATCGTCCAGGTGGTGGCGATCAGCAGCACGGAGCCGAGGGAGTCCGAGATGCTGTAGGGGTAGTGGGCCGCGACGTCCTTGTAGCGCACGGCGAGGTAGGCGATGAGCGCCAGGATGGTGATCAAGAGCGCCCAGAAGAGCATCACCGAGAGCCCGATGTAGAGGGCGGCGAAGAGGATCAGGCCCACCATGAAGAGGGTCGAATCCATCGCCTAAGCCCTCGTTCCGTAGCTCTGGATGAAGCTCTGGGCCCACTCCAGCGTCTCGGGGGTGATCGAGCTCTTCGTCTTCCCGACCGCCTCGAGCAGGTTCGCCATCTTGATCCCCACCACGCGGCGCGCCTGGGCCGGGGTGCCCTTCTCCAGGAAGTCCCGGAGCTGCGAGGTCGCGGGGGAACCGCGGCCCTCGACCGGCGAGCCGATGCTGGCGGCCTCGTTCCGGAGCTGCTCGCGGAGGGCGATGAGCTTCGCCTCGTCCACGATGCTCGCGACGTCGGCGCCGGAGTATCCCTCCGTCCCGAGGGCGAGGAGGTCGTAGTCGACGGCTCCGTCCGTGGGCACGCCCTTCAGGTGGATGCGGAAGATGTCCGAGCGCGCCTTGAGGTCCGGGGGCGGCACGTAGAAGATCTTGTCGAACCGGCCGGGCCGGAGGAGCGCGGGGTCCAGGATCTGCGGCCGGTTGGTCGTGGCCACGATGATGACCCGGTCCTTGGGCTTGATCCCGTCCATCTCCGTCAGGAACTGGCTCACGGCGCGCGAGACCTCCGGCGTCTTCATGGAGTCCTTGCTCGCGATCGCATCGATCTCATCGAAGAACACGATCGAGGGCGAGTTCTCACGGGCCCGGTAGAGGATGTCACGGATGGCGGCCTCGCTCTGACCGGCCAGGGCGCTCACGAGCTCCGGCCCGTTGACGATCTGGATCGGCACGTTGAGCTCGTTCGAGGCGGCGCGCATGACGTGCGTCTTGCCGCATCCCGGCGGTCCGAAGAGGAGGATGCCACGCCCGGTCTTGAGCTTGTACTCCTCCATGAGCTCGGGCTTCGTGAGCGGGAGCTCGACGTACTCGCGGAGCGCCTTCTTGACGTCCAGGAGACCGCCGACGTCGTCCCACTTGACGATGACCTTGCGCTCCGCGCGCTGCACCTGGTGCATCTTGCGCTCGAAGTCGAGTTTCATCCGCTCGTACTCCTCGATCATGCGCAGGCTGATGGACGGCTTGATCCGGGGCAGGATCGCCCGGAAGTCCTCCATCGCGATGAGCGAGGGGGCGTTCGTCATCATGGACCGCTTCATGGCCAGGGTGGCGGCCTCGCGGACGAGGTTCGCGAGGTCAGCGCCGCTGAACCGCTCCGTCTTCTTCGCGATCTCCCCGAGGTCGATGTCGGAGGTCACGGGCTTCCCGAAGAGGTGGACCTTGATGACGTCGGACCGCTCGTTGAAGTCCGGGGGCGGGACGTAGATGATCTTGTCCAGCCGCCCGGGACGCATCATGGCCGGGTCGATCATCTCGGGCTTGTTCGTGGTCGCGACCACGATGACCCCCGAGGACTTGTCGAGCCCGTCCATGTCGGCGAGCATGATGGAGAGCAGCCGCGGGGACACGTCGTCCGCGCTGTAGAGGTCCCGGCGCTTGGCCAGGGCATCGACCTCATCCATGAACAGGATGCACGGCGCCCGCTCCTTGGCCGTCTTGAACAGCTCGGCCACCTTGTTCTCGGACTCACCGTACCACTTGCTCATCAGGTCGGAACACTTGACCGAGATCATCTCGACGCCGAGCTCGTTCGCCAGCGCCTTCATGAGCATGGTCTTCCCGCATCCGGGCGGGCCGAAGAGGAGGATACCCTTCGGAGGCTCCAGGCCGAACTTGCTGGTGACGTCCTTCCGCATCAGCGGGATGATCATCGACTCCTTGATGTCCGCCTTGACATCGGAGAGGCCGCCCACCATCTCGAAGGTGGTCTTGGCGAGCCCCTTCATCTCGGAGACGCGCGTTCCGACCGCGGCACCCCCGAGCTTGCTCGTGAAGTAGCCCGCGAACTCCTCGCGGACGACCATCGAACCCGCGGTCAGCGTGAGGACCGCCGGGATGGCGAGGACAAGGAGGGCCGCCTCGATGTTGAGGTCGTTGAAGAAGAAGAGCCCGGCCGCCGCGCCGGCGGCGATCACGCCGCCCCCGAACGCCGAGTTCGTGAGCCAGCGGGGCATCGTCATCCGGGTCCGGTCGGTCACGAGCTGCTGGGCCAGGTAGCACGCGAGGCCCCAGGTCGCGATCTCCATGAGGCTCCAGACGAGGGCGTCCATGCCCCCGGAGCCCGCGGAGAGCACGGTCAGGTTCGGGGTGGTGATGTTCCCGAAGGCCGCGCCGAAGTCCAGCGGGGACCACGTCCAGAGCACGGGCTTCAGGGGCTCGATATGCCCGTTCACGAGCGTCGCGCTACCGGAATGCGCCGGTCCCACGAGCCAGCCGAGGAAGGGGATGTTCCCGAGGGTGACGAAGAGGGCGACCAGGAGGCCCCCGGCCACCGCCACCGCGAACCCGAGCACGAGCGAGAAGACCATGGCGAGGAAGATGGGGGCGACGAACGAGAGGCCGTAGGGGGCCATCCCGAGGACGAAGAGCGCGCCCATCCCGATGCGCCAGTCGAAGAGCGAGGTACCGAGGAGCGGCACGAGGGCGATCAGGATGACGAGCCCCAGTTCCGGCGATTGATAGCCCACCTCGGCAAGTAACAGTATCCCTAACAGGATGATCGCGAGCTGGGGATAGCGACTTCCCAGCAGGGCGAAGATCAACGAGAACGTCATGACGATCCACCATGGGTAGAACGGCAGGAACGTCAGGACGAAGAGGGAGAGGATGAAGAACGTCCCCATGATGAGGTAGTGGGGGTCCTTCGTGGCGTTCTTGAAGAACCGGTTGAGCCGGTCGGGGTACGAGAACACGACAAAGAGGATCAGCGCCCCGAAGACCACCAGGGCCCAGAAGAGCCCGTCGTAGAGCGGCGCGGGCCAGGGCTGGAGGTGGGCCGAGTCGATCCCCCACGCCTGGACGTCCACGTAGCCGTTCGAGTTGGCGGTGTTCGCGGCATTCCAGTCCGCGTCCAGGGTCGTGTACTGCCCGTTCGCGCTCCCGGGCACCGTCCCGGTGACCACGGTGAACGTGAGCTCCACCTGCTCGCCGGCGTGGTAGAGGTTCATGATGTTGCCGTTGAACGTCCCGAAGCTGATGTTCGCGATCTGGCCCGCGAGACTCATGGACTTGTAGCTGATGCTCGCGTATTCCACCTGCGTGACGCCGTAGGTGGCGTTGTACTGGATCGCGGAGATCGTATCGGTGATGAGGATGGTCTGCCCGTTCGATACGTTCCGGGTGAGCTCGACGAACTGGTTCGCCTGGCTCGTGTTCAGCAGGGCGCCGCTCGAGGTGATGAACTGGGCTCCCGTCTCGGATCCCATCACGCTGTTGAACGCGATGCCGAGGGAGGCGCCGACGATGATCAGGATGAACCCCATCGCCATGAACGCCATCTCCTCCTTGGAGAACTTCGAGGTCGCCACCTTCCGGGGCGCGACCACGGGGGGCGGTCCGCGGGGGGGCGGAACGGCGAGGGGATAGCCCGGAGGGCGGGCACCGGGGGGCGGAGGACGCGCCAGCGGGGCGGACCCGGCCGGGGCGGGGGTGCGCC
>JAJYEA010000103.1 GCA_021790425.1 Thermoplasmata archaeon | reverse complement strand
CCCGAGACCGGAAAAGACCAGGGCGAAGAGGAGGCCGGTGGCCAGGGTCCTCCCGTTGGAAAGGGCCCGGAGCTCCCCCTGCCCGAACAGCACGGTCTTCCCCATCCTCCGGGGAAGGAAGTGGGCCAGCAAGAGGAGGGCCAACGCGGCGATCCAGACGCTCTCGTCGAGTCGATCCTCGGGGGACTCCAGGAAGGCAAAGACGAGCTGGAGAAGGAAGGCCGCCGAGAGGAGGAGAAGGGTACCCCGGTTGATCCGCTTGAGGTCCCGGTTCCGGAGGGCCACCACGAGGAGGGCCGCTCCCAGCACGGCCAGGAGGAGGTCGTCCACGACGGAGAGCGGGACGTCCAGTTCGTCGTAGGTAGCGAGAAGCCCGCCCACCACCAGCGCGGCCACGATGACCAAGGAGGCCTGGTATCGGGCATAGGCGTAGGCCACCTTGTTCGTGACATCGTTGAGGCCCTGCATGACGCTCGGGAGGCGCCAGAGCGGCAGGATAGAAAGGTTTGCCGCCGGCCCCGACAAGGAGGACACGAGTTCCTCTGCCCCGGGAACCTATAACTCCCGTCCGCGTACCGGGGTCTCGCAGCCCCGTGGTGTAGTGGACAAGCATACGGGCCTTTGGAGCCTGGGACAGCGGTTCGAATCCGCTCGGGGCTACTCGACCGAGGGTTGTACCTTTTCGGCCCGGCCACCACCCTGTCCCGTCGACCACGGAGACCTGGACGAGCGGGATTCGGATAGCGACCTCTCGCCATTTGGTTACTTTTGGAGCCCTACGCGGTTTATACGTGAGGTCGGCATGCGTAACCACCCAAGCACGGGGCACGGGGCCCAACGATGAGGCTGAAGGACAAGGTCGCAGTAATCTACGGAGCCGGGAGCGTCGGCGGGGCAGTTGCGAGAGCTTTTGCGCGTGAGGGTGCCCATGTGTTCTTGACGAGCCGAGGCATGAACAAGGTGGATGCCATCGCGAAAGGAATCAAGGATGCCGGTCGAAAAGTTCCAAGAGCTTATCGCAAGCCGGACTCACCCAACGACGCCTTCCTTCACTTGATGAAGTGGCAAGGTCAGCCGTGTTCCTGGCTTCCGATGAGGCGAGCGTGATGACGGGAGCGATTGTCAACTTGAGCATGGGGAGTCTTGACGACTGAACAATGCGGAGTGAAGGTCGTTCCATGAAGAGTCACGATTACACCGCAACGATTCTGGTGGACCAGACGGCGGAGAAGGCATTTGCGGCAATCAAAAACGTTCGGGGATGGTGGTCGGAAGACATCGAGGGTAGTACCGACAAGGTCGGCGATGTGTTCTCGTACCATTACGAAGACGCCCATCGCTGCAAGATGAGGTTGGTTGAACTCGTCTCGAACCGAAAGGTAACGTGGTTGGTCACGGAGAATCACTTCAACTTCACCAAGGATCCTAACGAGTGGAAAGGGACAAGGGTAGTCTTCGAGATCTCTCGCAGGGATGGCAAGACGCAGGTCCGGTTCACGCACAAAGGGTTGGTGCCCGCGTTCGAGTGCTACGACGTATGTTCGAACGCGTGGGGAACGTATATCACCGGCAGCCTGCGGGATTTGATCACCAAAGGTAAAGGCCAACCCAACAGGAAGGATCGGTAGACTCCCTTAAATCCGCTACGATATTCGCCTAGCACTTGTCACCGCTTCAAAACGTCGGATTACGCCTCCAAATGACGGTGCAGAGGGGTCCTCCAGCGACACCGTGACCTCCGGAACTAAGAGTCGAGCTCTACACCTGCCCCGTGCGCGCGAGTCTCGGCGTACTGGGGCGGAGGTGGTCTCTCCTGATCCTACGCAACATCGGACTGTACCGTCGACAGCGATTCGGAGAGATGCTGGAGATTACGACGGGTCTGAGCCGGCGGATGCTATCGACGCGATTGCGGGAACTGAAACGCGAAGGGTTCATCGAAACCGAAGCCACGAATGACAGGTTCCTCCGGGGGTCTCCCCGCCCGAGTTGAACGACATGTGCCGAGCTCGATCGCCACGTTCCGCCTGACCTACGCTCGGCAGTGGCTCCGAGCTCACCTGTGTACTTGGTGCGGACGAGGTCCTAACTTAATGACACAGTAGAACTAGTCCGTGCTCAACTCCGACGCATCTACTCCCAATAGGGTGTAGGACATCGTCCTCGCGGTGCTGGCGGCGGTCGACGGGGACTACCGGCGCAACATCTCGGTCTCTACCCGGGTGGCATAGGGGGGGCGGGCGGCGCTCGCCGAGGCCCAAAGGATGCCGCCGACGCGGGGCCGAGGGGCCAGGGTCTGACGGGACATCGGAGAGAGAGGCCCCCTGCGACAGCCACGGAGACCTCGCTCTGAAAGGAAGGTGCGTTTCCCATCCGGCCGGATCTAAGGTCCCGCAGTCAGGCGCGTTCGAGCATCATGCGTGCGGCGGCCCGCACGAGCGCCGCATTGTCCGGCGCGAGTTGGCCGTCAGGTAGGACGGCGGTATCCTCGAGACCGGTGCGGATGCCGTGACCCCGGAGGAGACCCCTCTCGTTCACGGCCCAACTGGCGAGGCCGTCCCCATGGTGCACCTGTTCTAGTTGGATGCCCGCGTGGTTCAGCGTCTGTTCCATCCGTGCAGCGTGCCTCAGGGCCGTGGCAGGGTCAGGGTCGAGCGGTTCGACGAGCACGCGCACGCAGCGGTCAGCGAGCCCGGACCGAACGAAGGCCTTGGCATCGGACACGGTAAGCAGACCGGCCTCGATTCCGACACCCCTATCAATGAGGTGCTCGCACAGCCCCACTATTCCCGGCTCCCCCTGGTTGGCCGTGACCAGTTCCGGAAGTTCTTCCCAGCGGGATATCGCGTCAAGGCGCCTTCGGGGAGCGGGCTCAATCCCGGCGGAGGTGGTGAGGGAGACCGGGATTCCGGGGCACGACTCGCGCACGGCTCTCAAGGCCGCCGCGCAGGGTTTCCGAGCGAGCGTCTCTCGACCTTGGACGTCGTAGGCATGCAAATGGATGATGCGGGCACCCTCGCGAACCGACGCTCTGGCGGCTTCGGCCAATGCCTCTGGGGTCTTCGGCATGGCCGGGTGTTCCCGTCCCCCGCTTAGGGCCACTTCGAGTAAGACCATGTCGGCCCCTCACGCCTATTCTCAGCATACGCACAGCCCACGAATAAACTCATCTTGACAGCGGCCGGTTCCTTCGTTCCTGAGGAATCGATGCGATTTATCTGATCGCGGCCCCATCCGCGGAAGGGCGAGACAGTCCCCTACCCCAGCGCGCCCCACCCCGTCCCGGCCCGGAGAGGAGGAGAAGGCACTCACCCCTCTCTTCCCCCTCCGAGGAGATCGGATCCCACTTGGACCGATTCAAAGCGGGCAGGCGAACGAGCGGAGGACTGCCCGGAGCGTCGGGTAGCCAAGGCGTGGGATCTTCCCGACGGTCTACTCCCGAGAGAACCCGCAGCCTCGACAGAACCTATCGCCCTGCTTGAACAGCCGTCCGCAGTTCGGGCAGTAACTCGTAGCCTGAACAGCGCAGTGAGATTCCCACCTACGCTGTGAGGGGGACCGGCGCCGGCCCCTCCTTCAACGGCCCCTCCTGTCCCAACCTCTTCGTTCCGTCCTTGACGTTCGCTGTGACGTTCAGCCACCAGCTCCGGCCCTGCCCCTCCAGCCGGACCTCTGTCCGCTCCGCCCGCACCCGGATGCCCCACCCTTCATTCCTCGTGAAGGGCGGGTCCCCTTTCTCGTTGACTAGTCCATCGGAGTGTGCCTTTCCGGTGACCGGTAGCGCCGAGGCGGTTCCCAGAGTTCGAACCGGTTCCCTTCAGGGTCGTAAGCCCACCCGAACCGTCCGTACGGGGACTCTTCGATCCGGTCGTCGACCCGCACATGAGCGCGCCGGAGCTGGGCGAGGAGGCGATCC
The DNA here is from genome assembly GCA_021790425.1 of Thermoplasmata archaeon. Taxonomy (GTDB): domain Archaea; phylum Thermoplasmatota; class Thermoplasmata; order Lutacidiplasmatales; family UBA184; genus JAJYEA01. The sequence continues at coordinate 734 of JAJYEA010000103.1, read as the reverse complement.
AACTCGTCCACACGGTAGTTCACCTGGGCCGTAGGTCGTCCCGGACCCCACTCCCGGTCCCCCGTAGAAAGCGCTGCCCACAAGGTGCTGCCGACGTGGCCGGGTCGACGAATCGAGCGCCAGTCCCACGTCGCGACCTGTCCCCCGGGGGAGATAACCAGGCCGAGGTTCTTGCGGTACCAGGCTGCGAGACGTTCAGGGTTTCGGGATTTGAGAAAGACGCCTCCGATCCCCGTGACCCTCGCGCGGCGAGGCTTCACGTTGCTCCTAGCCGCTCGTCCGGTTTCCGCATGTGAACGAAGGTCCGAATGCCACCTTTAGAGGGTGCCCTTTTCGACACTTTACCCTTTCTCGGGGGGACGTAGCACCTGGTTCATGCAACCCCCGAATGGGCAGACCCCCGGGAGGGACGGGAGACAAGCGATGGGAGCCCTGGACCTGCCAGTCGAGGATCTTTCCCACTCTCCCAGCTTTGATCCTTACGCTCGGGGCAACGGCGGCCGATCCCAGGCCCTGGGAGTCGAATCTCTCAGGCGGATGGGGGGAGCCGAACGGGGACGGCCGGTCCGGTGGTTCGCTCTTTGGGTGGTCCCCGCGACCTCCCTCTCCCCGGAAGGACTTCACACGATCGGATCTCCGGCAGGACGGGCAAGAGCGCGCCGGGGGGGCATCGGGAGGGGAAGATCCGGCCAGACTTGGGACGGCCGAAACCCTCATGGGGCCATCTCCCTGGT
>JAJYEA010000035.1 GCA_021790425.1 Thermoplasmata archaeon | reverse complement strand
CGCCTACCCCCTGGCGGACGCGTCCGAGGAGGAGGCCAAACACGAGGGAGAGTCGGTCCGGCACGAGCTCCGAGAGCGGTTGGGACTGCCCTCCTCGATCGGAGTCGCCATGGACCTCTCGATCGCGAAGGTCGCCTCGGACAAGGCAAAGCCCGGCGGAGTGAAGGTCCTCCCCCCCGGGGAGACCGCCGCCTTCCTCGCCCCCTTGCCCGTGCGGGCCCTCCCCGGCATCGGTCCGGTGACCGCCTACGCACTGCGATCGGAAGGCGTCGAGCGGGTCGAGGACCTGACGCGGGTGCCACTCGCCCGCCTCCGGAAGGCGCTGGGGCCGGGGGCGGAACGGTTGGTCGCCCTCGCGCGGGGGCAGCCGCCCCCCGAAGCCTGGCCCGAGGAGACCCCCCCTCGGTCCTTCGGGACGATGATCACCTTCGACACGGACCTCGGCGACGAGCCCGCGCTTCGCACCCATCTGGACGGTATGGTAACCACGGTGGCCGACCGCGCGGCGCACGCCTTCCAGGAGGGGCGGACGGTCACGGTCCGGGTCCGATGGGAGGACCTTTCGTCCACGCAGAAGAGCCGGACCCTCCCCCATCCGACGGGCCACCGGGAGACCTTACTCCGGTGCACCCAGGAGCTGCTCCATCAACTGCTGGCCGGTCCCGAACGGGGCGAGAAGGCCGTGCGCACGCTGGGCGTCACGCTCCAGGACCTGCGACCGGCGAACCCGGCTCAGCGTACCCTGGACCTGGTCGCCTGACCGGCCCCGCTCCGCCGCACCGGGGCGAGCACTCGGATCAGGAGGAAGCCGTCGTGTCCCTTGCTGCCGACCGTCTGGATCGCCGTGGCCTCGACGCGGGTGTCCCGGGCGACCTGGCCGATCATCTTCCGGGTCCCGACCACGCTCGGGTCGCGGCTTCCGCGCTCGGAGACCTTCCCCTTCCGCACGACGTTGTCGACGACGATGGCCGTCCCCTTCCGTGCGAGGGCCAGGGCGAGCTCCACGTAGACCGGGTTGTTCGGCTTGTCCGCGTCGATGAAGATCAGATCGAAGGGCCCTTCGCCCCGGGCCACCATGGCCTCGAGGCTCACCCGGGCCGGTCCCACCCGGATCTCGACACGGCGGGTGACGCCCGCCCGCTGCAGGTTCCGCTGGGCCACCAGGGCGTGGCGGGGATCGAGCTCGAGGCTGACGAGCCTGCCCCCCGCTGGGAGTGCCCGGGCCAACCACAGTGTACTGTATCCCCCCAGGGTGCCGACCTCGAGTATCCGGCGGGCCCCCTGCATCCGGGCCAGGAGGTGGAGGAAGCGGCCCTGCAAGGGCGACACCTGGATCGAAGGGAGCTTCGCGCGGTCGCTTTCACGGAGCACCCGGGAGAGCGAAGGGTCCCGGGGGAGCAGTCGCTCGAGGTATCGGTCGACCTCGGACCAGCGAGGCTCTCCCGATGCCGATCGTGGACCCGTCCGGGCCACGGCCGTCACTTCCGCGAGGCCTGGTCCCCGTCCCAGCTGAAGACCGGGCGACGCCGGGACTTCCAGTCCTTCCGGCGGTCGTAGAGGGCTCCGACGAGGAGCGGCAGACCGATGGAGGCCTCGACGAAGGCCATCGCTCGGGTCGCCTGGCGGAAGACCTTCCCCCAGCTCATGGCCTCGTCGAGCGTGCTCCCCGAGAGCCCGCCCCAATGGGGGACGTCGGTGGTGATCTGGACGGCGTAGTGGTGTCCCTCGCCGACCCGGTCGTAGTGGTAGTTGGCCATCACGACCCCGTCGTTGATCCAGTTCTTCGGGGTCCCGCCGCCGACGTAGATGACGCCGGTGCGCGGGGAGTTGACCAGGATCTGCACGAGCTCGTAGTTGTCCCGGACCGCATCGAGCATGAACCGGGGACCGCCGCGGTTCTTCCCGTAGTGGAGGGTGAGGCCGATCCCGATCGAGCTGTCGATGAGGGCGGGAGAGAAGACGGGGACCCCCTTGCGGGCGCAGGTGGCGAGGAGCGAGTCCTTGACCGGCATGTGCTGGCCCAGGTACTCCAGGAGCTGCCGGGAGGAGTAGCCGCCGGGCGGCATGCCCTCCACGACCTTGCCGATGAGCCGGTCGAGCTCCTCGAACTGCACCTCGTCCACGTACGTGTCGTAGATGCGGTCGATGGAGAGGTCGCGGAGCACGACGTCGTCCGCGTTCGGTGACCCCATGTAGTGGTGGAAGCCGAGCGACTGGTAGAGGTCCTGGTAGAGGATGGCCCCCGTCGAGACCACGACGTCGACGAGCCCCATCTCAACGCAGTCCCGGATGACCTTGCCGAGCCCGGCGGCGATGAGCGGGCCGGAGAGCCCCAGGAAGATGGTGGGGCGCTTGGGGTCCTCGAGCATGTTCTTCCAGACCTGGAAGGCCCGGCCCAGGTTGCGCGCCTGGATGGAGGTCCGCTGGAAGGACTCGAGCAGGTCGCCGAGCCCCCCAATGGAGGTTACGTCGATGGGCTCAACGGGCGTCGAGAGTATCTTCTTTCGCTGGGCGAGCTCTCCCTTCCTCACGGCAGCGGGCCGAAAGCGGGCAAGTACTAAAGCCTCGCTGCCGAACGGTCCCGGGGCCGGGGATTCTCGGCGCCCGGGGCTTCAGTGCGCGGCGATCGCGCCGAGGATCCCGTTGATCACGAACTGGACGGCCACCGCCGCGAGGAGCAGCCCCATGATCCGCGAGACGATCATGACCCCCATGCGGCCCAGGCGGTGGAAGATCCGCACCCCGTAGCGCAACACGAGCCAGGTCAGCACGGTCGTGATCAGGATCCCGACGAAGACGGCCACGTTAAGGATGAGGTCCGAGCCCGCGTTCCCCTCGTAGATCATGACGGTGGAGATGGCGCCCGGGCCCGCGAGGAGCGGCATCCCCAGCGGGACGACCGAGAGCTCGTCCCGGCGGGCCAGGGCCTCCTCCCGGTCCGCGCTCGTGAGCTTGGCCCGCGCCGTCTGCCCATTGAGCATCTCGTAGGCCACGAAGAAGAGCAGGATCCCCCCCGCCGCCTCGAAGGCGTAGAGGGTGAAGCCGAAGGCCGCGAAGAGATAGCGGCCGAAGAGCGCGAACAGGAGCAGGACCATCCCCATGATCAACGTGGACCGGTTGAGGACTATCCTCCGATCCTCCTCCGTGAAGCCGTCGGTGAGGCTCACGAAAAAGGGCAGCGTCCCGAGCGGGTCGACGATGGCGAAGAAGCTCGCCGCGGCGGCCACGAAGAAGGGAACGTTCACCATGCGTGTGACGGTCCCCAGCGAGGCACGGCTTATGATGTTCTCGTGTCCTACCCGCGACAACCGCTCATGTCGATCACAGTGCTCGTCAAGGTGGTCCCGGACGTCGACTCCGTTGTCGTGGACCCCGAGACCCGGACCCTCCGACGGGAGGGGGCGCCCTCGTTCGTCAACCCCTTCGACCTCCGCGCCGTCCTGGTGGCCCTGGCCCTCCGGCGTCCGGGCGAGCGGGTGACCGTCCTCACCATGGGACCCCCCGCCGTGGCCGCCCCCTTGAGGGAGGCACTGGCCCTCGGGGTGGACGAAGGCATCGTGGTCAGCGACCCGGCCCTGGCGGGTTCGGATACCCTGGTGACCGCCCGCGTGCTCTCCCGGGCGCTCCGCCTGCTCGAATGCGACCTCGTGCTCACCGGCCGTCACTCCGTCGATGCCTCCACGGGACAGGTCCCTGCCCAGGTGGCCGAGCTCCTCGGCCTCCCCTTCGTCGACGGGGCCCGGTCGCTCCACCGCTCCGGCAAGCGCACCCTCGAGATCGTCACCGGAACGGAGACGGGGCGCCGGACCGCACGGCTGACCCTTCCCGGTATCGTTGCCGTGGGAGAGAAGGCCATCAAGGTCCGTCATCCAACCCCTGAGGAGCTCGAGGCCGCGTCTTCCCGTCCCTTGACCTTCTGGGACCGCAAGAAGGTCGGCCTTCACGCCGCCGAGGTCGGGCAGGCCGGTTCCCCGACGGTGGTCACCGGTTTGATCGACGACGAACCGGCCCGCCACCCGACGATGGTGACCGAGGGCTCGGTGTCGGAACGGGTCGCGCGAGCCTTGGAGGCACTGTCGCTCTCCCCGCCCGCCGACCTTTCGGTCCGGAGCGCCCCGCCGGCGGAGGATCGTTCGGAGGAGGACGAGGTGCTCGTCTGGGTATCGGGCGAGATGGGAGGCGTGGACCCGAACGCCGCCTCCATGGCGGGCGCGGTGGCCCAGTTGGGGGAAGGGCTCTGGCCCTCGGCGGTCGGCTTCGGACGCCTTGCGGCCGGGGACCTCGAACAGTTGGGCAAGCTGGGGACTCGCCGGTTCTATCGGTCCGAGGCGGAACGCGCGCTGCCGGATCCGGAAACCGCCGTGGGTCTCGCCGAAGAGGCCCTCCGGCTCCGACCCCACGCGGCGGGCTTCCTCTTTCTCTCCAGCGCATGGCCGCGCCAGCTCGCATCCCGGCTCTCGGCGCGCCTCGGGTTCGGTCTCGTGGGAGACGCCGTCGCGATCGCCCAGGGACCGACCGGGCGCCTGACGACCCGGAAACCCTCCTTCGGCGGAGGGAAGCTGGCCGAGGTGGACTGCCGGGAGCGACCCCTGCTGGCGACGCTGCACGCGGGTTCCCTGACGGACCGGCCGATGCCGGGCACCGGAGCGCCTCCCGAGGTCGTCCCCTTGAGCACCCACCCCGCAGACCCGCGCGTTGCGTACGACCCGGAGATCCCAGAAGTGGAGACGCGCTTCGGCGACCTCCAACGCGCGCGGATCGTGGTGGGCGTGGGGATGGGCATCGGAAGTCCCGACCGCATCCCCGAACTACTCGAACTCCTCCGACCCGTCGGAGCGGCGCTCGGCGCCACGCGGAAGGTCGTCGACGCGGGATGGCTCCCGGGCCAGCTCCAGATCGGACTGACGGGGCAATTCCTGGCGCCCGAGATCTACGTCGCCGTCGGGACCAGCGGGAAGCCCAGCCACCTGGTCGGCGTCAAGCGGGCCCGCAGGATCGTGGGAATCAACGTCGATCCGGCAGCCCCGCTTTGGGCGCACGTGGACGTCGGTCTCGTCGGGCGGTGGGAGAACCTTCTCGGCCCGTTGCTCGAGGGACTCGCCCGGTCGGCGAAGGCTACACCCAGTGGGACTCCACCGCCTCGAGCGCGTAGTAGGTAAGGATCAGACCGGCGCCCGCCCGGCGGAGCGCCGTGAGCGTCTCCGCGACCGCCGTGGCCTCGTCGAGCCATCCCCGCGCCGCGGCCGCCTTCAGCATCGCGTACTCCCCGCTCACGTGGTAGGCGGCGAGCGGGTGGGCGAACTCGGTCCGGGCCCGGGCCAGGATGTCGAGGCTCGTCATCGCCGGCTTCACCATGAGGATGTCCGCCCCCTCCTCGGCATCCAGCCGCATCTCGTGGAGGGCTTCGCGGGCGTTGGCCGGGTCCATCTGGTAGCCCTTCCGGTCGCCTTCCGAGGGGGCCGAGTCCTCGGCCTCGCGGAAGGGTCCGTAGAAGGCGCTGGCGAACTTGGCGGCGTAGGCCAGGATCGCCGTGTCGGTGAAGCCGCGGGCATCGAGGGCGGAGCGGATGTGGCGGACCTGCCCGTCGAGCATCGCGCTCGGGGCCACCCAGTCGGCCCCGGCCTCCGCGTGGGACACCGCGATCCGGGCGATGGCCTCCACGCTCCGGTCGTTCTCGAGATGGTGGTCCTTCCAGTACCCGCAATGTCCGCTCGTCGTGTACGCACAGAGACAGACATCGGTCGCGAGGATGAGATCGCCCTTGCCCCGGAGGCTCCGGAGCGCGCGCTGCACCGAGCCTTGCGGGTCCCAGGCGCCGGAGCCCTCGGCGTCCTTGGCAGCGGGGCGCCCGAAGAGAATGAGACCCCCGATCCCCGCGCGGGTCGCCCGCTCCGCGATGGGCCCGAGCCCTTCGGGGGACCAGCGGAACTGGCCCGGCATGCTGGAGAGGGGGGCGGGTTCGGTGACCGATGGGTCGACGAACACCGGCAGGAAGAGCGAGCCCGGGGGCACCGAGGTCTCCCGGACGGCCCCGCGCATCCGGGGTGAGCGTCGGAGGCGTCGCAACCGGAGCGTCGGATAGGCGGGCGGCATCTACGCGCTCATCTCGACGGCACGCGTACTCCCCGACCGCCGCGGGGCGGCGCGCGGGCGGCGGGAACCGTCGGCGAGGGCCTTCCCGACCGTCTTCCCGTCGTCCGCTCCAGGCGTTTGTCCGGCCGGGAAGAGAAGTGCGATGGAACGCAGCACCGTGCGACGCTCCTCGGGCGAGAGGCCCTTGAGACGGTTCACCGAGGGCAGGAGCAGGCGCTTCACGATCGACTGGCCGTAGCGGTCCAGGGTCTCCCGGGGGTCATGGTCGCCCGAGAGCTTGGCGAACGCACGCTCGCCCTCCTCCTGGGCCACGGCGTAGGCGCGGGAGAGGATCCCCTCGGCGAACCGGGCGACGTCCGACTCCTGCTGCACCCGCAGGTACTGCTGGGCCTCCTCCTCCACGATCGTCATCGCGCGGGGGACCATCGCGTCCTTCTGGCGCGACTCCTGGCGTGAGAGGCGTTGGAGGGCCCGGAGATCGACCCGCCGGATCCTTCCTCGGCCCGCCGCCACGCGGAGATTCCTCGGCATCCCGAGGTCGACCACCACGAGCGGAGAGCCCCGGCGCCGCTGTTCGAGCATCACCTCGTAGGGGCGCTCGGTCTCGGCGGCGCAGAAGAGGACGTCCAGATGGTCGAGGCGCGCGAGCAGGGCTTCCGGGGACAGGACCGGGACGGGCCACTCGGAGGAGAGCTGGGCCCGGCGGACATCGGTCTTCGAGGCGATCTCGACGTGCTCGGCCCCCTCGTCCAGCAGGCGGGCGAGGATCTTGCGGCCCATCTCGCCCGTCCCCAGGATGCCGATGGCACGGTCCTTGAGGTCCGGGTAGACCTTGCGCGCCTCCCCGATGGCGAGCCCGGAGAGCGAGCGGCATCCGCGGGAGATCCCGGTCTCCTTGCGCACGCGGCGCCCGGTGAAGATCGCACGTTCGAAGAGGGGGCCGAGCTCGGTGCGTGCCTCCCCGCGCTCCTTGGCTTCGACGTACGAGGTCCGCACCTGACCGAGGACCTCGTCCTCCCCCAGGAGCTCGGAGTCGAGCCCCGCGGCCACGGAGAACAGATGGAGGACCGTGTCGAAGCCGGACAGCACATCCTGCCCCCGGGCGAGGGGCCGGCGGGAGAGCGCCGCGCGGGCCTTCGGCCCGTCCGCCTCCGCGACCGCGAGGTAGATCTCGAAGCGGTTGCACGTGCGGACGACGACGCACTCCGAGCCGGGGAACCGGGACGTGATGGAGCGGGCGAGCGTCTCCGCGCGCCCGGCGGTGAAGCGCTCGAGCGTGTCGAGTCCGCTCCTGCGAGAGGTCACATGCAGACTGACGAGCACCATGCCTCGTTTCGACTACATGCGCCCAGCATAAAAGGTGCGGGCCGAAGCCATGGGACGGGAACGGAGACCTCAGAAGCGGCGTCCGATCGCCTGCGAGATGGCGGCGAGGAGATTCTCCTGGCGGGTGGCGTTCCAGGGGGACTGCACCCGGGGAGTGAGCTCGCCCCAGGTCCGCGGGGCAGGTCGTCCGGCCACCTCGGCGAAGCGGGTCCGCCATGCAGGCGGCAGTTCTTCCCCCGGCTCCGGGAGCGGGTGGTCGGCGAGGATCATCGCGTGCTGGGCCAGGACCCGCGAGACGTTCGCCGGGTGGTAGCCACCTCCCCCGAGGATGACGAAGCGTCCCCCCGTCAGCTCGTGGGAGAGCGCATGGAGCGAGGAGACGACGTGCCGGTACCCGGCCAGGGTGTACTGCAGGTGAGCCAGGGGGTCGCCCGCGTGGGCGTCGGCCCCTCCCTGGAGGAGCAGGAGGTCCGGGTGGAAGTCCCGGATCATGGGGGGGACGACCTGGTCGAACAGCGGCACGAGCGCCTCGTCCCCCGCCCCCGGGGGGAGCGGAACGTTGACCTTGAGCCCCTGGCCGTCGTCGGCCCCCGTCTCCTGGACCGTCCCGGTCCCCGGAAAAAGGGTCCGCCCGTCCTGGTGGAAGTCGATGTCGAGGACCCGCCCGTCGTTGTAGAAGCGGTACATCACCCCGTCCCCGTGGTGGGCGTCGATGTCGACGTAGGCGACGCGCCCCCCCTCCTTCAGGACCTCGTGGATCGCGATCCCGATGTCGTTGAAGATGCAGAACCCGCTCGCGTGCCCCGGGGCCGCGTGGTGGAGGCCGCCCGAGAAGCTGACGGCATGGTCGGACTCGCCCCCGAGGACCCGCCGCACGGCCGCGAGCGTGCCCCCCACGATCCGGGCGGTCGCCTCGAAGCAGCCCGGGAAGGCCGGCGTATCCCCCCGGTCGAGGAAGCCGGGCTCGTCCTGGGCCCCCTGGTCCTTCACCCGGCTGAGATAGCGCGGCGTGTGGAACGTCTCGAGCTCTTCCGTCGTGGCAGGCTCGACGCGTGCGATCCGGGGGCCCACGGGTGCCTTCGGGCCCAGGAGCCGCAGGGACTCGAGGAGCTCGACGCCCAGGGCCCGGTAGCGTTCGCGGAAGGGATGTCCCTCGCCGAAGTCGTAGTCCACGAAGCGGTCGTCCCAGACGACCGCCACCCCGGATGGGTGCGTCATGTCACTTCGTGAAGTTGAGGTGCATCCGGGAAGGGACCGGATGCGGGTTCACTTCACGATACTTGGAGGAGCTCTTCTTCCCGTAGTCCCGGAGCACGTCGCCCTCGACCTCGAAGTAGATGAGCTGCCCGATCGGCATCCCCGCGTAGACGCGGACGGGGAGCCGGACGGAGAGCTCGAGGGTCCAGTAGTTCGCGTAGCCGACGTCGCCCTTGCCAGCCGTCGAGTGGATGTCGATCCCGAGCCGCCCCACGCTCGACTTGCCCTCGAGGAAGGGGACGTGCCGGTGGGTCTCGGTGTACTCCTCCGTGACGCCGAGGTAGAGCTGGTTCGGGTGGAGGACCGTCCCCTCGGGAGGGATCGGGTACTCCGCGACCTCGTTGTCCTTCTTGGCGTCCAGCTCCCCCGCCTGGTACGTCGCGAGGTAGGGGCCGAGGTGGACGTCGTAGGAGTTCGAGCCGAGGCAGTCGCGACGGAAGGGCTTGATGACGATGTTGCCCCGCTCCATCTCCTCGAGGATGCGGGAATCGGAGAGGATCATGCCGTCGCCGTTCCTACTTCGGCCGCGGGGCGCCGCTCTCCGTCGTGCTCGCGCGCTCGAACTCGGAGAGCTCGCGCGGGGTCAGCCGGTGCATGAGCGCCAGGTCGGCCGCCTCCATGACGTCGGTGGAGTCCACGTCCTGCCGCCCGTCGAAGGCGGCGTTGGTCCGGGAGAGGTGCTCCATGAGGACGTCCAGGCGCGCGCTCTGCTTGTCGAGGATCGTCATCCGGGCGATGAGGGCGAGGATCTTGGTCGAGATCGCCACCGACGCGAGGCGGTCCTTGGCCCCCGTCACGTTGCCCAGGATCTCGGAGCCGGCGCCCGCATAGTGCTGCCGGAAGTCGTTCGCGTCCTTCCGGAACTCCGAGTTCCGGTGCATGATCTCGAGCCGCTCCTCGATGCTGGTGGGGCTCTGGACCTCCACGTGCAGCGTGTACTCGCTGATCAGGTGGTAGGCCTGCTCGTCCTCCTCCTTGAGGGTGCTGAGGAGGAGGGGGGGGAGCTCCGCGCTCACCGAGTCGTGGTGACGCCGCGCCCGGGGGAGCGACAGGGCCGCGGTCTGGAGGTAGGTGTCGATGAGGTAGCCGGCCATCTCGCGGCCGTAGTGGATCCGGCCCACGAGGTAACGCTCCTCGTCGTTCCAGGCCTTGTGCTCGTCCTCCCGCCCGACCAAGGATCTCTCCTGGGGGCTCAGGAGCTCGGCGAAGGAGAGGAGCATCGAGAACTTCCCGTTGCCCTCGGCGCCCCAGAGCACGACGCCCCCGACGGCCGGGTTGATCGCGTTCAGGATCAGGGCGCGCTTGGCCTTCTCCATCCCGACCATGGCCGGGAAGGGGAAGAGGGGCTGGTGGAGGTTGTGCGAGAGATGGGAGTACCGTCCGCGACGGAGGAGCCGGGTGCGGAACCCCTCCTCGATCTTCCGGCGCTCGCTCTCGAGGGTCGCGGTGGTCCGTTCCCGGAGCTCCTGCTCCTCGGCCCGCATCTGGTCCTTGTGCTCGCGGGAGAGCCGGTTCTCCTCGAGCTCAAGCCGGCGCGCGTTCTCGTTCTCGAGCCGCGCCTTCTCCATCTCGAGCTTCTTCCCGATCTCCTCGTTGAGGGAGGTCTCGAGCTGCTTCGTCCGCCCCTGGAACTCCTGGTCCAGCTTGGAGCGGTCCTGGGTGAGCCGCTGGGAGTATTCGACCTCAAGGACGCGACGGAGCTCTCCCTCGCGCACCTTCAGGTCCTCTTCGAGCTTCGACCGGAGCTCCTCCTCCCGCCGACGGACCCGGGCCTGGAACGTCTCCTCGAGGTCCCGCTTGTCGCGGGCGAGGTCCTGGTCGGACCGGCGGCGGAGCTCCTCCTCGAAGGCCTTCTTCTCGACGGCGAGCTGGCCCTTGAGGGTCTGTTCCTGGTTCGCGAACTCCTGGGCGAACTCGTCGGTGAGCTTCTCGGTCTTCGCATCGATCTCCTCGCGGGTCTTCACCTGGAGGTCGCGCTGCAGGCGCTCGATCTCCTCCCGATGGACGCGCTGGAGCTTCTCGCTGTCTTCCTGATGGGCCCGCTGGAGCGAGGCCATCTCGCCATGGTGGGCCGTCTCCTTGTCCTTGAGTTCGCGGGTGAGCCGGTCGACATCGTCCCGGTGGGCCCGCTGCAGCTTCTCCTGCTCGTCGCGGTGGCCCTGGTGCTGGTTCTGAAGGGCGGTCTGATGGGTCGTCTCCTTCAGCTGGATATCCCGGTTCAGCTTGTCGAGCTCCTCGCGATGGGCATGATGGAGGTGCTCCTGCTCGTCCTGGTGCTGCTTCCGGAGCGCCTCGAACTCGGCCTGATGGCGGGCATCCGCCTCCTTGAGCTTGCGGTTGACGCCTTCCGCGACCTTCTTCTGGATGAAAGCGAGTTCGGCGTCCAGTTCCTGTCCCCCTGCCTCCTCTTCCCCTGCCACCGATGACCACCCTTAGATGTTGTCCGAGATGATGCGCTTCAACCGTTCGCTCGAGAACTCCGTCTGTTCAAAGGGTTTGCGGCGCATACGATGCGGCAGAACCATGTCGCTGATGCGGAAGAGGTCGTTGGACTCGACGGTGGTCCGGCCCTCGTACGCCGCGAGGGCCCGAGCCCCGCGCTCGATCATGATGTCCGCCCGGTGTCCATCGACCCCGAACGCCATGGTGATCTTCGGGATCGCGGAGAAGAGGGTGGGGGGTACCACGACGGAGGGGAGCTGCTCGCGGGCCTTGCGGATGCGGTCCCTCACCTTCTGCTGCTCCCCCTCGAAACGGGCCCGGAAGGAGACCGGGTCCTTCTCGAAGTCCATGCGACGGGCCACGACCTCCATCCGGGAGTCGAGGGCCTCGATACCGGTGACCGACACCTGGAGCGCGATACGGTCGAGCAGCTGGGGGCGCAACCCGCCCTCTTCGGGGTTCATGCTCCCGACCATGACGAACCGCGCCGGGTACCGCACGCTGATCCCCTCGCGCTCGACGGTGGCCACCCCCATGGCGGCGGCGTCGAGGAGGACGTCGACCACGTAGTCGTCCAGGAGGTTGACCTCATCGACGTAGAGCACCCCGCGGTTCGCGGCGGCGAGGACGCCGGACTCGAAGGAGAACTCCCCCTCGGTCAGCACCTTGCTCACGTCGAGGGTTCCGACGACCCGGTCCTCCGTGGCGTTCAGGGGGAGGTCGACGACGCGCAGCGTGCGGGACTTCGTGGGGACCGACTCGGGTGCCATCCCCTCGTACTTGTCTGTGCACTCCCAGCACCAGGTGTTGGGCTGGGCGGGGTCGCACGAGAAGCGGCATCCATCGATGACCGAAATCTCCGGGGTGATCTCGGCAAGCCCGCGGACGGTCACGGACTTGCCCGTCCCCTTCTGTCCGGTGATGAGCACCCCGCCGATGAGCGGGTCGATGACGTTGAGGATGAGGGCGGTCTTCATCTTGTCCTGCCCGATGATCCCCGAGAAGGGGAAGAGGGACTCCGCCCGGCGCTCCCGCGCGCGGGTCAGGGAGGTCCCGGCCTTCTTGTTGGGAGCCTTGTCCGGCGGCGGCTTCAGGATGGCCTCGACCGTGACGCGGTTCTCCACCCGGCTGTCGACCTCGACCTCGGTCACCCCGCCCGCCCCCTCGATGACGGCATGGACGGGCGCGCCCCCCGCCGCCGGCATGCCCGCGATGGCCGGCGTCCGGTCCCGGGGGTGCGCGCCCTCGATCAGGACCACGCCGCAGGATGGGCAGGCGACCGCGTTGGGCTCGACCGATGCGCCGCAGGAAGCGCACCGCATCTCGCCTTCCGCGAGCTCCGAGCCACAGACGGGACAATGGGTGGAGTGGTAGGGTACATTGGTGGAACAGACGGGGCACAGCGCTTCGCTCTCCGTGAGAGGTTTGGCGCACGAGGGGCAGAAGATGGCCTCCGAGGGGACCTCCGCGCCGCAGTTGGCGCATCGGCACGTGCCCTGGTCGAAGACCACGCCGCACGTTGAGCACCGGTCGGTGTAGACGTCCACGACCGCACTGCAGGAAGGGCAGATCGACTTGTCCCCGACGAACTCCTCCTCCCCGAGGATCTCGTCCGTGAGGGCCTCGACGGAGTGGATGGCCTCCCCCACGTCCGCGGGCTGCGCGGGGGCCTGCTGCTTCGACTCCTGGAGGATCGAGTCCAGTTCCTTCACGAGGTCGTCGACGGACGAGTTCTGATCCTTCTTGGGGTCCGCCCCCTTGGTCGGGTCCGAGAGCTTCTTCCCCTCCGCCATGCCTGAAGCCGTCCCTCCTCAGTGGGCGAACATCCGCAGTACGAAGATGGCGGCCGCCGCGATCAGGAGCACGACCCCCGTCTTCGTGGCGCCACCGCCCTTGAAGAACTTGTCCACCCGACCGGGAGGCTGTTCGCCCCGCTTGCCGGAGGGAGCGATGCTGCTCAGGTCGGCGTGGCAGCTGGGGCAGGAGGTCTCCGTACCCTTCAGCGGCTCCGAGCACAGGGGACAGACCTTCCCCGCGCCCAATTCCTCCAGGCTGGCGAGCAGCTCTTCGGTCGTGGGCGCGCGCGACATGGCCGGTGCGTCCGGTTCCGACGATCCCGACGATCTCGACGGAGCGGCCGGGGAGACACCAAGGCGGCGCTCCAACTCCTTGCGGAGTGCCTCGGGGCCCGCGGCGCGGGCCTGAGCGATCTGGTCGAAATCGCGGCTCAGGGCTTCCACGAGAGCGTTGACCGGGACCCCTCCTCCCGACATCTCCTTCTCCATCTGCTTGACGCGGGCCTCCCGGGCGGCGAGGTCCTTCTCGGCCTTCAGCACGCGGAACTTCTTGATGCGCTTCCACTCGTCGGAGTGGCCCGGGGCCTGGAAGACGGGGCCGGCCTTCTCCGTTCGGGCCGCGCCCGATTCGGTGGGGGCGGTACCGTTCAATGCCACCTGGACGAAGGGAGCACGCTCCAGGCGCGTGCGGAGGGACTCGGCGCGGCGGATCGTCGCTTCCAGGAGCTGGAGGCGGCGCTTCAACGCCACGAACCCTTCCCGATAGGCACCCTTGTCGAGACGGCCGCTCGCCACACCCTCGGTGAGCTCGGCCACCTGGCCAACCACCTTCGCCCGCTCCCGCTCCATCGCCTGGATGCGCGGGACGAGATCGTGATAGAGGTCGCGGGCCTCGCCGACGAGGGTCTTCAGCGCCGGGGAGTGCTCCATCGCGCGCTCGAGGATCTTGCGGTCGGACTCCTTCGTGGTGATCGAGGAGAAGAGCAGCTCCGGCATCAGGAGCTCCTGCGAGTCCAGCTTCCGGACGACCGCATCCGCCTCCGTCAACCACGGGGACCGGTAGACGAAGCCGGCGGGCGTCTCTTCCACCGACTCGGCGGGAAGCTCGATGAACTGGCCGGAGGTCTGCACGCGGTAGGCCATGGGCCGGCCGCTGGCACGGTCCACGAACACGTCATCCACGATGCCGAGGACAGGACCGTCCTCTTCGACGTAGATCGGGGCGCCCAGGCCCTTCTTGCCCCTGGGCCAGACGGTTCCCTTCAGGTTCCCGACGATGTCCATGACCCCCCGCACCCTTAAAAGGCCCACAAGCTTAAAAAGCATTTGCCGCGGAAAGGGGCCCCGACCCCCATTCCCCGCGTCGTTGGGGGCGCTCGGACGGGGGCGGATTCCGCCTCTTTAAATAGCAAACCGGTGCTTGCCGGCGTACTAACCACGGCCATGACGGAAACCGATTCACTCACAACGGGGGCACATGGATCGCCGGGGACCGCAGGGCAAGAAAACAAGGCCCATCCTCCGCTCAAGGACCTCTCCTTCCTGACGGGTGGGCAGGGCGGGGACGGTACGCTCACGGTTTCCGAGCTCCTGGCGCGGTACTACCACAGCCAGGGTCTCCACATCTACACTTCCCGCAGCGTCCTTTCCCGCATCCGGGGAGGATACGCCGCGGCCGCCACGCGGGTCTCGGTCGAGGAGCGGTTCGCTCAGAAGGCCAGCCACGACGTCATCATCGCCTTCCACCAGGACGCCGTTACCTTCGGGCAGAAGGAACTCGGAGAAGGCGGGATCATCCTCGCGGACGACAAGGTCGTCAAGGCCGAAGGGAAGAATGCCTTCCTCCTGCCGCTCTCGCTCACCTCGGCCAGCAAGGTGGGGAGCCCGCTCTACAAGAACACCCTCGCGTACGGGGCCCTCTCGGTCCTCCTCGGAATGGACCGCGCGGCGGCCCGGGGCGTCGTCGAGAAGCGCTTCGGGCGACGCGGCGGTGACGCGGCCGCGAAGAACCTTTCGGCCTTCGACCTGGGGGCGGAGCTTGTGACCCAGCAGGTGGGGAACCACCCGGTGCTCACGGTCGAGAAGGGGACCGCGACCAACGAGATCCTCACGACCGGGAACCAAGCGTGCGCCTTCGGGTTCATCGTCGGGGGCGGCCGCTTCTTCGCCGGCTACCCGATCACCCCCGCCACCTCCGTCATGGAGACCCTGATGCGCTACCTCCCCCAGTTCGGCGGAGTGGTACGCCAGGCGGAGGACGAGCTGGCGGCGATCAACATGGTCATCGGGGCGGCCTACGCGGGTGCCCGGTCCATGACGGCCACGAGCGGCCCCGGATTCTCCCTCATGACCGAAGCCTTGGGTCATGCGGGGGAGGCCGAGGTCCCGATCGTGATCGTGGATGCCCAACGGGTCGGGCCAAGCACAGGGGAGCCCACACGGCACGAGCAGGGCGACCTGCTCCACTCGGTCTTCGCCTCCCACGGGGAGATCCCCCGGATCGTCCTGGCCCCAGGCTACCCCCAGGATTCGTTCAACCTCACCGTCTCCTCGCTCAACCTCGCGGAGAAGTGGCAGGTGCCGGTCATTCTCCTCCTCGACCAGGCCCTCAGCGAGAATACGACCACCAGCCCCCGCTACGACCTGTCCCGCGTCAGCATCGACCGGGGCGCCCTTCTGACCCAGGAGGCCCTCGACAAGATGGCCGCCTACAAGCGCTACGAATTCACTCCCAACGGCGTCTCCCCGAGGACCATTCCCGGGATGAAGGGAGGGGAGAGCCAGGTCACCGGGAACGAGCACGACGAGTGGGGGCACGTGTCGGTGAACGTCGACAACCGCAAGATGATGATGGCCAAGCGCATGATGCGCCTGCGGCTCGTGAAGGATGACCTTCCCGCGGCGCAGATCTGGGGGGACGATGACCGGGCCCGTGTCGGCTTCATCGGGTACGGGAGCACCTACGGACCCATCCGGGAGGCCCAAGCCATCCTGAAGCACAAGGGGATCTCGAGCCGGTTCTTCCAGGCCCGGACCCTGTGGCCGGTGCCCGTTGACTCCCTGGCCTCCTTCATGGAGACCGTACGGGTGGCCTTCGTCGTGGAGCACAACTACCTGGGCCAGTTCGGGATGCTCATCCGCGAGTACATCAACACCCGCAACCTCGAGAGCATCCTCAAGTACGACGGGAATTCGTACAAGGGGATCGAGATCGCGCAGCACGTCGAGAGCACGCTTGAGGGCCGGACCTACTACGAGCCGAAGAAGGTGCCGAAAGTGCTTCCGGAAGGAGAAGGAGGAGGTTTCTGACCATGGTCGAACACGTCAAGCCGATCCAGCCCACGTGGTGCCCGGGATGCGGGGACTTCGGTGTCCTCGCCGCCATCAAGAAGAGCCTCCTCGAGCTCAAGATCCCTCCCGAGAACGTCGTCCTGGTGGGAGGCATCGGGTGCTCCGGCGGGATCCACAACTTCACCGATGCGTACGGCTTCCATTCCCTTCACGGACGGCTCTTGCCGACCGCGGTCGGGGTCAAGCTCGCGAACCCGAACCTGACGGTGATCGCCGCGGGCGGGGACGGGGACGGCTACGCCATCGGCATGGGTCACTTCATCCACACCCTGAAGAAGAACATCTCGATCACCTACGTCGTGATGAACAACGAGACCTACGGGCTCACGAAGGGACAGGCATCGCCCACGTCCCCGATCGGGTTCGAAGGCAACGTCGAGGCGCCCTTCGAGGCCGTGCTCACGGCGCTCTCGATCCCATCGGCGTCGTTCGTGGCGCGCGGGTTCTCCGGGAACCCGAAGGAGGCGACCGCGCTGCTCACCGAGGCCATCCGCTTCAACCAGGAACGCAAGGGGTTCGCGTTCGTCGAGATACTTTCCCCATGCGTGACGTACAACGACACCTACGACGAGTGGCGCGCCAAGATCGTCGACGTCGCGACCCAGCCGGGCTACGACCCGTCGGACCGCGCGAAGGCCTTCCAGGCGTGCCTCTCGATCATGGAATCCGGCAAGATCCCGACCGGCCGGATCTACGTCCCCGAGAAGCGCTACCCGTCGCTCGATGCCACCGTCCTGCCCAACCTGGCGGAGGTCCCGGTGGTCGAGGATGTCAGCCTCTCGCACAACCGGGAGCGCTACGCGAAGTTCCTCGCCTCGCTGGAATAGACGCGTTGTGGGTCGGGATCGACGACACCGACTCCGCGGCCGGCGGATGCACGACCTGGGCCCTGACCGAGGTCCTCCGTGAGGTCGGGGAGTTCGAGGTCGTCGGCTTCCCCCGGCTGGTCCGGCTGAACCCGAACGTCCCGTTCAAGACCCGCGGGAACGCCGCGCTCGCGGTGAGGTTCGGACACGGGCAGGGCACCCCCCGCCGCATCGGGGCCTTCGGAAGCACCCCGGTCCTTTCCTATCCTCGGGGCCGGGACCTGAACACTGCCGAGAAGGACCGACTCTTCGAGACCGTCCTCGCGTCGGTGCGCCGATCCTCCCGCTGGGGGGACCCGGGGACCGACCCGGCCCTGGTGATCGCTCCCCGGCACCTTCCCGAGCCGTTCTACTGGCGGGCCGTGCGGGACCGGCTCCGTCCCGCCGACGCCTACTGGGCGATCGCCTCGGTGGAGGGAGCGCTGTCCGCGGCCTACGGGAGCGGCCAGGGCATCGTGGGCGCCGCCGCTTCGCTCGCGTGGCGGGCCCGACGGAGGACCTGGGAGGCGATCGCCTATCGCCCCACCGGCCGGTGGGGCACCCGGCGACGAGTGGACGCCGCCTCCGTGCGGGCCATGGAACGACGGAACCCCACCACGTTCCTTTCCTGGGACCCCTCGACCCGACGTCTCTTGGTCACCCCGCACACCCCCTGCCCCATCCTCTTCGGGGTCCGGGCAACGGACCCCGCCACACTCCCCCGGGCCGTCCGTTCCGTGCGGAGCGAGCCCTGGGACCGCTGGGTCATCTTCGAGACGAACCAGGCTACCGGAGATCACCTTCAGCAAACCCACGTGGCCGATGTGCGGCCGGGACAATCCCCCTTCCTGGAGGGCAGGGTTTCCCAGCCCCCGGAGAGGTTGCGCGGCGGTCATGTGCGGTTCGAGCTGGAGGACGACACCGGACGGATCCCGTGCCTGGCGTTCGAGCCCACGAAGACCCTGCCCCGGGCGGCGTCCCAGCTCGCGTTAGGGGACAACCTCAAGGTATGGGGAGCCACTTCTTGGGAGGAAGGCGATCGGACCGTGCACGTGGAAGGGTTCTCCGTCACCCGCCTTGCGGCGACCTACCGCAAGGTCTCCAATCCCCGGTGCCCCGCCTGCGGAGGATCCACAGGGTCCCTCGGCCGGGGCAAGGGATACCGATGCAAGCGCTGCCGGACGACCGTACCGCTCGAGGCGGCGACGACCGTTCCATGTGAGAGGAGGGGGATCTTGGGAACGCACTTGCCCACGGCCTCCGCCCGCCGTCATTTGTCCCCCCTAACCCTTATGCGACCCTCGTCCTTCGGGAGTCGACTTCTGCCATGAGCTCCAAGCTGAGACACTGTCCTATTTGCGACGCAGAGGTCAGTGACGAGGCGACGGAGTGTCCCTCCTGCGGCCTCCCCAAGGAGTTCTGGCCCGAGGAGGAGCCCGGGGAAGCGTCGACAGCGAGCCCTTCCCCACCCCCGCCGGCTCCAAAGCCCGTCCTCGCATCCACCCCTCCCGCTCCCGCTGCGACGGAGCCTCGCCCACCCGAGCCGGCACCACCTCCGAAGCCGGCGGCCGCTCCGCCCCCGGTGCCGAAGCCGGCCCCAGCGCCCGTTGAACGGCCTGCACCGGTGGCACCCGTCGCTCCTCGGGCGTCGCCATCTCCCCCTCACTCGGAAGCTCCTCCGGCAAGCCCCGCGGCATCACCCCCGCCGGCCAAGGAACCGACCCCCCGGTCTGCCGAACCGGCTCCCAGCCGGCCCGCGCCGGAAGTCCCGCCGGTCGCCGAGCGGCCCGCGCATCCGCCGGAGCCGGCACCTGCCCCACCGCCATCGCGTCCCCCTCCCGTAACCGAGCCGGAACCGGAGAAGCCCCCGGAGGTCGAACCCGCCCCGGTACGCGAGCCGACTCCGAAACCGGCCCCCTCGATCCCCGCTCCGGTCCCTCCGTCCGTGGAGCCCGAACTCCCCAAGGAACCGGAACCTGCCCCCGGAACGCTCGAGGCCCTTCTCAGCGAGGTGAAGGGGCTGATGAGCCTCGCGTCCCGCTACTCCGTCGACATCACCGCGTCGAGCGGGGACATCGCGAAGGCCACTCGCTTCTGGCGCCTCAACGAGGTGGGCAAGGCCCATGTCTCCATTGCCAAGGCGTCCGAGGAGCTCAAGAAGGCCCTCGAGACCTACGCGCGGAAGCAGATTGACGCCGTCAAGGCGACCGCCGAGAAGCTGGGCCTCTTCGCCCCCCTTGGGACCCGGGAAGCGCTCATCCAGTTGGACGGGATGATGGTGCGCCACGACTACGAGACGCTCCTGCCCACGGTGGACAGGTTCGCCCAGTCGCTCTCGGATTTCGAGAAGGGACTGGGGGCGATCGGGAAGTTCATCTCCGCCCTCCGGGCCATCAACGGCGGGATCGTGTCCCTCGGCGGCCACCCCCCTTCGACCGACTCGGTCCTCCAGAAGGCCCACGCATCCTACGCGAGGGGGCAACCCCAGGTGGCCGAGGCCGCCCTAGGGCTCGCGGTGAGCGAGTCCCTGGAGGCCCTGGCGCCCCTCCTCGCCCAACGCATTGCCCTACTGACCCAGGCGGTGCGGAAGGCGCACGAGAAGGGGAAGGATACCCGCGAGGCCGCGATGATCCTGAAGCAGGTCACGATCGCCCTGCGGTCCCGGAACTATCTGCAGGTACTCGGTCTCCTCCACCGGGCCCAGTCCAAGCTCCCGGCGATGGAGGAGGAGAAGGATCACGGGGATGACGAGAGGTCGGATGGGCGTCCCCACCGCCGGATCCGGGGCCACTCGACGTCCCCCGCCTCCGAGCCGCCCGCGGCGGAGGAGCCGTCCGAGACCCCGCTGCCTGCGGTGAAGCGGGGACGGTCGTACCTCTTCGTGGAGAGCCACCCGCGGCGGACGCTCAACGCCTTCCGCGAGCTCCGCGGGAACGGCAACGGGCTCGTGCTCACCGCGACTTGGCCCCCGAAGATCGTCGAGGAGGGGCCCATTCCCGACACCGACATCGTTTGGATCTCCGAGAGCGAGGGCTGGCAGGAGACCTTCCACCCCAAGATGATCGACCACGAGATCTCCGCCCGCATCCTGAACTTCCTCCGGGCGGAAGGGGCCGGGGCGGTCGCCTTGGACGGGCTCGGCCAACTGATCTCCGCGGTCGGGGCCGACCGGGTGGAGAAGTTCCTGAAGCTCGTGCTCGACGTGTCCTCCTCCCACAACGTTTCCCTGATCGTGAGCCTGTCCCCCGACATCGCCGAGGAAAAAGGAGTGGTCAAGATCAAGGCGCTCTTCGACCACGTCGCATGAGACGTCCTCGGCTCCCCGGGATCCAGGCGCTCGGAACTACGGGGCGTCTCGCGACACGGCACCCTTGCATGGACCCTGCCCAGCGACCCTTCGGTGGGGGCACTTGCCCTGTGCATCCTGGCCGGAGCGCAGGGGAAGGAAAGCGGCCGGTTCGCGGGAAGCAACACACTGGCGAGGCGCCGCAGGGAGACGTCCATGCGAATTTGCGCGGAAGCCCACTTGCGCGCCCAATCGCAATATTCACCTGACTAGGCCGCGAACTCTCCCCCGCGTAACGACGAAGTCTGAGCACCGACTTGGCGCCCTCCTCCCAGGCCCAGATGGTAAACCGACCTTCGCGATCCTCTTCGGCTTTCGGGCTGGATACCGTTTCTGTGTACGGGCACCACAGGCAATCCGGTCCCCAGTCGCAAGGTCATCTGGACCAACCTTACGGACGCCGTATCACCCGCAGACATTCTCCCGTAACCTCAGAGTAGTGCATTGATGACCAGGAGCGCTTTCAGGCCACCCCCCTATCGACCAAAACCCCTCGTCGACCGAAAACCTGGCAGCACGACTAGGCCACTTGCCCGGTCCTGCCTCGGGGAAATGGGATGGAGACTGTGCAAGAAGTTCGCCCCCTCGAGACCGCTTGCATTTCCTGCGTACTCCGTTGCTTGGTCAACGCAGGCACCGCGTACAAATCCGACAAGCCTGCACATCGATGAGCGCTTGAATTGACTTTTCACACAGTCTCGATGGTTTTTGGTCGTGGAACAACGTGATGTTTATGGCAGGAAAGCGAATACGGGCGGCTATCCCGACTTCTCCGTACCGGGCGAGGTTCCCTCGCTGGTCGCCGTTTTCTCAGGGGACTTCTCAGCCTCGCCCTTCTCCGGCTCCTTGCTCTCGGGTTCTTCCTTAGGCAGAGCCTTTGCAGCGGGCGGCGAGCGCCTCTTCCTCAACAGGAGCACAGCCACCGCAACGGCGACTACCGCCACGACTACCCCAATGACCACATACCCTTCATACCCCGCCAAGCCCAAGAGTCCCTCGGTCACATGTACTGCGACCGTATGGGTATTGTGGTCGCCGGCCTGGTCGCGCACACTGACCGTGACCGAATAGGTTCCGACGGTGGTCGGGGTGCAGGTGATGCGTGGAGTGTCCTTGCTTGCGCATCCTGGGGGCAGACCAGAATAGCCGTATGTGAGGGCCTCAACACCCCCCGCCGGCATGGCAAGATCAGTAGGGCCCGAGAAGGTCTGGTTAGTGTTGACCGAGATAGTCATTGCCAGGCCGACTGTCGTGCTAGAAGGAGCGACCACATTGAAGTCGAAGATCACATGCATCGCCACGGTCGCCCGGGCAGTCCCGTTGTTTATGTCAGTCACCACTACCGTGATGTTATACCAGTCGGACTGCGTAGGGAGACACCCGATCGATGACTTGTTCTCCGAATAACATCCATACGGCAACCCGAGGTAAGCGTAGTTGTAAGCGGGGCTGCCGCCCGAGGCATTGGCGACGATGGCTACCGTCTGAGCCAAAAGAGGAGTGGGACTGGATACCGTAAGGTTGACTCGGAGAGCAGGGTAGACCTGAACGGTTGCGGACGTGGCATTCCAACTGTTCCCGTAGGCGTCGGTGACTCGCATCTCGACGGAGAAGTTTCCAATCGCGGTGGGTGTGCACACGATGGAGGCACTGGTGGAAGGTGCGCATCCTGCCATTCCTGGGAAGCTGTAGCCATAGAGTAGCGTGGCAAGGTCTTCCGTAACTCTTGCGGTCAAGGTCAGGTTCTCATTGACGTCCACCTCGCCACGGGATACTGAGAGCGCTGCGTGGACCAAGGACACAGTAATGTTGGACGAGGTGGCATTCTCAGTTGCCCCAAAAAAGTCCGTCACGTCGACTTTCAAGGCGAAGGCAATCCCAGGCAGGGTGGGTGTGCACATCGCGGAGGGAGAGGTGGTCGCCACAGAGCACCCGGCGTGGTTCGAAGTAGTGTTCCACTTGAAGGTGTATGGTGCGAATCCGCCAGTCACTGTGGCATTGACCCAGATAGTCTGGCCAACCATCACGGTGCTGCTAGAAGGGTTCAGTGCTACGCTTGGGTCCGTTGGAAAGAAACTTACAATGTTTGAGTTAGGGACGGCGACAAAGACCTCGCCCTCCCTGGTGTCATACGCGATGCCAAATGGGCTGGATCCGACGCTGACCGTGGCGCCCACCGTTCTGTCCTGGTCGTTAATCACGCTCACAGTATTCGAGGCAACATTGGTAACAAACACCTCGCCTTTGACGCTGTCACATGCTACGCTGTCAGGATTGGAACCAACTGGGACAGAGGCAACCACACTGTTCGTAGTGTCGTTGATCACGCTCATATTGTTCGAG
>JAJYEA010000034.1 GCA_021790425.1 Thermoplasmata archaeon | reverse complement strand
CGGAAACGCCCACTTTGCTCCCTCCGGAGACGGAAAAGCGAGCGCCCGTATAATCGCTCCGTCCTCCTCGGTGACCGGCACCGCGATGGTGCGGGCGGGGGGACGGGCTATCCCTGGGGAGCGCCCTCGCGCACGAGCACCTTCCCCCGGACCTCGGCGCCTGGCGGGATCGATGCCCCCGGTCCCACGATCGCGTTCCGGAGCGTGGCTCCGCGGCCGACGGTGACCCCGTCCATGAGGACGGAGTCCTCGACGGACGAGCCCTCCTCCAACACGACACGGTCCCCGAGCGTCACGTAGGGTCCCACGTGCGCGCCCTCGAGGCGGCACCCGACCCCGACCGACACGGGGGGCCGCACCGAGGGGCCGGTACCCGCCGACAGCGGGATGCGACGGCGCTGGCCATGGTCGAAGAGGAGACGCTGGGCATGCAGGAGCCGCTCGGGGGTCCCCGCGTCCTCCCAGAACTCCCGGAAGGTGAAGCCGTAGACGCCATGCCGGCCCCGCGAGTCCGAGGAGTCGATGAGCCCCGGGAGGATCTCCCGCTCGAAGCTGACCTCGCGTCCCGTCGGGACTCGGTCGAGCACCTCCCGCGACCAGACGGAGACCCCGGCGTTGATCCAGTGCGAGGGAGCATCGTGGGGCTCGGGCTTCTCGACGAACCGGAGGATGCGGTCCTCCGCACCGAGCGCGACGACCCCGTACGGCCGCGTGTCCTCGACCTCGAAGAGGCTCATGGTGCCGAGGCCCCCGTGCTCCCGATGGGCGGCGATCATGCGGGTGAGGTCGACGCTCGCCACGACGTCCCCGTTCATGAGGAGGAACGGGTCCGAGACGCCTTCCGAGGCGTTCTTCATCCCGCCCCCGGTCCCGAGCGGTGTCTCCTCGCGGATCACCCGGACCGGCAGGGGATAGGGATGGGCCTCGAGGTAGGACTCGATCTCGGCGGCCTTGTACCCGCAAGCGAGGACGATCTGCCGCACGCTCGAGGGTACGAGGTCGAAGACGTGGTAGAGGGCCACCTGGCCCGCACAGGGGATGAGCTGCTTCGGGACCTCGTAGGTGAGGGGCCGGAGGCGGGTGCCGAACCCGCCTACGAGCACGATGGCGACCTCGGGACCCCCGGTCTCTTCGGGGAGCGAACCGCTCCCCACCACTATACCCCGCGCTTCACCACGATCGTGGGGCACTTCACGTGGTGCACGAGGGCGTCGGAGACGCTCCCGAGCAGGAGCCGACGGGCCGTCGAGAGCCCGCGCGAGCCGATGACGAGCAGGTCCGGAACCTCCTTCTCGATGTAGGTGAGGAGCTCCTCCACCACATGACCCTCGAGGATGTCCGTCTTCTTCGCGGGGGCGCCGAGGTCCTCGGCCTTCTTCTTCGCCTTCTCGAGGATGTCGTGGTAGTACTTCGCCTCCGCGTCGGGGAGCTGCGGCGGGACCCACGGCTCGGTGGCCGTGACGACCACGGGCGCGGGGATCACGGTGACGATCGAGAGGGCGGCGTGGTAGTGCTTCGCGAGGTCCACCGCGACCTCGATCGCGCGCTCGGCGTGGGGCGAACCATCGACGGCCACTACGATCTTCTGGAAGATTTCGGGCACGTGCTAGACCTCCCTGGCATGATGCGAGGTCACTGCCCGGAAGCCGTGCCGGCCATAAAACTTTACCGCGATGTCGTTCTGCGAGGGGAACTCGGCGGTGACGATCTCCGCTCCCTTCGCCTTGAGGTGGCGGGTGGTCTCCGCCAGGAGGTACGTCCCGGACCCGTGCCGCCGGAAGGCGGGCATGAGGTAGATGTCGAGGATGACCCCCTCCTGGATCGGCATGTAGAAGTTGCGCTCCCGGACCGAGGCGCGCACGATCCCCACGACGGTGCCCGCCGGTCCCCCGCTCCCCTCGGCGGCGAGGATCACGAAGGAGGGGTCGTCGAGGTTGGCCGAGAGGATCTTCTTCGCCTGGGCATCGGCATCGTCCCGCACGTTCAGGAGCGGGTCGAACTCCGCATTGAGGCGCTTCAACCGCACGAGGAGGGCGGCCAGCTGGTCGAGGTCGCCCTTGCGGGCCGTGCGTATGGTGATCGCCGAGGGACCTTTCTTCTCTCCATTGCTCGCCATGCTACCTTACCCCCTCTCCTTCCGTGGATCGACCTTGACCGGGGCGATGAGCCCGCTCTTCATGAGCACTTCGGCCAGCCGGCGCGGGCGCGCCATCATCTGCACCGCGTGCTCCTCGTACTCGGCCCGGGTGCGCTTGACCCGCGCCAACCCGAGCTCCTCCGCCTTGACGGCGACGGCGGCCGCCATCTTCGGGAAGACGGCCTCCTCCTCCATGGTGGGGACAATGTGGTCCGGCGTGAGGCCCCGCAGGCTTGCGCCCTTCGCGAGCTCCTTCGCGGCGACCAGCACGACCTCGTCGGGCATGCCCTTCGCTCGCGCGTCGAGGATCCCCCGGAAGACCGGGGGGAAGACCAGGGAATTGTTGAGCTGGTTCGGGAAATCGCTCCGGCCCGTCGCCACGATCGCGGCCCCGGCCTTGTGCGCCACCTGGGGCCAGATCTCCGGCACCGGGTTCGCGAGCGCGAAGACCACGGGGTGGGGGGCCATCGACTCCACCCACTCCGGCTTCACCGTGTTCGGGTCCGGGGTGCTCGCGGCGATGAGCACGTCCGCCCCCTCGAGCGCCACGTCCAGGCCGCCCTTCCGTCCTGCCTCGTTGGTGGAGAGGGCCAGGTCGTACTTCCAGCGGTTGTGGAGCATCATCTCGTCCATGTCCTCGCGGTTGGAGTGCAGGATGCCCTTGTGGTCGAGCACCGTCAACGCACCCATGTCCGCCTTGAGGGCCCGGATGAGCCGGGCGGTGGCGACGTTCGCGGCGCCCGCGCCGAGGATGACCATCCGGGCATCCTTAACGGTGCGTCCGGTGAGCTCGAGGGCGTTCAGGAGCCCCGCCACCGTCGCGGCCGCGGTCCCCAGCTGGTCGTCGTGCCAGACCGGGATGGTCAACGACTTCTGGAGGGTCTCGAGCACTTCGAAGCACTTCGGGCTCGCGATGTCCTCGAGGTTGATGCCTCCCACCGCGGGCTCGAGGTGGCGCACCGTCTCGACGAGCTCCTCCCCGGAATTCACCTGGATGGGAAGGGGGTAGGCGTTGACCCCGCCGAGGTACTTGAACAGGAGCGCCTTGCCCTCCATCACGGGGAGGGCGGCGCGGGGGCCGATGTTCCCGAGCCCGAGGACCCGGGAGCCGTCCGTGACGATGCCGATGGTGTTCCAGCGCCCGGTCAGCTCGAACGAGAGGTCCGGGTCCTTCGCGATCTCCCGGCTGACCTGGGCCACCCCGGGAGTGTAGAGGTAGGAGAAATCGGAAAGGCCGCGGATGGGGACCTGGGGAACGACCTCGAGCTTCCCCGCATAGTGGCGTGAAAGATCGACCGCCAGGCGCGAGAGGCGCGCGGTCTCCTCCTCGCCGGAATGCACCCGGGCGCGGGCCGGTCGGGAAGCCCGGACGGAGGTCCGGTGCGTGATCGTCCCCTTGCGTCCTGCAGCGCCCGCCATCCCGCCACCGTTGGCTCCCTACTTGAGGGATACGGTATTAACATTTGCGTCATGTGCCGCCCAAGGGAACGAGACCGTACCTACCACGATGGAGGACTACCAGCAGGTTGGCGGGCATCGCGTCAAGGTTATCGAGGAGGGTCACGGTCCGCCGCTGATCTTCTTCTACGACTCGTGGCACACGGCCCTGGGCGCCGGACCCGTCACGGAGCATCTGTCGCGCCGCTTCAAGGTGATTGCGGTCGACCCTCCGGGCTTCGGGAGCTCCCCGCTCTCGAAGGACCTCCACCTCACGCTCTCGGACTATGCGACCTTCGTCGCGAAGCTGGTCGAGCACACCGGGCCCGGGAACGTCACGCTCGTGCTCACCGGGATCGGAGAGGCCCTTGCCCTCGCCGCGTTCCAGCAGGAGGAGAGCATGGCCGCCCGGGTGGGCCGGGTGGTGCTCCTCAACGGCTTCCTCTACGGGGCCCACGCGGGATTCCGCCCCTTCAAGGCAACCCCCCTCTTCTCCCGCTGGGACCTCCCCATGAACCGCATGGTCCACCGGCGGAAGATCCTCCAGCTCTACGGGGAGCCCTCCGCGATGGACGAGACGACGGCCGAGCGCGGCTGGTCGAGCTTCCCCGGAGGACTCTACAGCACCCAGTTCAAGCTCGCGAACGAGCTCGCCCAGTCGGAGACCACCCTGGCGGCCGGCCGGCGAGCCCTGGCCGACAGCGGGTCCCCCATTATGCTCCTCTGGGGGGAGGACGACCCCTCGGGGGGACGGGCGGTCGCCGAACGGGCCGAGCAGGAGTTCCCCGACGCTGAGATCTATCTCCTGCCCCACGTGGGCCACTTCCCGCATCTCGAGGCGGTCGAGGTGGTGGCCGAGGCAATCTCCGGGTTCGCGGCCCGCGGAGCTCGGGTGACGACGAGCGCACCGAAACCCCCGCCGGAAGAGAAACCGGCGGGCGAAAGCTGATTCCGCTTATCTCCCTGCGCGTTCTCCCGCCCGGTCGCTCATGGCCGTTGCAGCACCTTCCTCGACCGCCCGTCCCTCCCCCGAGCGCATCCTCGTAGGGGTGGCCTGGCCCTACTCGAACGGCCCTCAGCACGTGGGGCATCTCGCGGGGAATCTCCTGCCCGCCGACATCTTCGCCCGCTTCCACCGGCTCCGGGGGCACGAGGTGCTCATGGTCTCGGGTTCCGACATGCACGGGACCCCGACCACGGTGAAGGCGGAGGCCGAAGGGGTGAGCCCGGAGGTCGTCGCCACCCGGTTCCACGACATCAACCGCGCCGCGTTCGAACGGCTGGGGCTCTCCTTCGACCTCTACACGAGCACGCACACCCCGACCCACGAGAAGACCGTCCAGGAGATCTTCCTCACGCTGCTCGAGAACCGGTACCTCGAGAAGCGGAAGGGCGAGTCCCCCTTCTGCGAGAAGGACCAGCGGTTCCTCCCGGACCGCTACGTCCTCGGCACCTGCCCGCACTGCGGCTTCGACTCGGCGCGCGGGGACGAGTGCGACTCCTGCGCCCGCGTCCTTGAGCCCCGGGAACTGGGCTCGCCGCGCTGCCGGATCTGCGGTACGCCCGCGGTCTTCCGGGAGACCGAGCACTTCTACTTCCTCCTGCCCAAGCTCTCGGACAACCTGCGGGACTACCACGCGACGGTGCGCGACCACTGGCGACCGTCGGTGCGCGCGTTCACGGAGAACTACCTGGCGGCGGGCCTCCAGCCCCGTCCGATCACGCGCGACATCCTGTGGGGGGTCCCCATCCCGCTCGAGGGTTACGGGTCGAAGCGCATCTACGTCTGGTTCGAGGCGGTCATCGGATACCTCTCCGCCACGCGGGAGTGGGGGGAGCGCCACGGCCGGCCGGACGAGTGGCGTCGTTGGTGGCTCGCCTCGGAGCCCGTCCGGGTCTACCAATTCCAGGGAAAGGACAACATCACCTTCCACACCATCATGTGGCCCGCCATCCTCCTGGCCGTCGGCGGGCTCCAGCTCCCCTACGACGTGCCGGCGAACGAGTTCCTGAACGTCGGGGGCCGGAAGCTCGCGAAGTCGCGGATGACCGCCGAGGAGGCCGTGAGCACGCTCCCCGAGCTCCTCGCCCGCTTCGACCCCGAGGTGGTACGCTTCTGCATCGCGAACCACCTGCCCCAGAACCACGACACCGAGTTCCACATGGAGGACATCGACAAGGACCGCGACCAGATCCTCGCCGACCAGTGGGGCAACCTCGTCCAGCGCGTGGTCACCTTCGCCCACACGCACTATGCGGGCCAGGTGCCGACGCCCGCCCCGGGATGGCAGGCGGAGGAGTCCGCCACCGGGCGCCGCATCCGCGCCGCCTGGGACCAGGCCACGGGCGAGCTCGAGGCGGTCCGGCTGAAGGAAGCCCTCGACATCGCCCTCGGTCTCGTGCGGGACACCAACCGTTCCTTCCACGAGGCGAAGCCTTGGGCCGCCACCGAGCCCGACCGGTCCACGATCGTCTACGAGACGCTCTGGGCCATCCGCGCCGCGAACGTGCTGCTCGCCCCCTACCTCCCGGGCACCGCGGAGAAGGTCGCGACCGAGCTGGGCACCCCCGCGGACGTGCGCCCCGGAGCGTGGGATGCGGCCCTTCGGCCGTTGACCCCGGCCACCCCGTTGGGCAAGGCGGTCCCTCTCTTCCCCAAACCGGCCCGGGAACCCACCCCGCCCCCCCCGGAGGAGGTCCCCCTGGACATCCGGATCGCGCTCATCCAGGAAGTGAAGCTCCACCCCGACGCCGAGAAGCTCTACGTGCTGACGCTGGACGACGGCACTGCCCAGCCTCGCACTCTCGTGGCCGGACTGCGGAACCTCTACACCCCGGAAGAGCTCACCGGGAAGCGCGTGGCCATCCTGGCCAACCTCGCTCCCCGCAAGCTGCGGGGGATCCTCTCCCAGGGGATGGTGCTGGCGGCCGAGGACGAGTCCACCGTTTCGGTCCTCGAGGCGCCCACGGACACCCCGGCGGGAACGCGGCTTGCGGGAGCGGCCGAGAACCCCCGCACGGTGAGCTACGACGAGTTCTCCCAGGTCCGGCTCGAGATCGTTGCCGAGGGGGATGCCGGAGCGGCCGCCCGGTGGGGGAAGGACGGGACCCCGAAGGTCCTGACCCTCGCCTCCGGCGGCCTCCTTCGCCCGGGCCGACGCCTGCGGCCAGGAGCCAAGATCCGATGAATCAGCGGGAGGCCGGCGTGCGGTCTCCGGAGCTCGGATGAGCATGGCGGCCGCGTCGCGGGCCGGTACCCTCCGGCTCGACCTCCACGTGCACACGCTCGCCTCGCCCGACTCCAAGCTCTCGGTGGAGGATGCCCTCTCGGCCGTCCGGGCACGGGGCTTGGACGGGCTCGCGATCACCGACCATAACTCCGTCGCCTCGGTGGAGGTCGCCCTCCGGCTGCTGCGGGACGAGGGGTCGAGGTGGACGGGTCGGAACGGACGACCCGTGGTCCTCGTCCCAGGGGTCGAGGTCTCGACACGTGAAGGTCACCTGCTCGCCTACTTCGTCTCCCGAGCGCCGGAGCGAGACCAACCGCTGGAACGCACGATCGCCGAGATCCACCGGATGGGTGGGCTCGCCGTTCTCTCTCACCCCTTCCGACGTGCCCACGGGGCCGGACGCTCGCTGGGCCGACCCCTGCCGCCCCTGGACGGGATCGAGGGCATGAACGGGCACAACCACGCCCGGTTGAACGAGCGTGCCCGGGAGCTGGCGCGGGAAGCGCGCCTCCCGATGACCGGGGGAAGCGACGCCCATCGCGCGGACGAGATCGGACGGTGCTACACGGAGTTCGCAGGGCTGGTCGCGCCCGGAGTGGCCGAACTGCTGGCCCGATCCCCCCGCCCGGGAGGTACCGACCTGGCCTATGCGGGAGGAGTCGCCGTGAGCCTTCGGAACGCCGCGAAACGTGCGCGGCGCGGACTGCGACCGGTCTAGGGCGCCGAGACCCGGTCCCTCCCCCCGTCAGGCACGCCGACACCCTATCACAAGCTATAAGTAGTGAAAACTCCATCAATGCACCTAATGCTCGGACGCAACCGCGCCTGGAAACTGCTGGGATCGATGGCCATCGTGATCGCCTTCTTCCTGTCTGTGCCGCTCGCCTCGGCCTCGGCCCCCCCGTCCCCGCCCGCGGTCCCGAGTGGATCGACCTCCTGGGCGTATGGCGGCACATGGGTCTGGGACTGC
Source organism: Thermoplasmata archaeon (assembly GCA_021790425.1). Classification (GTDB taxonomy): domain Archaea; phylum Thermoplasmatota; class Thermoplasmata; order Lutacidiplasmatales; family UBA184; genus JAJYEA01. The sequence continues at coordinate 15,042 of JAJYEA010000034.1, read as the reverse complement.
TCGACGGTCTCCTGTATGGGAAGCACCGCGAACAACACGACCGTGACCGGCTACACCGAGCACGTCCACATCTACATGGGCGTTGATGTCATCTACATCCAGACGAACACCTCGACCGGGACCTCCCTCGAGGTCTATGCCTCGGTCGTGGCGGCCGCCTTCCTCTCCGTCACCGGCACCTGCCAGGGCACTTCGTGCGGCCCCGGCGCGAGCTACAACGTGAACGCCAACCTGACCGCCCGCGGCTACATCGTGGAGATCGGCTACGCGAACGTCACGACGGGAACGGTGTACTCCAACGGGACGACCCTGCAGGCCCTCGCGCTCCAGGACGCCGGGAGCCACGAGCAGGCCAACTTCACCGCCGCGTACTCCGTGTCGGCGGGCACGAGCGCCTCCACGGAGAACTTCTACGGATACGCCGCCCTCCAGATCGGGGAGAACTCCTCCGTCTCCTTCACCCCGGCCCTCGGGCTCTTCCCCATCAACCCGACCCCGGGAGAGAACTGGACCTCCAACGCCACCTACACCGCTTCCGGCGGCGCCAACTTCGCGGAGCATGCCTACTTCACCGCCCCCGTCACGATGCTGAACACGACCGGAGGGACGAACTGCCCGACCGGGTACCAGACCAGCGGGTTGAACTGTGTCTTCACCTACACCAACGGCGCCACCACCTCCATCGCGGGCGCCGGAGCGCTCAACCTCTACGGCTCGGACCTGGGATCGACCACCGTGACCCTCCCGGATGGGACGGTGCTCACCTGCCAGATTCTCCAGATTTCCACCGTCGGTGAGTTCGGCTTCACCCAGGGAGTGGTCCTCGTGCCCAACTCCGTCGCCACGGGTACCTCCTCCGGACCCGGGGGCATCCCGCTTCCCGCATCGGTGAAGGCGGCCGTCCAACCTGCCACGACCATCCCCCAGGCCATCACGACCACCTCGGGCGAGACGATGGTCTTCCACCCCGACTACAGCGGACACGACGGGATCAGCATCCTGAGCTCCTCCCAGGGCTCGATGCCCGGGAAGGGACCCGACGCGGGGATGTCCAACCCGATAACGGTCTCCCAGGCCCAGGCCGACTCCCAGACGAACATGAACATGGTGACCGGCGGAGGCAACAGCCCCTCCTCGGGGATGAACTACCTCGTCTTCGTCCTCATCGCCGTAGTGGTCGCCGTGGTCGCGATCGTTGGAGTGGTGGCGTGGAGTGGCCGGCGCAAGCGCCGCGCGACCGCGGCCCCCCCGCCGGGCATGATGGCATCCCCCGCCCCGGGAGCCTACGCTCCCCCCGCGGGAGTACCGCCCCCCCCGATGGCCCCCTACCCGCCGTCGGGACCCGCCCAGCCCCAGCAGCCCGCCCCCCAGCCTCCGAGGACCTCGTAGGACCCTCGGCCGCATCCGGGAACGGGCTCCGCACGGGGAGGCGCCTCTGCGCGCCCCTCCCCGGCGGAACGAAGGCGCGCACCTTTTATAGGTCCGGGCATCTTCAGCGCACCCCACACCTATGTACTATTTGGATCGCAGGCATGACGTAGTGCGCATCCCGCCCTCGCGGCTCGGCCCGAAGATGAACACGGTCATCACCGAGCTTGCCCAGGAGCAGTTCGAAGGGAAGTTCGTCGATTCCCCGAGCCTCACGGTCTCGGTCACCGACGTGAACCCGGTGGGCGAGGGACGCATCATCCACGGGGACGGCGGCGTCTACCAGGACGTCGAGTACACCGCGCTCCTCTTCCGGCCCGAGCTCCACGAGGTCGTGGAAGGGCAGGTCGTCGAGATCTGCAAGTTCGGCGCCTTCGTGCGCATCGGCCCGCTGGACGGGCTCCTCCACGTCAGCCAAGTGATGGACGAGCGGGTGAACGTGGACGACAAGAACCAGCGGCTCGTCGGCATCGAGTCCAAGCGCGACCTCAAGGTGGGACACAAGGTCCGCGTGCGGATCGTCTCGCTCTCCCTCTCCGAGATCTCCCCTCGGGACAGCCGGATCGGGCTCACCATGCGCCAGCCGGGCCTCGGCCGCCTGGAATGGATCCTCGAGGCGCGCAAGAAGGCCAAGGGTGACAAGGGAGCCCGCAAGAGCGAGAAGTCGGGCCCCGCTCCGGGCGCTCCTGCCCCGCCCGCCAAGGGGAAGGCCTGAACATGATCAGCCAACGCGCCTGCCGCTCCTGCCGGTTCATCACCAACCTGCCGAAATGCCCCCTCTGCGCCTCGGAGACGAGCCGGGAGTGGCAGGGATACCTGGTCGTGCTCGACCCGGAGAAGTCTGAGATCGCCCAGAAGATGGGCATCAAGACGGCCGGTCGCTACGCCCTCCGGGTCAAGTGAAGGGATACCGGAACCTGCGGCTTCCTGAACCGCTCCGCTCGCGTCTGGCGAGACCCCTCGGTCCCGTCCTCTCCACGCCGCAGGCCAAGATGGCCCTGCGCGGCATCCATGGGCTCGCGACGTGCGGAGATGTGGTGACCGCGAACGCTCTCGAGTGGGGGCTCCACCCCTTCCTCTCCCTGATCGACGGGAAGACGACCCGGAACACCGCGGTCCCCTCGGCGGCGGTCGAGGCCCACCCGTGGAAGCGCGTGGAGCGGGCCGAGAACCTCGCAGGGACCCTCTCCTCCGAGCTCCAGGCCGTCGTCCACGAGCTTGCGACCGGGGACGGGGGGCTCATCCTGGTCGATGGCGAGGAGGATCTCGCGGTCCTCCCGCTCCTCCTCGAGCTGCGGGCGGGCAGTATCGTTATATACGGGCAGCCTGGTGCCGGCGTCTGCATGGTGCACGTGGACGATCGCATCCGTATTCTCGCCCGGGAACTCCTCGGCCAGATGGAGGTTGCGTAAGATGGAGATCACGATCCTGAACGAAAAGGCGAACCCGCTCCTCCAGCGCCGCGAGTACCTGATCGACATCCTGCATGCGTCCACCGCCTCCCCGAAGCGGGAGGAGGTCCGGAAGGCCTTCATCGCGACCAAGGCCGCCGCCGCGGACCGCATGGTCATCGAGTGGGTGCGCGCCGTCTACGGGGCTCCCCGCAGCCGGGGGCTCATCCACGTCTACGACAACGTGGACGCGTTGAAGAAGACCGCCCGCCACCACATCCAGGTCCGCAACGGTCTTGCCAAGAAGGAATCGAAGACGCCCGGGGCCGCCGCAGCCGCTCCGGCCGAGACCAAGAAGGAGTGAGGAGCGATGGGGAAAGCACGCACCGGCTTCTACAAGGTCAAGGGCGACAAGTTCGAGCGCACCCACACCCAGTGCCCCAAGTGCGGCGCGGGTGTCTACATGGCCGAGCACAAGGGACGCCGTTCCTGCGGCCGCTGCGGTTACTTCGAGCGGACCAAGTAGGAGCTTCGCCCGGAACCGCCCACGCCTCCCGGATCAGGGAGGCGGCGGGGGCGACGGAAAGGCCCGGAATTCGATCGGAGTCCCGGGTGGCGGAGGGAGCACCGCGGGACGGGAGGAGAGTTCTTTCGCCCGTTCCCTCGCGCGGTAGTAACCGTACGCGAACAGGAGATCGGGAACTACGGCCAGGGCCTGCCACGCGCTGGAGGTCGATTCGAGGTTCTGGATGGGGGTCGGATCGAACGTGGTGCCCGAGGTGGCCTGCGCGATGACCGTGTCGATCTGCGGCAACAAGATCATGGCCACGAGGACCTGGATGGCGATCGCCGCGAACAGGGCGGTCCAGAGAAGGTAGCGGGTCTGCTGGTCGGACAGCTCGTAGACGAGCACGACCTGCCCGAGGCACGTGAAGACCGTGAGGATCGCGCCGGCCACGAAGAAGGTGGACAGGTCGGATTGAAGTTGCGAACCGATGGCGGCCACACTGGCGCTCGACGAACTCACGTCGCCCAGCAGGGCGAAGACGAACCAGATGGCGAGGATGACGCTCCCGATCAGCGCGACGAGGATGAGGAAGCCGCCGACGAGCACCTTGTCACGGTGGGCGCGACCGAACCCCCATCGTCCCAGCCCGACGAGGAAGAGCCCGATCAGGACGAAGAGGCTGCCGATGCTCCCGACGTACGGGATCCAGGCCAGGCCGAAGCCAATGACCATGGCGAGAAGGCCGCTGAGCGTCCGGTCCTGGGCCTTCGAAGACGCAGAAGGGTGCCAGGTGCGGACCTCGTAGACCGCGACCGGAGGAAGCGGAAGAGTGGAGGACAGGGGGGCGGCGGGCGTAGGGGCAGGGGCCGACACGAGGGCCTCGCCACACGCATTGCAGAAGAGGGCACCCGCAGGGTTGCCTTGGCCGCAGTAGGGACAGGACTCGCCTCCGGGGTAAGGGTCCACGGACCCCGCTTACGTGAGTTAACTTATTAGGATGTCGGCAGGGTGGGACCCGCGGCCCGGGCGGGTCCCCGCCGGCGCTCCGCTCAGTCGCCCTGCATCAGGAGGATCTCGTTGCCGTCGGGGTCGCGGATCATCGCGTCCCAGACCCCCCAGGGCTGCTTCTTGGCTTCGTGGACGAACTCGACCCCGCGCTCCTTGAGGGTGGCGCACTCCTTCTTCAGGTCTCCGTCCACCATGACGAGGATCCCGGTGTTCCCGGGTTCCAGGGGGAGCCCGCCGATCTCAGAGCCCAGGCAGAGGTGGATGGCCCCGCCCTTGCCCTTCCGGCCCACGGTGACCCAATGCTGCATGTCCTGGAGGACCGACATCCCCAGGGACTCGGTGTACCACTTCTTCGACCGCTCGCGGTCGGATACCATCACGGCGACACTGGCTATCCACGGTTCTCCGGTCTTGGTTCCAGCGGGCATGCTTCACCGGACGAGGGGAGGGACAACGCGCGTATAGTGGCTCCGGAGCGCGTCCTGCGACTCTTCGGGTAGCGCACGCGATGCCAGCCCGCTGAGACCTGTCCGGCGTGATCGATGCCCCCTGAAGGCCTTCAAGAACTTCGGAGAACTGTACCATGTCGGGAGCGAGGGAGCATACGTCGACCTTGGCTGGGGACCCTAGGCAACGACCGCCCGAACGGAGGCGTAAGTTCTGGTCGAGACGTAGAGCGGTGATTGCCATCGCGCTCGCGGGGGTCGGCGTGCTGGCTTCCGTCTACACGTATGTCACGTACTATGAGCCTCGCACCTCCTGCACTATTCTCAACGGCCCGAGCGGCTCGGTCTCGTGGACGGAGAGGAATGCTAGCCGGTATCCACTTCCAACGGGGGGACCCTCCTGCTTTCAATTCACCTCATCGGGCCATGCCTTGTTGAGTTTCGTAGCGAGCCCCACGCCCGTCGACATCGGTTGGGTGGCCGGGGACTTGAACGCCGACTACCCTACTTGCACCCAATCACTTCCGGGGACCCATTGTCACGGGGGCATGGTCGAAACCACGTGGGTCGCGGTGAATTCCACCTCGGGAGAATGGAGCTTTACCCACTCTGCGGACGCCTACGACTGGTATGGAACCGCTTTTTATTTCAAGTACGAGGTCCACACGTCTCCTCCCCCGCAGGAGTGGGTGAACTTCACCGTGAACTACGGCTCGTAGCCGTGCACCTGGGGGCGTGCTAGGGCATGGTCTTGCCCGGTGAGTAAGAGTCGTCGCCAGAGTATACCCCAACGAGCGTTGTGGAGGGTGGGCATCCCGAACGGAAGGGCCAGACCGGGCCGGGTAGTACCGTGTCGCTTCGGTGCCGGGCTAAGCCCTCGAGGCGGAGCTGTCCCGCGACCTCGGGGCTTCCGACACAGGGATATACTGACACGCGTCCCCTGAGGCGCGGGCCCGTAGTATAGCTTGGATATCACAAAGGCCTCCGGAGCCTTGAACCTGGGTTCGAATCCCAGCGGGCCCGTCCGGCGTCAGAAATGACCGAAACCGGGAACCTTGTTTTCCCGCCCGCACACGGCCGCGAAGGAACGGCCTGACGGCATTGAGTTGCTGGCCCCTTCGCGTCGCAACCGGGGCGAAAGGGTCAAACTCAGTCCGGGTCATCACAGGGCGACCATGTCCGGACAGCTCGACCCGAAGAGGGCGGACCACTTGATCGATGGCCTTTCACGGCCTCCCGCAGGAGGTGCCTACGGGCCACTTTTCGATCCCTCGGATGGCACCCAACGAGGGGAAGTCGCCCGCGGCACCCCGGACGATGCGCGGTCCGCCGTGGATTCGGCGGCCGTCGTGGAGGAGCGATGGGCATCCACCCCGGGCCACGAGCGGGCCCGGATCCTTCGTGACCTATCGGCACGCCTTCGATCGGACAAGGAGGCCCTAGCCCGGCTCATCTGCACCGAGGTGGGGAAGCCGATACGGGATGCACGGGTCGAGGTCGAGCGCGCGGTCGGGGTGTTCTCCATGGCGGCAGAGGAGATCCGCCAACTCACCGGACAGACCTATCCGGCCGACGCCTACGCGATCCCCCCGGGGAACGAGAAGCGCCTGCTCTTCACCGTGCGGGAACCCGTCGGGCTGGTCGTGGCGATCAGTCCGTTCAACTTCCCGCTGAACCTCCTCTCGCACAAGGTAGCCCCAGCCTTGGCCGCAGGGAACCCGGTCATCGCCAAGCCCGCGAGCGTCGCCCCGATGACGGCGCTCCGGCTGGCCCAGCTCGCGTTAGACGCCGGTCTGCCCGCGGGAGTCTTCAACGTGGTCCTCGGGAGCGGCCCGGATGTCGGGTTCCCCCTCGTCGAGCACGACAGGACCCGCCTGGTCACCTTCACGGGTTCCACCTCGGTGGGCCGGTCGATCGCGGAGGCCGCGGGAAGGGGAGCGAAGCGCGTGATCCTCGAGATGGGAGGGATGGACCCGCTCATCGTGTTCCGGGATGCCTCCCTCTCCGACGCCGTGGAAGCGGCGACCCGGGGAGCGTTCGGGTACTCCGGCCAGGTGTGCACGGCCACGAAGCGCATCTTCGTTGAGCAGTCGATCGCGGAGGAGTTCGGCCGCGCGTTCGTCTCCCGCGTGCAGCACCTCAAGGTGGGCCCCGCGCTCGACGAGTCGACCGAGGTGGGCCCGTTGGTGGACCGCGAGTCGCTGACCCACATCGAGACGATGGTCTCCGACGCGCGGGACCGCGGGGCGAGGACGCTCACGGGGGGAACCCCTCTGGGGGGGAGCGGAGCGGGGAACTTCTTCACCCCCACCGTCCTCGATCAGGTGCCCGAGGATGCCCGCGTGGTCCGCGAGGAACCGTTCGGCCCCCTGGCCCCGATCCAGCAGTTCTCCACCGAGCAGGAAGCGATCCGCTTGGCCCGACGCACGATCTACGGGCTTCAGGCCGCGGTCTACACCCGGGACCTCGGCCGGGCCTTCCGCGTGGCGCGGGCCCTGCCGGTGGGCGGGGTCCACATCAACGACCCCACCAATCTCCGCTGGGACGCCCTCCCCTTCGGGGGGGTGCGGATGAGCGGTTTGGGCCGCGAAGGGCTCGCCTCGGCCCTGCGCGAGATGACCGACGAAAAGACCATCTCCGTGAACTTCGGCAGCGGTCCGTAACGCCGTGGAGACGCACTCACGCGGGATGTGGTGAAATTTCTACCACTGTCGCATATTTAAACACCCAACCCTTATATCGGGACCGTCACCTAACCCATCCGTGACGGGTTTCCGTGGCCCGAGATCAACCGTTCGAGAGGCGAGCGGGGGCGCTGCATGGCCGCGGTGACGCGAGCGCCCGTGGTCTCCTCCCCACCGGCAGGTCACGAAGGGGACGATTACCTGGTGGAGGGCACGCCCCTCTCCTACATCGGTCACACGCCGCTCTTGCGCCTCAAGAAGGTGACCTCGGGGCTCGCCGGGCGGTCGCAGGTGTGGGCCAAGGCAGAGTACTTCAATCCCGGCGGGTCCGTGAAGGACCGCGCCGCCCTGTCCATGGTGCGGGAAGCCATCCGGACGGGGAAGCTCGGGGAGGGCCGTATCCTGCTGGACGCCTCGAGCGGCAACACGGGCATCGCCTATGCGCTCATGGGAGCTGTGCTCGAGTTCCCCGTCGAGATCGTGCTGCCGGCGAACGCGAGCCCGGAGCGCAAGCGCCGCATCCTGGCGTACGGGGCGAACGTGACCTACTCGAGCCCCCTCGAAGGGACCGACGGGGCACAGCGCGCGGCCCGCGAGCTGCTCGAGAAGTTCCCGGACAAGTACTTCTACCCCGACCAGTACAACAATCCTGCCAACGCCTTGGCCCACTATCGGACGACGGGTCCGGAAATCTGGGAGGACACCCACGGGAAGGTCACCCACTTCGTCGCGGGCATCGGCACGGGTGGGACGATCAGCGGCGTGGGGCGCTACCTCAAGGAACGCAACCCCGCGGTGCAAATCATCGGGGTCATCCCGGACAACCCGCTCCACGCGATCGAGGGGCTGAAGCACCTCCCCACGGCGGTTCGCCCTGGGATCCTCGACGGGTCCGTGATTGACCGCACGGTCGAGGCGGGGACGGAATCCGCCCTGGAGATGGCCCAGCGCCTGGCGAGCGTGGAAGGGCTCTTCGTGGGCACCTCCTCGGGCGCCGCCGTGCACGTGGCACTGGACATCGCCCGCAGCACCGAGGATGCGTTCGTGGTGACGCTGCTCCCCGACGGCGGCGACCGGTACGGGGGCGACGCGCACCGCGGAGGTCCCCGCGCATGACGGTGGACCCGATCGCCCTCGAACGGGCCGGGTATCCCCCCATCGGACCGGACCTGGGAGAGGTCGCGATCTCTCCCAAGGCACGGGCCACGATCCAGCTCCATGCCGAGCGGTCCTACCCGGAGGAGGCCTGCGGGTTCCTCGTGGGACCCGCGCCCGGCGGGACCGAGAACCCCCGCCAGATCGACGAGGCGATCCCCTCCGAGAACGAGCGGGACGGGAACCGGACCCACCGGTTCCTCATCCCCTACCAGGAGGTCGTGCGGATCGAGCGTCTGCTCGCCTGGGGGGGCAAGGCGATCCTGGGCTACTACCACTCGCACCCGGACCACCTCGCGGCACCGAGCGCCTACGACCGGGACCACGCTTGGCCGTGGTACGTCTACGTTGTGGCCTCCGTCGAGCAGGGGCACATGACGGAACTGAACGCCTACGAGCTCGACCCAGAGCGAGGGATGTTCCACTCCCTCTCCCAGGAAGAGGGCACGGCGTCCCATTCCACCCACCAAGGAGCAGCAAGACCATGATGATCGAAGTACGCGTCCCGACCCCCCTCCGGGGATTCACGGGAGGCAAGGAGAGCGTCCAGGCGAACGGAACGACGGTCGGCGACGTACTGGGGGACCTGTCCACCCAGTTCCCGGGACTGCGGAAGCACCTCTTCACGGAAGAGGGGGTGCTCCGGAGCTTCGTGACCGTCTTCCTCAACGACGAGGACATCCGCCAACTCTCGAAGCAGGACACGGCGGTGAAGCATGGCGACGTGGTCTCCATCATTCCCTCCATCGCCGGAGGTAAGCCGGGGGCCGTGGCATTCCCCGCGATGAGCCAGCTCTCGGGAGGCAAGACGGGGACCGCCCCGCCCCCGAAACGGCTCACGCAGGAGCAGATGTTCCGGTACAGCCGCCACCTGATCCTACCCGACGTGGGCCTCTCCGGCCAGCAGAAGCTCCTGAACTCCAAGGTACTGATCGTCGGGGCCGGGGGGCTGGGGAGCCCGCTCGCCCTCTACCTGGCGGCCGCCGGGGTGGGCACGATCGGCCTCGTCGATTTCGACATCGTGGACGCGAGCAACCTCCAGCGCCAGATCCTCTACTCGAAACAGGACGTGGGGCGCCCGAAGCTCGAGGCGGCGGAGGACCGGATCCGCGGGCTCAACCCGGATGTGAAGGTCATCCGTCACGAGGAACGGCTCACCAGCCAGAACGCCCTCGAGATCATCCGGAACTACGACGTCGTCGTGGACGGCACCGACAACTTCCCCACCCGCTACCTCGTGAACGACGCGTGCGTGTTCCTGAAGATACCCAACGTCTACGGCTCGATCTACCGGTTCGACGGCCAGGTGAGCGTCTTCGACACCCGGACGGGGCCGTGCTACCGGTGCCTCTACCAGGAGCCTCCCCCGCCGGGCCTCGTCCCCTCCTGCGCGGAAGGAGGGGTGCTCGGGGTCCTGCCCGGCATCGTGGGCACGTTGCAGGCCAACGAGACGATCAAGCTCCTCCTGGGAAAGGGGGAGCCGCTCATCGGCCGCCTGGTGCTGATCGATGCGCTCAGCCTCCGTTTCCGGGAGCTCAAGATCCGCAAGAACCCCGAGTGCGTGCTCTGCGGACCGAAGGCCACGCAGAAGGAGCTCATCGACTACGAGCAGTTCTGCGGGATGACCCCCGACCTGTCCGCGGACGACGACATGACGGTGGAGGAGCTCAAGTCCCGGCTGGACCGGGGCGAGACCCCCTTCCTGCTCGACGTGCGCGAGCCGCAGGAGTACGAGGTCGTGAAGCTCCCCAACTCGAAGCTCATCCCCGTGGGCCTCCTCCCCGAGCGACTCGGGGAGCTCCCGGCCGCAGCGGACATCGTCGTCTACTGCAAGTCCGGCGGACGGAGCGCCCAGGCGAGGAGCTTCCTGCTGGGGATGGGGTTCAAGCGCGTCCGCAACCTCGCGGGCGGCATCACCGCGTGGGCCCAAAAGATCGACCCCTCACTGCCCCGGTACTGAGCCCCTCCGGGTCTCCCCGGGAGCGAATGTGCCCCCCCGAGGGTCAAGCGGGGGCCGGCGAAAGCCGAGGGAGGGATTCGAACCCCCGAGAAACGGATCTGCAGTCCGTCGCATTAACCATTCTGCCACCTCGGCCCGAGCGCGCCGAAAGACGAGGAGCATAAATACGCGCCGGGGGTCGTACTCCGTGCCATGGACCTCCGGGAAGAGATCGCCCGACTGAAGGAGGAGCGGGACGCCGTCATCCTCGCGCACAACTACCAGATCGGGGACCTCCAGGACCTGGCGGATTTCGTGGGGGACTCGCTCTACCTCTCCCGGCAGGCCCGGGACTCCCCCCGGAAGACCATCGTGTTCGCGGGGGTCCGGTTCATGGCCGAGACGGCCAAGATCCTCTCCCCCCAGAAGACCGTGCTGCTCCCGGACCTCGAGGCGGGCTGCTCCCTGGCGGATGCCATCACGGCCGACCAGCTGCGCACGTGGAAGGCGGAGCACCCGGGGGCCGTCGTCGTGAGCTACGTTAACACCTCCGCCGAGGTGAAGGCGGAGACGGACTACTGCTGCACCTCCTCCAACGCGGTGGACATCGTCCGCCGGATCCCGGCCGACAAGGAGGTCCTCTTCCTCCCGGACATGTTCCTGGGGGACTACGTGCGCCGGATGACGGGACGCAAGAACATGCATCTCTGGACCGGGGACTGCTTCGTGCACACGCGCATGCGACCGGAGACGGTGCGCCGGATGCGCGCGCTCCACCCGCAGGCGGAGCTCATCGCCCACCCCGAGTGCGGGTGCACGACGGAGGTGCTGGACAACGTGGACCGGGTGCTCTCCACGGACGGGATGATCCGGTTCGCCTCGGAGACACGGGAACCGGAGGTCCTGGTCGCAACGGAGGTCGGCATCCTCCACCGCATCCGGAAGCTCAACTCCACGACGGCGTTCACGCCGCTCTCCGCCGAGGCGGTCTGTCCCTTCATGAAGAAGAACACCCTCGAGAAGGTGCGCGACTCCCTCCGCGACATGAAGTTCGAGATCCGCCTCGACGCAGGAGTGATGGACCGGGCCCGGCTCTCGCTCCAGCGGATGATCGCGTGAGGACCGGACGGATCGGACACCCCGAGGGTGGGACCTCTCCGGACGCCCCCCCATCTCCCCGCCTGGCCCGCGACCTCGAGCGGCTCGCGCAACGATTCCCCTATGACCGTTCCCTCCCGGACGACCCCCTCAGCCTGGTGCAACCCTTCGCCGCCCACCCCCGGTCCGCCGAGATCGTGGGGGTCTTTGCGGCCACGATGGCGGTCGGCAACGTCCAGACGATCCTCGGGTCGCTCCGCTCCCTCCTCGACCAGATCGGCCCGGACCCAGCGGCGTTCATCGAGCGGTTCGACCCGGTAGGCTGGCGGGACCGGCTCCACCCCTGGAAGCACCGCTGGATCCGATGGGACCAGATGGGCTTCCTGGCCCTGCGGCTGCACGAGATCTACCGTCGGTACCCCGGAGGTCTCGAGTCCGTCTTCCGGGCCGGGATGGAGGAGGGTGGGGAGTCCCCCGAGCAAGCGTTCGCCGGAGGACTGGATGCCCTCTCCCGTGCCCTGCGATGGGGGTCCCTCGACCAGTCACCCACGTTCTACGAGCCGCCCGCCGGGTACCTCAACCTCTTTCCCTCTCCCCTCGCCCCGGGTCGGCCCACGTGCAAGCGTCTCGCCCTCTTCGTGCGCTGGATGGTACGGACCGCTCCCCCCGATCTCGGCCTGTGGAGGAGCATCTCCCCGTCCGTGCTCCATGTCCCCCTGGACACCCATGTCTACTGGATCGCCAAGCACGTGGGTCTGACGGATCGGAAGACCCGCACCTGGCCGACGGTCACGCAGATCACCCGGGCGCTCCGGGTCCTCGATCCGAACGACCCGGTCCGATTCGACTTCGCGCTCGCGCACACCGGGATCTCGGGCGATTGCCCGAAGCACCGCGATGCCGAGGTCTGCGGGCGGTGTGCGCTCCGCCCGGACTGCGACCTCTGGCAGGGACGCGGCGGGCTCCGCCGGGCATCCCGCGGACGGGATCGCGCTAGTCCCAGAACTCCCGCGTCCGTGCGTAGTTCCGCTCGGCGCGCAGGATCTCGGTGAGGAGCGCCTCCTCGCTGTCGTAGGGGCGGGAGAGGATCCGCCGGGCCGTCTCGGGCCCGATCCCCCGTCCCGCCATCACGAGGAGGGCATGCCCCCCGTGGGAGGCGAGGAGCTCGGCCGAGAGGTAGGCGGAGGCAAACCGTTGCGGGTCCGTTCCGGGCGCGGGCCTCGACACCACGCGGCCCTTCCGCTTCGCGGCGACGTACCGGCTGAGCCGGAGGAGCTCCTTCCGGCGATGGGGTGAGAGGACCGCGGTGAGGACCCCCCGGCAGGCCAGGCAGGGGGAGGAGCCCGCCGACGCGTATGACCCCGGGGTCACCGTCCGCTGGAACCCGCATCGAAGACACACCAGGGTGAGCTCCTCGCGCAGGAGCCGGTCGCGGACGGCCCGGAGCAGCGTGGGGGGAGGACGCTGGGGGACCTCCTGCCAGCGGAGCCGCTGGAGCGCTTCGTTCCCGGGGGAATGCGCGGAGCCCTGGTGCACGTCGAGGGCGAGCTCGCCACGGCCCAGGCGTTCCATGACCTCCCGGGCGCGCGGGGCATCGAACTTCTCGTGGAGCACCTTGGCGAGCGCCTCGCGCCCGACCAGGGTGTGGCGGTGCGCTTCCATGAGCGGCTCCAGCCGGCGCACCTCGTTCGCCTCGTAGGAGAGCCCGATCAGCCCCATCTTGCGCGCCACGACCACGAACGTCCACCGGTACTCCTCGGTCCCGGGGACCAGCCGTTCCAGGAGCTCGTCCACCGAGGGGGGGTCGATCCGGAGGAGGGGTGGGACCTCATCGGGCGCGACCGGCGCGGGCAGCTCGACCACGATCCAGACCGGGGTGACGAGACGCACCTCGGCGCGGGCGCCCATCCGGGCGGTGGCAAGTCCGGCGACCAGGGTCGCGAGGGCGTTGTTGACCTGCGTCCCGAAGCAGTAGCCGAGCACGAGGTACCGGCCGTGCACCTCGGCCGTCAAGACCCGGTCCGAAGGGACGTGGCCATGGGCGCTCCACGAGGAGAGCCGGGAGGCGAGCGCCCCCCGTCCCGAGGGGGAGAGGGGGTAGGGGGCGAGGTCCCCCGTCCGGCGCAGCGCGCCGACCTCCTGGGCGACCTCGAAGGGGACGGGGATGTCGTCCCCTTCCCAGTGCGGGGGGTCCCCGAGCTCCTGCACGGGCTCGACCAGCAGTCCATCCTCGTCGGCCTTCACTATCTTCCAGGTGGTCCCGTGCAGGAGGAAGATGAAGTCCGGACGGGAGAGGACCTTGGTCAGGACGAACCGCTCGTCGAGGGTCCCGATGGTCCGGCGCGTGCCCATCTCGATCAGGGGGTAGCTCTTCTCCTCGGGGATCATCGAGAGCGTGGCGTAGAACCGCTCGAGGGTCCTCCGGCCGCGGTGCACGGAATCGCCCTCGAAACGGAGGCACCCGAGGCCCTCGAGGAAGCGCAGCACCTCTTCGAACTCCTCCCGGGTGAGGTCCCGCGTGGGCACCGCGGCACAGAGACGGCGATGGAGCTCCTCCACGGGGACGGTCCCCTCCTGGCGCAACGTGGCCACGAGCTGCTGGGCCAGGGTCATCGCGTTCTTCCGACGCACCGGGACCGGCTCGACCAGCCCGGCGAGGGCCCGGCGGCCGATGACCGCGGCCTCCTCGAGATCGGCGCCCTCGAGCGTGACCACCGTTCCGGAGGAGGTCAGCTCGCGGCGGTGCCCCGAGCGCCCGACCCGCTGGAGGAGCCGGGCGATCCGGTGGGGGGACCCGAACTGGATCACGTGGTCCGCGACCCCGATGTCGATCCCGAGCTCGAGCGAGCTCGTGGCCACCAGGGCCTTGAGCTTCCCCTCCCGGAACGAGACCTCGGACTCCTCCCGCAGCTCGCGGGACAGCGACCCGTGGTGGACGGCCAACGGAAGGTCGGGCGCCAGCCGGTGGAGGTAGGCACCGAGCCGCTCGGCGGTGGGACGCGTGTTCGAAAAGACGAGCGTGGAATGGTGGCCGCGGATCTCGTCGACGGCCTCGAAGGTGGCCCGGAGGAAGGCGTCGTCCATCGCGTTCGGGGGGCTCCCCGAGGGGAGGGACGAAGCGACGGAGGCGGGAGGGGTCGCGGGGGGGGAGGTCACCGAGAGGGACATGGACTTCCTTCCGGGGACCACGAGCACCCGGGGGGTGCCCCGGGGATCGAGGAACTCCGCGAGCGACGTGGGGTCGCCGACGGTCGCCGAGAGACCGACACGGCGCACGCGGCGCCCCGCGAGCAGGTCCAGCCGGTCGAGCGACACGGCCAGCTGGGCGCCACGGTCGGAGGCGGCGAGCTCGTGGACCTCGTCCACGACCACTGCCCGCACCTGG
>JAJYEA010000033.1 GCA_021790425.1 Thermoplasmata archaeon | reverse complement strand
GGCGTGGGCGGCGTCCCCGTCGAACGTCGTGCTCTGGTCGGGACTGAACTCGCTCTTCGGGGTGTTCTTCCGCCGGGAGGGAGAGGAGACCATGCCAGACGAGGGAGCGCGGCTCCGCGCCACCCCCACGTCGGGATCGATCCCCGCCTACTTCGACTACTCGCGGCTCTGGTCCCGGTTCATCGGACGGGAGGGGACCACGGGGTACCCCCGCTCGCTCGCCACGGCGGGCCACCATCCCGAGCGCGCCCACCCCCACGCCATGGAGGAGCTCTTCCGACGCGACCGGGCCCCGGAACACCCCGCCGTTCTCCCGCGCCCGTGGCACCCGCCGTCCGGGCTCCCGAGGAGCCAGCAACGGCTCCTCGACTGGGGGCTACTGCAGGACCGCACCTTCGTCAATGCGGAACGGCTTCCTCCCTTCCGGGGACGCATCCCCAGCGAGGTGGTCTACCTCCAGGGAAGGCTCCGCCCGGGGTTCGGGGGCGGGGAGGTCCTCTCCCGCCTGAGCTCGGCCTGCGGCGTCTCCCCCTTCCTCCTGGTCGAAGACGGACACCGGATCCTCATCGCGACCCTGGGCCAGCTGGAGTCGGAAGGCACGGGGCGACGTCGCGTGAGCGCGACCGCCCAGCCGGTGCTCCCGACCCTCGAGCGCATGGTCGAGGACGTCGAGGTCACGATCGAACGGGTCGACAGCCTCCGCAAGGTGACCGACCACCGCTACGAGTCCTTGTTCGTCGGGTGACCGGCAGCCGGGCTTCCGTCCGGACCCGAGGCGGGGCCCGGGGGTGGCTTTCCCGGCCGCCGGGCGAACCGGCCTGCGGGGCGTTCGCTAGCGTCGCATCGGCGACTTGCGGCGCACGAATACCGGCCCGGGAGTCTTGGGAGGAGGGCGGGTCACCGTGTACCTTCCCGGGATCGTCTCGAGCAGGTCTCCCAGCTTCGCCTTTCCGAAGGTCCTGGAGTCGAACGCGGGGTCCAGCTTCAGGAGCGCGTTGCCGAGTCCGCCCAGGTCGCAACTCCCATCATCCCCAACCACGGAGTCGAACGCCTTGTCGATGAGCTCGAACGCCTCCGATACTGGCCGGCGTTCCTTGGTCGCTTGGGCGAGCGACGGGGTCACGTGGGTACCGCCCGACCTCTCCCCGGGGGGAGCTCCGGCGCCGACCGACGTCACCAGGTTCTCGGTCGCCACGAACACGTTGCACGCGTTCCGGAAGGCGGCGGGGGTCTGGGAACGCCCCATCCCGACGACAAACATCCCCGACTCCCGAAGCCGGGTTGCGAGCCGGGTGAAGTCGGAGTCCGACGAGGCGATGCAAAATCCTCGGACCCGGCCGCTGTGGAGGATGTCCATCGCATCGATGATCAGGGCACTGTCGGTCGAGTTCTTCCCGGAGACCGCCACGAACTGCTGGATCGGGACGAGCGCATGCTCCTGGACGACGTTCCGCCAGGAGGAGAGCTTGCCCGAGGCCCAGTCCCCGTACACTCGCCGTATCTCGACCGAGCCGTACTTCGTGGCCTCCGCCAGCATCTCTCCGATCAGGCTCGCCGACGCGTTGTCTCCGTCGACCAGGAACGCGAGGGGCAACGAACGGGAATGGGTCGCGAGTTCGAGGGACCCGGTTTCTTCCTCGAGGGGCATGCAAGAGGATTAGGCAAGCGCGATGATGAGCTTGAGGGTGGCCCACTCCCGGTGAACCGGGAACACCCGAACGGCCCAGGGATGCCTCGCTGCCTCCCGGGTCGCGGGCACCCGGAGCCTGCCACGGAGGTCAGGACGGCCCGGGGGATGAGGATCGACTATAGGTGAAGCAGTCCGGCCAATGCGAGCGAGGCCACGGCGGCGACGACCGACCCGACCGCGGCCACGACGGCCAGCACGAGGGTCGTGACGCTCCGGGAGTGCTCCGCCTCGTAGGTGCTGCGCTCCAGGATGGTGAAGGCGAGCAGCGGATGGTCGAGCAGGGTGACCTCGTGGGGGTGAAAGCCCGTGATCGAGCAGGCGTGCAGCGTGTAGTAGGCCTTCCCCTCGGCAAAGAGCCACTCGTGGGGGACGGGGGCCTGGACCGTCCGGTGGGGAGGGGCGGTGAACGGGATGGTGTGGGTGGTGTGCACCTGCAATCCCTCCCACGGCGGCACGAAATGCCACTCGAGGATGAACGTCCCCTTCACCTCGTGCTCGGGATCGGTGTTCTCGATGACGATGTGCAGGTTGGATTCCTCGCCCGTGAGGACCGGACCGAGGTGCCCGTCCCAGTGCATCCGGACGATGAGGGGCTTTCCGCTGGGGGTGTCGACCTTTACCGGGGAACGCGCATCGACCATCGGGTGACGGAGGAACTCCGACGGGCTCACGGCGCGGTCCTATTTGGGCTAGCGTGTGGCCGCCGGGGGGCCTCCCGGCCGACCCAACGCTTTTTACCGGCCCCGGGCTCCCGGGCCCCATGTCCGACCGGCGCACCTTCGAGACGAAGATGGTCCTCGTCGTGCGGTCGGAGCTCGGCCTTTCCCCGGGAAAGACCGCCGTCCAGGTGGCCCATGCCGCCGTGATGCTCACCCTCGAGGGCCGGAGCCGCAAGGACAAGGTGCTCGAGAAGTGGCTGGACGAGGGGCAGAAGAAGGTCGCCCTCCGGGTCCCCTCGCTCGCCGACCTCGAGACGCTCCGCAAGAAGGCCGCGAGCCTCGGCCTGCGGACGGTCTACGTGGAGGACGCGGGCCTCACCGAGGTCCCGCCCGGCACGAAGACGGTGCTCGGGATCGGCCCGGCGGCCACGGCGGAGATCGACCGGGTGACCGGGAACCTGCCGCTCCTCTGATCCGGCTCACGCCGGCATCGCGTTGCCGCAGTTCGCGCAGAACTTCGCGCCGGGCGCCACGGGCTGGTTGCACTTCGGGCACGTCCTCGGGCCGGCCGGGGCCATGGCGGCACCGCAGTTGGGGCAGAACTTGGACGTCGTCGGCACCGGGCCATTGCACTTCGGGCAGGGAACGGTCGCTGCCGCCGGGGCGGGTTGCGCCTGGGGAGCGGGCGGGGCCATCGAGGCGCCGCACGAGCCGCAGAACTGCATTCCGGCCGGCACCAGGGCCCCGCACTTGGGGCACTGCCGGCTGGGACCCTGGGCTCCGCCGTACATGCCGGGACCCATCATCCCGGCCATGCCGTAGCCCATCCCCATTCCGGCGCCGAGGCCGACACCGGCCCCCGCCATCGTCCCCGTGGCTCCGGGGTTCGCGGCGGCCGTGGTCATCGCCTGTCCGGCCTGGTATTGCATGTAGTTCACGCCGAGCACGCCCATGGAGGAGCGCGTGTCGACCGCCTTCTGGACGTCCTCCGGCAGGTTGATGGAGAGCCCCTGGAGACGGTTGATCTCGATCCCGTAGGCGTCGAAGAAGTCCGGGGACTTGCCGAGGACGGCCTGCTCGATGGTCGTCAGCTGGGCCGCGATGTCGGTCACGTGCATGCCCTGCTCCTTCATCTGGCCGAGCACATTGTAGACGAGCACCACCATCTGGTCGCGGAGGCGGTCCTCGACGTCGGCCGAGGACTCGGCCCCGAAGGAGCCCACGAACTGGGTGAGGAAGTTGTCCGGGTGGCTCACGCGCCACCGGAAGTCGCCGAAGGTCCGGAGGCTGACGATCCCGAAGTCGGGGTCCCGGAACTGGAAGGGCTCCTTGGAGCCGAACTTCCCGTCGAAGAACCGCCGCTGGAGATAGTAGACCTCGGCCTGTTGCTGGACCCCGGAGATCGCCTGGACGAGCTTGCCCACGACGGGGGCGTTGATCGAGGTGAGGGCGTACCGGTCGGGGCGGTCGATGTACATCAGGACCTTCCCGTCCCGCATGAAGACGGCGAACTCGTCCTCGCGGACGACCACGTTGTCGTTGAGGCGGATGTTGCGGGGGACCCGCCACATCACGTTCGGTCCCTTGTAGGCATCCTCCCAGATGATCGTCGCCGCGCCGCCGAAGGCGCTCTGTGACACTACGCCGGGCCCCTGACCTTTTCCATGGAACATGCGCTTACCTCACTGCAGTATCTTCTCGATGTCGAGTATCCGGTGGGCGAAGTTGTTCTCCAGGTCCCGCATGCTCTGACGGAGCTGGTTCACCAGCGTGGTGACCTGCGGGCCGTTCTTGGCGGCCACCGCCTGCTCGATTGGAGCGATCGAGGAGGACACGGTGTCCGCGGCGGAGAGGAAGCTCCAGTCCCGCTCGTAGAGCCGGTCGAGCTTCTCGGGGCTGATCCGGATGGCCGGGGAGATCCCGGTGTACCCCTGCTCGGCATGGCGGATCTGGCCCTCCATGCGCTGGAGCTCCGACCGGAGTCCCCCGAGGTCCGAGAGGCTCGCGAAGACCCCCTCCCGGGCCATGTCCGAGCGGATCGCATCGACGTGCTGCATGGCCGCCGCGAGGCGGTCCGCGACCTGGATCCGGAGGATGGCGTCCGCGGCACGGATGTCCTCACCCTGCCGGTAGGCGCGGAACCCGGGGATGAGGAGCTGGAGCTTCTTCAGGGCCCCGCGGTCTCCCTCGACACGGGAGCGGATGTCGGGCGGCGCCCCGGAGGCCGTCGTCGTCGGGGGTGCGCCGGTCACCTGGATCGTGGACCCGCAGGAGGGGCAGAACTTGTCCGTGGGGGACACGAGCTTGCCGCACGAGGGGCACGCGGACGCTGCGGGGGCGGTGGGAGGTGGAGGGGGTGGGGGAGGAGGAGCGGACTGCATGTTCGTCACCGAAGCCGGGCGGGGCTCACGGCCTCCGCTGTCCCGGACCGACCACGCCGGTGGACTGGCGCCATTGCTCCCTCAAGTCCTCTCTCCGTTCGACCTGCTTCTGTGCGGATTGCTGCCATATTTGGACCCCGAGGCCAACGGCCACGATGATCAGGATGATGATGAGGAAGACAATCCTCCACCCTCCGAGGGTCCACGCCGTGGAGGCGCCCCCGAAGTCCGAGTCGGGCGTGGCAAGGTCCGCCCCGAGGAGCATGACCACGCCGAACCAGAAGGAGCCGGTGGAGGCGAGCATGATCCCCCTCCCGCTCCGGGTGAAGGCGTTTGCGAGGTAGGCGGCCAACCCGACGACGAGGGCGAAGATCCCCGTGGCGAGCATCGCGAGGTAGTAGTCGTTGTTCGGGTGCGGCAGGCCGAGGAAGAAGAGGACCCCGATGAGGAGGAGGATGAGGAAGATGACGCCTGTGAGCGCGAGCGATGCTACGCTGAACGACCCCGACGAACTCTGGGATGCCATGGGCTCTAATGAGTACGGACGCTTATATTATGGCTACGGCACCCGCGGAGCCCCTCGCCCGATGGGCCTCACACGGGGATGACGTTGACCGACTCGCCGCCATGCCGGGTGGACCGGGGCCGCACCTCGCAGAAGAGCGGGGAGTGGAAGCCGCCGCCGCTCACGAGGCACGTGCCGATCGGCAGGGACTGGATCATCTCGGTCATCCCCTCCGTGAGCCCCTCGACCGACTGGGCGATCGCCTTGACGTCGAGGGGATTGGTGACCTGGAGGATGAGCTGCGTCGCGCACTGGGAGAGGACGTTCTTGTCGACCCGGGCGGGCCGCTGGCTCACGATGCACATCCCGAGGCCGAACTTGCGCCCCTCGCTCGCGATCGTCTTGAGGATCCGGGAGGAGATGGCCTGGCCCTGCTGCGGGCAGTAGTTGTGGGCCTCCTCCACCACGAGGAAGAGCGGGGGGATCTTGTTCCGCTTGCGCTGCTCGAAGAAGCTCGACAGGACCCGCGTGACCACGATCTCCTGGATGTCCGGGGCGACCCCCCGTAGGTTCAGGATCGTCATCTTGCCCCCGACCACGATCTCATGGAGGGAGGTCCCCACGGGGGCCAGGAGCTTCGTCTCGTCCAGGTACTCGAGACGCTCGGCGAGGGCCTCGTAGGCCACGTTGCCCTCCGACTCCGACTGGGCGTGGGCGAGGCGGACGAGGTCCTTGAGGGAGAAGTCCGGGTTCGCCTGGGCGGCGAGCTCCATCAGGTTCTTCAGCGGGGCGACGTAGCTCCGTACGCTCGTGAACCCCATGAAGGTCAGGAGCTCCCGGGGGTCGAGGTTCTTCAGGGAGAAGGTGAGCGGCTTCGCCTCCTTGTTCAGGGTGGTGTCCGGGGAGAACTCGGTGATCTTGTCGCGGAACGCGGCGGGCTCGACCCCGAAGCGCTCGGGATCCTTCGGGGTCCGGTCGGTGCGGTAGCGCAGGCTCCCGTACTCGCCGTGGGGGTCGACGATGACGCACGTGACGTTGTGGCGCAGGAACTCCTCGAGGAGGACGCCCACGAGGTAGCTCTTCCCCGCCCCGGTCTTCGCCAGCACGGAGAGGTGGCGCTGGACCAGGGAATTGATGTCGAGCTCCACCCGGAGGGAATGGCCCCGCAGGAGGCCGATGTACGCCGCGGTCTTGTCGCTCTTGTGGAGGCCCAGCACCTCCCCGATGAGGTGCTCGTCCGCGGTGAAGACGGGGGAGGCCGGCCGGAAGGGGATCTGCGGCACCTCGACCACGCCCGACTCCCGGTACCCGATGACATGGGCCCGGCCGTAGAGCGTGTCGGTGACCTCGGTGCTGGCGAGCCCGGCGACCGCATCGCGGGCCCTCTCGGCCCCGAAGTCGCTCTTCCGCTCGAGCTGGGTGAGCTGGCAGAGCACCCGTTTCCCCCGGTCGTCCTTCACGGTGAGGTACTCCCCCCGCTCCAGAGGGCGGGTCAGGGCGAGCTTGAACTCGCCGACGCCCACGTCTCCGTAGATGCGCCCCACCTCGTCCCCCGCCGTGGACCGGTCCATGGAGGAGGGGGAAGACGCCGTGCTCGGGGGTCCCGACATCGGTGCTGAAGTTATATCCGGATGGACTTATAAACGAACAGGGGTTCTCCGCGGAGTCCGACCTGAATGGCAATCGGCATCGAAGAACTAGAGAAGCGGAAGGCGGAAGCCAACTCCCGCGCCGATGAGCATCGCGCGAAGCGCGATGTCCAGAACTCGGAAGTTCGCCGCCTCATGGACCATCGCGGCGCGCTCTTTGACGAGCTCCGCGCGAAGAGCGACGAAGCTCGCGCCCACCGGGAGGAACGCGACCGTCTGAACGAGGCCGTCCGCGAGGCGAAGAAGGGCCGGGAGGAGGGGAACCAGAAGGCCGCCCTGCTCTCGGAGAAGCTCCGCGAACTGCGGCGCGCCCACGACGTCCGGCGCGGGAACGTCTCGCTCTGGCGCCTCTTGAAGGACCTCGAGTTCAAGCACATGACCAGCTCGCTCTCCAAGGAGGCCGAGGAGCGGCTCATCGCCGAGATGCAACGCATCCAGCGGGACATCAAGTCGCAGGAGGAACGGTTCAAGAAGGACCCCGAGGTGGCCCAGCTCTCCAAGGACCTGGAGGAGGCCCACCAGGCGGCCGAGCTCCACCACAAGAACGTGGAGGAGTTCGCCGTGGCGGCCCAGAAGAACCACGAGGAGATGGCCAAGCTCTACGAGGAGGTCGACCGGCTCCGCCGGGAGATGGACGAGCTCCAGGCGAAGATCCTCGAGGTGCGGACCACCAGCGACGAGGAGCACAAGGCCCACATCACCGCGATCGAGGAGGTCCGCGACATCGAGAAGATGCTCTTCGCGGCCAAGCGCAAGCTCCCCGGCGAGGGCGGCGACGAGGTCGAGGGAGCGAACGTGGAGGAGGGCCTCTTCGCGCGCTTCAAGAAGGGCGGGAAGATCTCCACCGAGGACCTCATGGCCCTCCAGAAAGGCGGACCTGAGTGAATGGGTTTCCCGTCACATATCGGCGGTGGCAAGCTCGAAGCTGCGGGACGGACTTATAAGCAAAAACGCGTTGGACCCACCCGCTATGCGCACCGTTCAGCTCAATCAGGAGGATATGGGCAAGGTCCGGGAGCTGTACGAGAGCGTCATGGCCAACGCCTGCCACGGCCTGTTCTTCCGGGAGGGAGCGATCATCGGCATCCAGATCGCCGAGGAGGCCCAGAAGGAGAAGGAGCGCTACTTCGAGCGCGCCGGCGAGATCCTGAAGGAGCGGGGCTGGGTCGAGGAGATCGAGTTCCGCGAAGAGGGCGCCCGGGTCAAGGGCAGCATCGAAGCGACAGGGCGACCGGGAAGCCCGACCTGCCACCGTCTGCGTGGCATCATCCGTGAGCTTTATGAACGCAAGAGTTCTACCCACCTTAATTGCTTTGAAGAGGAGTGTGCCAGTGCGGGAGGGAACTTCTGTCGCTTTCTCGTCAAGGTAGCCTGACCAAAGGGAAACAGCAAAGGAAGGGAGAATGATGGTAGCGGAGGACGTCAACACGGTGATCAAGAAGCTGAAGGAGGATCTGCAGGCCCATGCCTGCGCCCTGGTCTCCCGCGACGGGCTGGTCCTCTCTGCCGAGGTCCCGAACGGTGTGTACACCGAAACCTTCGCCATCATGTGCGCCACCATCCTCGGAGCGGCCGCCACGGCCAACACCGAGCTGTCCCGTGCCCCGCCGGACCAGATCGTGGTCGAGGGACCCGACTCGAAGACACTCATCGTGGGCAGCGGCAAGAAGGCCCTGCTCGTCGCCGTCGTGAACCACGACGCGGACACCCAGAGCGACCTCAAGGCCTTGGCCAAGGTCGCGGAAATGGTCAAAACCGCTTAACGCCGGTACCACGGCGGTACCAACGGTGGTTTGAAATACTCCCCCGCTAATCCCTATACTGGGTGCCCACCATGGGATCGCGCATAGGAAAGGAGCAGATTAAACGGGAAGGCGGCTATCTGTACTATCTCGGAAAGGATGGCTATATGTGGAAGTCGCCAATGAAGATGAACAAGCGGGGAAAGAAGGCCAAGGTGGGCACGGAGAAGTTCTCCCGTGAGTCCGGGTACATGTACTACCTCGACAAGGCGGGGTACGTGGCCAAGGCCAAGATGAAGAACGTCTAGGACGTTCTCCGTTATTTCGACCGAAACGCCCGCTTCCCTCCGGGACCTCCCGGAGGGAGCGAACCCTTTTCACTCTCTTTTCCAGTGGATCCCACCTAGGAACGCGATCGATCCTCGAGCTCCCGTGGAGCGAACGGGGCCGCTCCGGGCGCGGAGTGGCACCGGGACACCGTCCGCGATCTCACCGTGGGCCGAGGGTGCCACGGGACCCCCACCCTATCGAGACCCGGATGCGGGCACGACCGGAACGCGGTGCAAGACCTATTGGGGGGGAGCTTCGCCCTCGGCCGGCGGGTACGCCGGGGCCTCGCCCGCCCCGGACGACGGGGCGGTCTTCTTCCGGCGGAGCATCAGGACCGCGCCCACGATCACGACCACCGCGATCACGCCGAGGATGGCGTAGAGCTCGAGGTTCGAGCTTCCGCCGGAGGGGGCGGGGGAGGACGGCGGATTGACCGGGACGCTCGCCGAGCCCGCGCCCGACCGGTCCCCCGAGAGCGTCGCCGCGGCCGAGATGTTGAAGCTCGTCTTCGAGGAGACCGTCGGGGCCGTCAGCAGGAAGGCGACCTGGCCGTTCGCGTCCGTGAGACCCCACGTGGTGCCCGACCAGGACGGGGTCCCCGGGCTGATCAGCAGGGTGACGTTGACGCCGCTCTGGGCCTGCCCGTTCACCGTCACGCTCGCGTTGATGAAGAGCTTCCCGCCGCTCGCGACCCCGGAGGACGGGGCGGAGGTGGCCAGGGCCACGGAGAGGAGCGGCAGCGCATTCACCGTGATCGAGACGGACTGGGACCCGGTGAAGTCGTCCGGATTGACCGCCGTGAAGGTGATCGTGAGGACGGTGTTCGCCGTCAGCGTGGCCTGGGTCTTCAGGGTGTCCGTGAAGTGCCCGGGGCCGACGTAGACCGCGCCCACGGAGGTCAGGTTGGCCGCCGCCGGACCGCTCGCGTTCACCCACGCCTTCGTCACCGGGGTGCCCGCGGTCGAGTTCACCCAGATGGAGAGCGGCGCGGACTGCCCGGCCAGGATGGTGCTCGAGGGGGTCGTGACCTGCACCGTCAGGGTGGGGGAGGTGACCGTGACCGAGGTGCTGGCGTTGGCCGACAGATAGGCGGACAAGGGAGTGGCGAGCACGGTGATGCCCATGGTCATGTTGCCGGCCGGGTGCACGGTGAAGGCGAGGAAGGTGGAGTTGAAGACCTCCCAGTTGCCGGAAGCGCGGCTCGGCGTGGGGTTGAAGGAATAGAGGCACCCGGTGGCGTTGCTCAGCACGACGCAGAGCCCGGGCGAGGCCGGCGGGGCGAGGCCCGAGGAGAGGTTCGCGACGACGGTCTCCCAGCCGTTCGAGAGGACCACGGAGGGCGTGGCCGTGATGGTGAGGTGGAGGACCCCCTCCCAGAGGGCGGAGCCGGCCCCCGAGCCCGGGTGGGCTAGGGCATCGCCGAGGAGGGCGTCACCCTGCGGGATCCCGCCGGGTGTGCAGGTGACGGTGAACTGGCAGTTGCCCTCCGTGCTGAAGGTGGTTCCCCAGTTGTAGTCGAAGGCGTAGTCCGGCGTGGCCCAGCCCCGGCCGGGCATGTCGAAGGAGAGCGCCGTGGTGGCGTTCACGCTGGCGAGCGTCCCGTTCCCGAAGAGGGCGAGGAGAGGGAAGGTGGACTCGGAATAGAGCACGGAGGCCGGGTAGAAGCTGTTGCCGACGAAGGCCGTCGCCGAGGCGAGCCCGATCGGTGCGGTCCCGTTCCCGGCGCCCGAGGAGGTCTTCGCGATGGGCTGGCCGTTCTCGGTGAACTGCCACGCTCCCCCCGCCACGGCCTGCGCGGCGAGGGTCACGGACGTCCCGGAGGCGAGGGAGAGGTTCCCATCGATGTAGGTCGAGGGCGTGGCGAGCCCGGTACGGACGGAGTATAAGGGATAGGCCGCCGTCCCGACGAAGGCGACCCCGACCCCGATCTCCACCGAGCCGTTGAGCGGCTCTTGGGCCACGAGGAGCTCGGCCTGCCCCTTGCCCTCGGAGGTGGTGGGGATGGTCACGTTGAACCGGAGACCGGTGGACCCGGCGACGGCGCTCTCCGTGGTGTAGGCCGCGGTCTGGGGGGTCATGACCCCGAGGGGGGCGGCGTTCCCCCAGAGAGCGGCGAACTGTCCGGGGAAGGGCACGGTCGAGAGGCTCCCGCCCTCGATCACGGAATCCCCGGCGAGCGGCGAATACTGGTTATGGCCCTCGATCCCGATGAGGAAGCTCGCGTTCAGGAGGAGCGCGTTCCCGCTGACGGGCTCGTAGGAGGTGCTCGTCGTGCCGTTGAGCTCGATCCCGATGGCCTCGGGGACCAGGGTCTGGGGGAGGGTGAAGGAGGTGTTCCCCAGCTCGAAGAGGGCCTCGGCCGGGGCCCCGACCAGGCTCCGGTTCGAGCTGCTCAACCCCACCGCCACGGGGTGGCTGAGGTTGTACGACGGGGTGTTGTTGAGGTTCGCGTTGTTGTACGCGTAGTTCCAGAGATCACCGGTGAGATGGACGATGGAGAAGTCGTAGGTTCCCCCGGGGAGCCCCGTCTTGCTGGTCATGTCGATCACGAAGGACCCGTTCCCGCTGCCGGGAAGGATCCCGACCGGGAAGACCTTGTAGCCGAGCGAGGGGAGGACCGTCAGCACCACTCCGATCCCGATCGTGCTCGTCGCGTTGAGCGGCTCCTCGACCCCCAGGAAGGCGCAGATCTGGCCGCTGAACCCGCTGTAGGACACCGTGAAGCAGGCGTTCGCGGGCGGGGTGAAGACGGTGGGCACGTCGATCGTCGCGTTGATCCCCGTGTTGTTCACCACCTTCGGATCGCTGGTGAACGCCCCGACCCCGGCCACGAAGGAGACGGAGGGGGTGGTGGCCAGGGGGTGGGTCAGCGCGGAGAGCGCGTGGGCCATGGAGACGGTGGGGCGCGCCGAGCTCGGGGAGCCCACCGCGGCGGATCCTCCGGGAACGGCGGTCCGCGAGGCGGAAGCGTGGTCACTGGCGGGGGACGCCCCGGCCAGGCCCAGACCGGCCCAGCCGGACCCGAGGAGGACGAGGACGATCGCTATCGCTACGGCTCCTGAGACGCCCTTCTTGTGCATGGTGACCTACTTTGGCTTCGCCGGGTTTGAGTCTCCCGTGGTGCCAGGGACGGATGAGGCGGGAGGGGGAAGTACGGGTCCCGCGGCGGGCGGTGGTCCGGGCGGAAGCGCGTTCCCGGGAGGAGGCAATGAAGGGGATTCCGGCATGGCGGGGAAGATCTCGGCGCTCGCGTCGATCGGGGCCTTCTCGGCCGAACCCGGCTCCGTGGGCTCCACGGGCGGCTTCTCCTTGAGGCGACGGTAGAGCAGGAGGAGCGTCATGGCGAGGATCACCCCCAGCAGCGCCGTGATCACGTAGAGCTCGACCGAGACGAAACCGACCCCCGTCCCGACCGGCTGCGCGTTGGGGACCAGGATCAGCATCCTGCTCACGGCGCCCGACACGGAGAGCGGGATCGCCTTGGCGGTCTGGAAGTTCGCCGCGCTCGCGGCGATCGTGTAGGACCCGACGTGCGCGTAGATCAGGAACGTCCCCTTCGCGGAGGTGGTGGTGCTGTTCTTCGTCGTCGAACCGGTCGAATCCATCAGCGTGACGGTGGCCCCCGCGACCGGGGCCCCCGTGGTGGAGAGCACGGAGCCCTGGATCGGGTACCAGCAGCTCGATCCACAGGCGCTCGTCTGGGAGAGGACCTGGACCTTGGTGGAGTTGCCTCCCGTCCAACCGGGAGTGCTCACGGCGGCGTTGAGCAGGCCGATGCGATTGACGGTCGTGTAGGGGGCATGGTAGGTGATCAGGGCCATGCCGGCGGCGGGGATGACCGCGTCCGACGTGGAGAACCACCCTCCCAGGGTGTTCGTCAGGGCGACTCGGATCCCCACCTGCGGCAGGCCGGTCGTCGAATTGTTCGCCCAGAGGTCGATCGGGATGGACGCGGAGCCGGTGACCACGGGGAGACCGTTGCTGAGGTTGACGGGGGCGACCGCGCGGATCTGCACCGCGAACTGGTTGACGAAGATGACGGCCGGGTCGAGGTAGATCGTGACCGTGGCCGTATCGTTCTCGTTCACGAACTGCGAGACCGTCGCGTTCAGGTAGTTCGACGCCGACCCGGTCAACGCGGCGGGACCCGTCGGGAGATGCAGGGCGAACTGTCCCTGGGCGTTCGCGACCGTGCTGGCCGTGAGGATGTCGAGTCCCAGGACCTGTGCGTTGGGGATGGGCTTGCCGGTGGTGGCCGAGAGGACCTGGCCCACTATGCCATGGAGGTCGTAGTACAGGTAGATGACCACGTTGCTCATCGGGCCGCTCACCGTGATGGTGATCGTCGAATCATTGAACGCCGGGTTGATCCAGGGAAACAGGGTGTGGATCGACCCCGTCAACGAGTACGTCCCGTTGAGGAGATAGAGCGTGAAGAGCCCTCCGGGACCCGTTCCTGCGGAACCCTGCATGGGGCCCGCGGTCACGTTGACCGTCCCTCCCGGGAGCGGTACCCCGGTCTGGGCCTTCAGGGCCCCGGTGACGGCCCACGCCTTTCCGGTGACGTTGATGAAGTAGAGCAGGATGTTCTGGCCGTGGAGCGGGGCCCCGTAGACCCGGACCCCTCGCGTGTTGGGGTTGTATCCACTGTGCTGGGCGGTGAGGGTGAACGTCCCGTTCACGAGGTCGAGGTTGAAGGAACCGTTGGACAGCGTCACCGCGGACCCGCCGTTGTTGCTCGCGGTGACCACGGCACCCCCGATCCCGGCGCCTGTCCCCGAGTCCGCGACGACCCCCCATACGGGGTAGCGCATGGGGAGCGCTTGGGCCAGTCCCTTCACGAGACCGGCCGCGTTCGGGGTGCCCCACCCGGTGGTCGGGTCCCATCCGGTGGCGGCCGGGTACCCGAAGGGGTCGGTGTTCATCCCCCCGGTCACGTCATGGAAGCTGGTGGGGTAGAGACCGCTGTTCTCGCCGATCTTGTAGAACGCCGGGTTGAGAAAGCCGGGGGCGGTCGTGTTGTAGTGCCGGTTCAGGGCCTGCAGCGCGACGGAGACCGTCGCGGCCCACATGGGGGAAGCGAGGGAGGTCCCCCCGGTCGGATACCACCCTGCGGGATAGCCGAGACTGGTGTCCCCGCCCACATAATCGATGTCGACGTAGGTGGCGGCATTCATCGCAACGTCCGGGATGCCGCGCGGCTTCTTGATCGGCCATTTCGCGGGAGGGACGGTACCCGCCCCGGACATGCCGCTCTGGTATCCCGGGGTGGTGTAGTCCTTGCTCCAGCCGCCGCCCGTTCCCTGATTGTTCTGGCAGGCGGTCGTGCTCGCACTCCCGTTCCAGACCCAGTCGTTGAGCCAACTGCCCGTGTGGCTGGTCTGGACGATGGAGCCGCCGACCCCCACGCCTTGCGGGTTGTCGGCCGGATAGCTCACATTGGGGCCGTAGGAGGCATACCCGGAGACATTGTCGGTACCGCCGCAGTCTCCCGAGGCGGCGAAGAGGGTGACTCCCGTGGCGGCCGCCTGGGACCACGTGGTATCGAAGGGCCCCGCGACCCCCGGCCCGGAGATGGCCGCGAGCTCGGGGATCCCCCAGCTGTTCGACGCCTCGAAGACCCCGGAGGTGCCGGAGGCCCACTGGGCGTCGCCCAGCGCGATGTCGGATCCCGAGCTGCTCTGGCCGAAGTAGACCTCGAGCGTCGCGCTCGGGGCCATGGCGTGCGCCCAGTCCATGTCGAGGATCGTCTCGAGGGACCAGCCCGCACTGCCATCGCCGGACGGGCAGTTCACGCCCGCGCCGATGTAGATCACGTTCGGGATAGGAAGTCCGAAGGTCGATGAGAAAGCGTCGACCGACGCGTTGTACTGGGAAGTGCCGGTGTCGTAGGACGAGTCGCACAGCTCATCGAGACCGATGATCGAACCCTGCCCGCTGAAGCCCTTGGCGAAGAGGGGGTCTTCCCCGTAGGCCTGCTGCATCCATTGCGGGGAGATCGTCGGCAGGACCGTGTCGGCGACCTGGCCCGCGGAGCCCTGGGTGTCCGTCACGTTCACGCTGATCGTTGGGAAGCCGGCCTGGTTGAGGTTCACCGCCTGGGTGTACGCGTGCGCGTAGGTGTCGGTGGCGGACCCGTTGACGTACTGCTTCACGACCGTCCCGTCGCCAAAGTTCCAGGTGAAGATGCACGGCGCGCAGGTCTCCCCGCTGGGAAGGGTGCCGGTGGCCGTGAAGCCCACGCTGACGTTGGTCGGTGGGTCGAAGTAGGTGGTTCCGCCCGACGACAGGACGAATGCCGGAGTGGTGATCGTCACCGTGATGGTGCCCGCGGGGAGGGCCGGGGGTGCCGGGCCGGACGGGGCGGCGGATGCGATGCCCGGAGGGAAGCTCTGGAACGTCTCGGGCCGGACCAGGGTGTTCAGCCCCATGATGTTGGAGACCACGCCGGCCACCGTGCCCGGGAGCTGGGGGGCGGTCAGCGGGGCCCACTCAACGGTGCCCGACTTCGAGGGGAAGGTGAAGAGAATGGTGGAGAACGTCTGTTCCATCTGGAGGGCGGTCCCATGGACCGAAAGCATGTCCCCCACCCGAGAGTAGCTCAACCCGTGGTCCGCGAGATAGGTTTCCAGGAGCGCCACCTGCAATGGGTTGGGACCATACTGAGAACCGTACTCGGCGGGCGTGAGCGTGGCCCCATAGTCGGGTGATCCTGGGGTCGACTGACCGGCTATGTCGGTGCGGAGGCCCGAGGCATCCCTCCCGGCCAAGGAGATGGTGATCGCCACCTGGGTCGTCCCGGGCAGGCGGGCCCCATGCGAGGAGGTCGACGGGACCCCTCCTGTAAGAGGTACGGAGACTAGCGACCCGGCCAGCGCCCCGCCGCTCGGGGCCGCAGAAGCGTGCGGCCCGGATGCCGCGGAGGCCACGCCCGTGGGCCCGACGGCCCCCTGAGCGTCGACCGCGGGAAGCGCCAGTGACGAGAGCAAGAGGAGGCCGACCCCGAGTAAGACCCCAAGCCGAGAGGATCGAAAAGGGAAGCAGGGCCTCACTGTCACTCCGTAAGCGTTAGAGTATTTTAGAGTGGTGCACGGCGAGCCCGCCAAAGGCTTTAAGCCTGCTTTGCCTTCCCATGGCCATCCATGAGAGGGGGACGCATGCCTAGGCCCCGCAGTGGGGTTGCGCTTCTTACCCTCGTGTTCAGCTTGGCCCTCGTGATGATGGTCCCTCCCACGTCCACCGCGCAGGGCCTCGTGGGACACGCGGCCCCCAGCACCTCGGTCCGCTCGACCGTCACCCCGGCCGCCCAGGCTTCTCCCGCCTCCTCCTCGCAATTCTGTAACGGGGTCGCGCCGAACTGGCAGCAGCGCGCGCACCTCACGACATCCGGGTGCGTGACCCCCACCACCCTCTGCGTTCCCGGATCGAACCAGTGCACGGCAGGTCGACCCGACGCCGCGAACATCACCCTCTGGGTGAACGCCACCGGCCAGGTGGCCAAGAGTGTCAGCTACCAGTACGTGCAGGTCGTCTTTGTGGTCGAAACCACCCTGTTCGACGGGGTCTACGACCCTACGGCGGGAGACTATGGGGGCGGGGCGAATGGCCAGTCCCCCTGTGGGGGACCCTGCCGTGAGTCGAACGGCGTTCCCTTCCTGGTCAACAACATCCAGCAGATCGCCCAGGGGATCTCGCTCCGGAACACGGGAGCGGTCTCGAACCCCCACGTCACGTTCTCCATGGTGGACTATTTCTCCACCGTCGGACAGGACCACGACGACCGCGATGGATCCGAGTACAACGTGGACGTCTCCACGTTCCAACAGGCCACCCAGTTCGCGACCACGGTCACCGGCATGGCGAATGCGGTCTGGCCGAACCCGACCCTCTTCGGAGGGAACTGGATCCAGGCCTCGATGAACTACGGGGACTCGGACTATTCGGACAACTTCCTCTCCTCCTCCATGATCACGGCACTCTACGGCGCCCTGCACGGGTCGGGCCTGGGCTGGATCAGCAACGCGACGACGAACCACGTGATCATCCTGATGGACTCTACCCTGCCCCGGGACCCGAACTACGTCGGGGACTGGTGCCCCACCTACAACGACTACGCGGGGGGCTGCCCCGACCCGTCCCAGAGTTCGGAGCCCGGATACACCTACGGGAGCGGACTCTCGGAGCCGGCCGGCGAGACCATCGCGGACATCATCAACCTGGCCGTCTCGGAGAAGGTGCTCATCGACGTGATCAATCTCCCGGACGGAATGACGGAGGCCGGTTCCCGGGACTACGTCCAGAACGGCTATCAGACCACGGATGCGTACAAGATATTGTCCGCGGGATGCAACCTGGCGGCGAGCACCGGGGGAAGCTGGGAGGGGCCCTGGTCGTCGGACACCGGGATCGGTTTCACCTGTTCTGCGGCCCCCAAGGGTAATGGAGGGTCCGGAAACCTCTCCAACACGATGCGTACCCCGTCGAACCTCAACGATCAATGGGCGAACGACCCCTCCCTGGGCTGGGCGCTCACCAACCTGAACTTCCCACCGATCACCTCGATCAATGGTGTCGCCGGACAGTTCGTGAAGGGCGCGAACTTCGAGTACGTCCCCCCCGCCTCGGGCGGGACCCTACTGTTCACTTTCGCTAGTGGTGTCAGCCCGACCTACTACTGCTACCGCAACCTGACCAAGCAGGTGGTGAGCGGCGCGTGTGCGGCACTCGCCTACACCGGACTGAACTTCGGTGGCTTTGGGTGGGGATGGCCCTACAACAACATGACCCCGGGGGACGTATGGTCCGTGACGTTCACGCTCTTGGTGAACCCGTCGTTCCCCTCCAGTCTCTTCAAGACCCAGGTCAGCATCGATGCCTGTGCCAACACGAACACCTGGGTGAACGGAGAATCGTCGCTCTGCACGCTACCCCCTTCATCGGTGAGCTTCGGTCCGGCCTACTCCGCCGTCATCTACCAGCCCCCGAGCTCGAGCAGTTACAACGACACGTCGCTGCCGCCTCTGGGAGTCGATGTCTGGGGCGGTGTCTTTGTCCCGCCGCCTCCGCCACCCCCGCCCCCGGGGATGCCGGTCATCAACCCGATCGGAGTCGTCAACCCTGTCGGGGTCAACGTACCGATCATGAGCCCGGTCACCCAGCCGGTGACGCTCTCGGTCTCCCAGCCCACCCTGGTGGGCCAGATCGTGGCCACCCCGGTCGGGAGCCCGCTCGTCACCGCCGGGTTCATCGGAGTCTTTGGAGCTATGGGAATCGCCACGAAAGTAAAGCAAAAGAAGATGGTGGCCGTGCACAGCCAGGCGCACCGGTCCGGAGCAGGGTCCTCCGCGTCGCCTTCGGGCGAGCCAGCCGTCATTGGTACGATGGAGTGATCTGAGGTGCGGTCGACAAACGCAATCCCCATCATCATCGTCATTTTCTCCCTGCTCATCCTCGGGTTCTCCGGTGTGAACCTCGGGTCGGCCCAGCCCGGCGCACCACCGGTCGCGCACGCCGTTGTCGTGCCCGCTTCCAAGCCCGTTGCCCCGGCGCGGCCCGACATCCGGGCGAACGGCAACACCACCAACTTCACGCTCCCCTGCTGGTCGGTCAACCTCACCATCTGTGTCGGGTTCAATGCGACCACCATCAACGGTTCGGACGTGGTGCCCCAGGCCCCGTACCTGAACGCGAGCTACCCGAACTACCCTGGCGTGGGGAACGACCTGCTCTTCGACGTCTACTCGACGTACAACCTCCAGAAGAACTGGGGTGGCTCGAACTCGACCCAGGAGCTCTCGGGCCCGCTCGCCTACCTCTACCTTAACGTGACCGACGTGGAGTGGAACGGGATCCCGTGGTTCTGCTCCTGCGACGACAGCATCTGGCATGCGAATGCCAACGTCAACTGGGCCCCCAACGCCTTCCTCTACGTCAACCAGACCGTCACCAACTTCATCACCAACCCGCAGGGCGCCCCCGGCAAGTTGATGGCCCACTTCCGCTACACGCTCACCATCTCCGGTATGGGCACGAGCGCCAACAACCAGCCGGCCCCGAACTTCCCGGCGGGGTCCTACGTGCAGTGGAGCGTGAGCTCCACCAAGGCGAGCGGATCGAACAACACGGGCTATACCAACTCCACCCAGAAGAACTTCGGCGGTCCCTTCACCTACTATGTGGGCGGGGCTTGGTTCTGGGCCGGGTCGTCGTGCTTCCCCCGGGAGCCCTGCTATCCCAACGCGCCCACCGCCAACTCGATCAACTGCCCCCTGCTGGGGCAGAACCCCTCGGCGGCTGCCTTCCGGTGCAACATCCAGACCACGATGAACCCGCCGGGAGGCGGTCCGAGCGTCAACACCCCGGTCGTGGTCTCCCTGCAGACGAATGCCACGGCCCAGAACTACACCAAGGCCCTGATGAGCGGGGCTTCGATCGCCCTCACCGCCTACTACCCCAACGGTACCTTCTGGAGGACCTGGTCGGCGGGATTCAAGCCGTACCAGCATTGGCCGACCTTCAGCGCGAACGTCTCCATCCCGGCGGCCTTCTTCCAGAACGCCGGGTCGTCCGTCGACTTCAACATCACCGCCTGGGACGGGTACGATGACGCGCTCGTGAGCCAGAACTTCAGCGAGGTCACCAACACCTCCGGCATCTTCCCGCCCGGCACCACCTTCGTCCAGAACATCAACCTCACCACGGACCCGGGATACATCGGGAACGAGACCCCGGACGGCCTCGACAACGGGACCTACCCGGGCCTTCCCATCGGGACGGTCCTCAACATCTCGATCGCCTCCCGGAACAGCAGCGTCCCCCTCGAGATGGCCTGGCTCGTCGCCCACATCAACTTCAGTTCGTCCGGCTACCAGCAGACCGTGGTCATGTCGATGGACCGGATCGTCTCCGCCTACTGGTACCTGAACCTCAAGGCCCTGCCTATGGGCTCGAACGTCTCGTTCTACGTGAAGGTCTGGGACGCCAACCAGACCACCCTGAGCTCCCACTGGTACCACTTCTACGTCCCGACCATCGTGAACCCTACGGCGAACGAGGGGTTCTTCTATGTCGAGGTCTACGACAACCGGTCCGACGCGTGGGTCACCGGGGCCAACGTCTCCATCATCGGCGAGGACGGGGCCGTCACGATCAAGACGCAGACCTTCGCAGGGATGGCCTATCCCAACGTGACCGGGAAGCAGTTCACCCCGACCTTCCTGCCCGCGAACGCCACCTACGCGATCACCGTGCACTGGGCGGGATTCTCCGCCGCGGGCACGCTCAACGGGACGCACGGGATCCGGGTGCAGATCTTCCTGACCCACCAGATGACCACGGACAAGGTGCTCGCCGCCGGGGCCAACTGGATCGTGAAGGAAGTGAAGGACGTCATCCTGTTCTCCCTGAACGTCCCGGCGCCCCCGCCGACCTTCTCGCACTCGGTGACCCCGGGCTACATGTACCTGCTCTCCGGTTTGGGACTTCTCGCCGCGTCCGCGATGGTCTGGCCCGTCTACACGATGTGGCGGGGCATCCGCCGGAAGGCCGAAGAGGAGGAGAAGAGGATCACCCTATGAGAGCCTCCGTGGTATTCCTGGTGACACTGCTCACGGTGCTCGCGAGCCTGGCGCTCCTTCCCGCCATCACCGCCACCGCTCCGTCCGCCACGGCATCCCCGCACCTGTCGCCCACCCCGACGCGGTCCTCGGCGCTCGTGCCGAAGGCGGCCGTGAGCGCCCCCTCGCCGAAGAGCCCCATCGGCGGCTTCGCTTGCAACTCGCCGACCAACTCGGCCAACTACTACAACGACTTCACCGTCACCTTCGCCCCCTACAACACCGAATTCTCCACGGTGATGTCCGCCTCCAACTCGTACGCCATCCAGAACGTCTCCCCCTACGCCCGCGCCATCTCGGTGACCGTGACCCCGACGAACCCCGCGGACACGCTCGTGGGGGTCGTGCTGACCGTCTGGGGAGAGTGGTGGATGAACCAGTCGGGGATTCCGATTCCCCCCAACGCGCCCGGGACGTGGAACCTGCCCATCGCGAACGGCTCGGCCATGGGGCTCCTCAACGACCAGAAGTACTTCCCCCCCGGTAGCGTCGTCTGGTTCAACCTGACGATCTCGGCCAGCTTGCTGGGAGGGCCGGTCTACTCCCCCTGTCTCACCCCGACTACCCGCCCCTGGTGGACGAACGACGCCCCCTCCTGGGAGTATCTCGTGGACGGGGGCTGGCCGTCCAGGACCACCGCCAGCCCGCCCCCTGCGTTCAGCGGATGGGGGAGCGACATCAACCTCAAGGCATTCCCCAACATCTTCAACAACACCGACCCGGGCCCCTTCCAGCCCCTCACCCTGACGATGAACTCCGTCGCGGGGAATGCGATCGGCGGGGCCAACATCTACTACAACGTGACCTACTACGACCCGGTCACGAATTACGCCAACACCACGTCCGGAGGTCTCCGCTTCTACCCCGAGAACGCCTCCCAGACCTCGGTGAGCGTGGGACCCTACTACTCCGTGAACAACGTCACGACCATCAACTTCTACATCCTGGCGTGGGAAGACTGGTCGGGCGGGGCGGTCAACTACATCCGGAGCCCGTCGATGCAGTACATCGTCTCGAACGGAGGGACCTGGTGCAACGCGACTCAACCCTTCGCCCACTACCTGACGCTCACGACGGGACCGCCGTACGATCCCTTCGTGAACATCACCACCCAGACGAACGTCGCGGTCCCCGCCATGTCGTTCGTCAACGTCAGCATCGAGAGCGTCAACCCGAACACCGCCATCGCCTACTCGTACCTCACGTTCAATGAGACCCGGGCCGGCCAGGCGGGGATCAGCAACGGGACCGTCCTTCTCAACGCGCTGAACGCGACCACCCAGTACACTGGCGACGGGACCCAGTCGAACGACCTGGCGAACATGGGACCGTACCCGCCCGGAGTGACCATCTCCTTCCACGTGGACGCGGCGGACGGCCTCCATTGCGTCATCAAGTCCCCCACCTACACCTTCCACACCGCCCAGGGGGCGACCCCGATCGTGGAGGGGAAGACCTACTTCTACGTCCAGGCCTTCGACCAGGCGAAGGGGACCTACGCCGCGGGGGCCACGGTGGTGTTCTCGAACGCCACCTGGATCGACCACACCCAGACGAACCTCGCCGGCTTCGCCTACCCGAACCAGACCTCCTCCGACGTGCCCGCCTTCCTGACCCTCGACCAGTACTACGAGGTCATGGTCAATTACTCGGGCCAATCCCAATCGCTCCACTACTTCCTCTCGCTGACCTCGAACAAGACGCTGACGTTCTTCTTCGATCTCACGACCGCCCAGCAGATCGTCTACGCCGGCCCCGTCGACACGATCACGTGGGGCCTGTTCCTCGGGCTCGCCACCGCGTCGGTGGCCGTGATCCCCGTCTATTCCCTGTGGCGCGGCATCCGCCGGAAGGCCGAAGAGGAGGAGAAGCGCATCACCCTGTGACGCTGATTGAGGAGAAAGAGAAGCCATGAGTGCGAATCCGAACACTGACCCCCGGAAGCGAACCCAACCGCCGCAGCAACCGAACCCCTACGCCCAGGTGTACGGAGGGTACTATCCCCTCCAGCCTCCCCCACCTCAGGGCGCTGCTCCCGGCCCCCAGCGGCCGGCTGCGGTCTCCGGGTATCGCCCCGTGCCGCTCAACCCTGCGGCGCGTCCTTATCCCTACGGCGCACCCCCGCCCCGGCCGGGGTCCGCCCCGCTGGCGCGTCCTCCGCCCCCCGGTGCCCGCCCTCCGGGCTATCCCCTCGCCGTTCCGCCCCCCCGCGGACCGCCCCCCGTGGTCGCGCCCCGGAAGGTGGCGACCTCGAAGTTC
>JAJYEA010000102.1 GCA_021790425.1 Thermoplasmata archaeon | reverse complement strand
GGAGGGAGGCGGCCGCGGGCACGTTCCTGTGGCTCGCGCTCGTGGGGGGCTTCGCTCTGCTGGCCATCGTGTGGGTCGGGGCCGTCGGGGGCTGGGCACTCGCGGCGGTCTCGGGTCATGGACCGGTTCCGTTCGATCTCGGCCCGCCGTTCCTCGGCGTCGCCCTGGTCGTGGTCTATCTCGTCGGCACCACCCTGTGGCTCAAGTCGCTCTTCGCGCTCCGGACCCTGGTGCGCTTCTGCGAGCGGCCCCTCGGACGGCGGCTCGAGGAGATGCGTACGCTCGTCTCCGGGGTGGTGAACCGGCCGACCCAGGAGCTCGACGCGGGGCTCCTCCACTCCGCGTTGATCGAGTCCGCCGCGGAGAACACCACGGACATCGTCGTCTCGCCCCTCACGTACTACGGACTCTTCGGGCTCCCCGGAATGGTCGCTTACCGGGCGATCAACACGCTCGATGCCCTGGTGGGGCACCGGGACCGCCACTGGAGGTACGTGGGACGATGTTCCGCCACGATGGACCACGCGGCCAACTATCTCCCGGACCGGCTCGCGGCCCTCCTCTTCCGGGGCGTCGGTCCGGCGCGGGGAGCGCGGGTCCCCGCGGTCGTGCGTGCCGACCCGGACCAAACGATATCTGCCACTATCCTCTGGATCTCCGCCGTGCTAGGGGTCCGGCTGGAGCGCCGCGGTTCGTACGTGGTCAATCCCGATGCCCGGGGGCCGACCGCGGACGACGTGCACCGGGCGCTTGCGATCGTGCGACGCGCCGCCACGGTCTCGCTCGGGATCGCACTGCTCCTGCTGGGGGTGTTGACCTACGTGGGCTGGACCTACCTCCTCTGAACGCCCGAGGAACCGCCGCGCGGTGCTCCCTGCCGCGGTGGTCGATCCGCGCCGGATACCCTCCGTTCCCCACGGGGGCATGCCTCCTCCGGACCCCGACCGGTCCAGTAGCAGATCCCCAGGTGTGGACCTCTCCCTCTCGGTCAATCCCTACGGCCCGCCCCCGTATCTGCGCGAGGCGGTCTCCCGGGCCCTCCTTGAGGTGACGCACTATCCGGACCGCGAGCAGCGGCGGCTCACGGTGGGGCTCGCCCGCGCCCTCTCCGTCCCCGAGGAACGCCTCCTCGTGGCGGGGAGCGCCTCCGAGCTCATCCGGGCGACCGTGGCGGCCTACGGCCCCCGGCGCAGCCTGGTCCTCCCCCAGTACACGTACGAGGAGTACGCGCGGACAGGGGCCTCCGTGGGGTCCCGGACCCGCCGTGTCCGCATGCCGGGTCTCCGCCTGGACCCCGAGCGCCTCGCGGCCGCGGTCTCGGGGCGGGCGCTCGTGATGATCACGAACCCCGCGACGCCCACCGGCGAGTATACCCCGACCGACTCCTTGGCGCCCGTGTGGGAGGCCGCGGAGCGGAAGGGAGCCCTTCTCGTCGTGGACGAGAGCTATTTGCCCTTTGTCGCCGGGGGCGAGAGCTCGGCCGGACGGAGCCCGAACCTCCTCACGATCGCATCGTGGTCGAAGGCCCTCGGGGTCCCGGGTCTTCCTCTGGGACACGCGATCGGTGACGCCCCCGTGCTCGAGGGCCTACGGTGCCAGATCCTTCCCTGGAACGTGGGGCCGTTCGCGCGGCATCTCGGCCTCCTTGCGCTGGAGCGCCCCGCCTGGGCCCGGCGTACGCTGCGCCGCGTCCAGCGGACCGCGGCGAGAACGCGCCGAGAGCTCCGGAACGCGTCGGCGGCGAACTACTTCTGCGTCCCGGTCGGGGACGCCCGGAGCGCCGCCGCTGCCCTGGGGCGGGAGGGGTTCCACGTGAGGGACCTGACCTCGCTCGGCCTGCCGCAGCACATCCGTTTCGCCGTCGCGGACGACGCGACCACCGAACGCTTCCTGTCGGTGTTGGGACGACGGTTCCCCGGGACGGTACCCGGGGGTTCCCCCCTCACGTAAGCGGGTTCTTGCGAGCGACCGCGGCCTCTTCGAAGGTGGCCATCTCTCCGAGGAGCCGCGTGCTGGCCTCGCAGAGGAGGATCTGGAGCGCGGCACCTGTGCCCTCTCCGAGCCGGAGGTCGAGGTCCAGGTAGGGGGTGAGTCCGAGGGTGGCCAGCGCCGCCCGATGACCGGGCTCGGTGGAGCGATGGGATGGGACCAGGTAGGGGAGTACGGCGGGCTCGAGCCGCGACGCCCACAGGGCCGCAGTGGTGCTGATGAAACCGTCGAGGATCACCGGGACCCTGCGGGAGGCCGCGGCCAGGCAGGCCCCCGCGATCGCCCCGATCTCGAAGCCCCCGACCGCCTCGAGGACGTCCCAGGGCCTGTCCGCCGACAGGTGATGGAGTTCCAAGGCCCGACAAACCACGGAGACCTTCTGGGCGTACGCGGCGTCTCCCACGCCCGTGCCCCGGCCCACGACCTCCTCCGGGGGTCGTCCCGTGAGCACGGCCGTGATCGCGCTCGACGGGGTGGTGTTGCCGATCCCCATGTCCCCGACGGCCACGAGGTCCACGCCGTCGTCGACGAGCCGTTCGGCGATCTCCGCGCCGATGGAAACGGCCCGGTGTGCCTGCTCGGGTGTCATCGCGCGGCCCCTGAGAAGATTCTTCGTTCCCCGCGCTACCCGGCGCACGAAGAGCCCATTGCCCTCCGCGGGTTCGGGGCCATCGACTCCCACGTCCACGATCGCGAGCCGGGCGTGGGCCAGGCGAGCGAGGACGCTGATGGCGGCGCCGCCGGTGCGGAAGTTCTCCACCATGCCGGAGGTGACCTCCTTGGGGTAGGCGGAGACCCCCTCCTCGGTCACCCCGTGATCGGCGGCGAAGACCAGGATGCCCGGTTGCCGGAACGAGGGTGTGGGGGAACCGCGGATGGCCGCGAGCCGTTCGGCGAGTTCCTCGAGCCGGCCCAGGCTCCCCTCCGGCTTGGTGAGGTTCGCCCACCGTT
Organism: Thermoplasmata archaeon; assembly: GCA_021790425.1. Classification (GTDB taxonomy): domain Archaea; phylum Thermoplasmatota; class Thermoplasmata; order Lutacidiplasmatales; family UBA184; genus JAJYEA01. The sequence goes on along the minus strand of JAJYEA010000102.1, from coordinate 1,767 downwards.
CGTGCGCGGCCGAGCGCGCCCGCTCATCCAGGGGAGGTATCACGAACCGGGGGCCGTCCGCGGCAGGCATCGGATGCCCCAACCGCCCGTCGGGGAAAAACCGTTTCGCATGGGTGCCTCGGATGCCGCACAGGGGTCTGTCCGTGCGGGACGCTTGGGCCAAGAGTGCGGGCGTCGGCGTGGCCGGAGCACCGGGTCACGTACGCCATAACTGCCCGGCCCTGCTCTCGCAGTGGGTCGCATGCGGTTTCGCGGAGTGCTGGCGTTCCTCTCCCGTCTTCCGGGGCCCTCGCTCACCCCGGAGGAGCTGGCCGGGACGGCTGCCTGGTTCCCGGTCGCAGGGATCGTCACGGGGCTCCTCCTCGGGCTCCTCGGTTCCGCGTTCCTGGTCCTCCTTCCCCGCCTGTGGGCCGCCGTGGCCTTCCTCGTGGGCTACTTCGTGGTGAAGGGCGCGCTCCACACGGACGGGCTGAGCGACTTCGCCGACTCGCTCATGGCCGGCGGGGGGACCGAGCGCCGGCAGGCCATCCTCCGCGACCCCCACGTGGGCGTGGGGGGACTCATCGCCGTGGTCCTTTTCCTCGTGACGGTCGGGATCGTGGTCGGGGGCGGGCCCTTCTCCCTACCTCCCATCGTCCGGCCCGGCCTCGGGTTCCTCTTCGAGTTCCGGCGCTGGAAGGTCGCGCTGGAGACCTTCCTTCCGTTCATGGTGGGGGTGGAGGTCTCCGCCAACATGGCGATGGTCATTGCCGGCCACGTGGGCCGCCCGGACGCCGGCTCGCGGATCGCCCGGGCCTTCGTGGCCCGGAAGGACCTCGGTGGCGTACTGCTTGCCGCGGCCATCACCCTCGTGGTCACGATGGCCGCCTGGGGGATCCTCGTGGCCCTGATCGTCCCGTGGCTCTGGGTGAGTGCGTGGGTGGCGAGCGTCGCCAACCGGAAGCTGGGAGGGGTCGGGGGGGACGCCCTGGGGGCGGCCCACGAGATCACCTTCGCCGTGGCCCTCTTCTTCGTGGCACTCCTTCCGCTCCGTCCGCTGGGTTGGTGATGCCGAAGAGAACCTCCGGGCATCGGGGGACGGCACGGATCCCCTGCGTCGTGTTGGCCGGGGGCGCGGGTCGGCGCCTGGGGCTCAGGCCGGGAGAGGAGAAGCCGCTCATGCGCCTCGGAGGGACGACCCTCATCGAGCGGGTGATCGCCTCCCTTCGCGGGGCGGGCGCCACGAGCGTTCACGTCGCCACGTCCGTGTCGACACCTCGGACCCAGGAGCTCTGTGGTGCCCTGGGGGTTCCCGTGCTCGAGACCTCGGGCCGAGGGTACGTTGCGGACGTTCGAGCCCTCCTCCGCCGGTTCCCGGCGTTCGTCACGGTCTCCGCGGACCTCCCCTTCCTGCGCCCCTACACGCTGCGACCGTTCCTCGCCCAGGTGGAGCGCAAGGTCGACAACTGGGCGGGAGTGGTGCCCGAGAACGAGACATTCCCTCGCTTTCCGGGGCGCGTGGAGTGGGAAGGCCCCGAGGTGAGCGGGTCTCCCACCCGCCTCGTGGGAATCAATGTTGTCGCAAAAGGGGGGGCCGACGAAAGCCGCCCGTACCTGTTCCACGATCCCTGGGTGGCAATCAACGTGAACACCCGGGAGGACCTGCGGTGGTGCCGCCGCCATCTCGCGGAGTATGCCCGAGCCCGTTGAGTGAAAGGGTATATAGGGGACCGAGAGTAGCCCTCCCCGTCCATGGCAGACCGTGACCAGAGACGCGGCTTCAGCTCG
>JAJYEA010000032.1 GCA_021790425.1 Thermoplasmata archaeon | reverse complement strand
AACGACCTGGGGGTCTTCCAAGACCGGCCTCGGGGTCTCTGGCGCGATTCCCGGGTCATCAAGCGGTCATGGAAGGCACCACTGCTCGTCGGCCGGGAGAAGCTCCTGGCGGTCCAAGAGCAAACGGTTCGGAACGCGCTGGCGGGCGGGGACCGAGCGGCCGTGTCCGTAGTGGGCCCCCGCGGCTCGGGAACCTCCTCAATCGCGGAGTGCGCGGTCGCGACCTTCTCAGAGCGGTTCTTCGGACGCCGTTCTTCCGTCGTCCTTCGCGCGGACACGTCCCAGTGCCGGACCCCGGGGCTGCTAGTGAAGGCGCTCTTCCACCAGATCGACCCCGCCATCCAGTTCGGCGGCGCCTCCACGGAGTTCCTCTCGATGCTCCTCTTGCGCCGGCTACGGTCGCTCGGGAGGCCCGCTGTCGTCTGGCTCGACCAGGTCCACGCGACGGCGGAGTTCGGCCGCGTTGCCCGGGCCCTGGCGCGACCTCAGGAGGTTCTCCCGGAGGGAACCGACGGTCTCCCTCCGCTCCTGCTGGTGGCCTCCGGGAGCCGCGAGATCGTCCCCGAGGTCGCTGACACGGTCCGCGTCGCCGTCCCACCCCTCCAGGTTGTCGACCTCCTCGAGGCGCTCCGAGCACGGGCGGCCCTCGCGTTCCAGACCCCACCCCTGCCCGAGGTCCTGCGCGCCTGGGCCGACCTCACGGTCGCAAGTGGCTGGGGCCTCGCCATGGTGGGGGACCTCCTTGCGGAGGCGGGTGCGCGCGCCGAGGTTCGGGGCTCCTTCAGGGTGGAGCTCCAGGACGTCGCCCTCCCCTCTTCGCTTCCGAGACACGGTCGGGACGCCGAGGGTTTCGGTCAGACCATCCTCGAGGTCCTGCGGACCACGAGCGGCAGCCTCACGGCAGGCGAGCTGCGCCGCCGCGTCGCCGAAGCGTGCGCCTCCTCGGGGATACGCGCGCCCACCCCGGCCCGGCTGTGGCGGCATGTGGTCGGGCTCGAGCGGAAGGGGCTCGTCCAGCGGGAGGTCCGACTCGGGGGTTCGGGCGGCTCGCGGACGCTCGTCAGCTTGACCGGAGAGGTGTCTGCGGACGACCCGCGTTGAGCGCGGCGTAGACCGCGTCGGGGAGGTCCCATACCGCCGCGGACGGATGCGAGACCAAGGCGCGCGCCTGCTCCAGCGTGAGCGCGAAGCCGTACATCCTGTTCGTATCCACCGGGCCGAACAGCGAGATCCAGTAGACCCCGTGAGGGGCGGGCATCCGCGAGGGGGAGATGGCCTCCCAGCGGGCGACTTCGTTCCCGTCACTCCCTTTCGGGAAGGCAACCCCCCGGTCGAAAGGGGCCACATCGGTCGTTCCCATGAACCCCTCCTGGAGGACCTTCGGGAAGGTCTTGAGGACCAACCCGACGAGAAGATCATCGGGGCTCTTCCTCCCTAGCGAGACCTTCGGCCCTGGAACACAAGGCGAACCCAGCGGAGGCCCGAACGTCTCCGCCAGTCCCGCCTCCAATCTGAACCGCTTGGCCGTCTCTGGCAGGACGAGCTCGCGCGGGAAGTTGGGGTGTCGCAGGATTGTGGCGACTTCCGCTCGCGGGGGCTCGACTTCCTTCTTGTCGACGGGGTCGGCCGGGTCGAGATAGAAGAACCGGACGCTCGAGAGAGGCCCGCCCTCATCGCGAACCACCGCCAGCCAGCTCCACGGGACGACCTTCTCCCTCTTCGAGAGGAGGCCCTCGGCCACATGCAGTCCGTCCTCCTGGGGTGTGACCTTCATCGTTCACCTCCTCAAGGTCAAAGGGTCGCCTTCCGGCGTGATGAGGTCCGTCGACCGTGCGCCAGCTCGGACGCTCCGAAGGATCGACAGCACCGCCTCGGGGTCCTGCCAGGTGCCCTGGACCTTTCTCCTTCGCTTCAGGTTCCAGCGATCGAAGGCGAAGGTGAAGGGAGAGCCCAGCAAGGCCAGCCACCCGAGGCCCTCCTCGGTGGTCACGAAGTCGAGGGCGAGGTGGCCGGTAACTTTCAGGAAGACCATGAGGAACGCGAAGGCGAGTACCACAGTAGCGAGGATCACCGTCACGGGGTAGGCGAAGCTCAGGTTCCTCACGAGGAGTGCCTGGACCCGCACATCCTCATCCGTCACAGGGTCCCCCGACCGAACCCTGAGGAGGCTCGCCCGTCGGAGAACGTGCCACCATTCCGCCCCCGGACTGGCGAGGAAGACCTGGGTCGACCAGACGGAGTAGCCGAAGCCGGACCGGTTGGGTTTCGCCTCGGCGCGCTGAACGAGTGCGACCGCCTCCGCGGGCGTGAACGACCGTCGGACCGCTTCCTTCACCCAAGGTCGGGACCTGGGAAGGATGCAAGGCTCGAACGCCTCGATGAGGCGGCGGTACGCGTCTTCTGGGTCGGCGGAGAAGGGAAGGGGGGGTGTCGCCACGCGTTCACCCCATCGCCGCCTTCACGAGCCTCGCTGTGTAGAGCCCGACGCCCAGGTCCCTCACCAGGCGGAAGGGGGTTCTCTCCTCGGGAGGAAGCGAGGATGCCCTCGGGAGCAGGCGCGAGACCTCCGTCGGCATCGCGATGCGCGGGGGCAGTTCCTTGAGCTCCAGAACGGCCCTCATGTAGCCGAAGAGGCGCTGAAGATCCGCGAGCGACCGTTGGGGTGGACTGAGAGCCGCGACATCGGCTAGCGTCAGCCCTCTCTTCTCGATGGTCTTCGCCCGCTCGGAGAGCCCTCGGACGATTACATCATGGCTCTCGCGTTCCAGCCGGTCGCGGTCCTGTCCTCCGAGCCGCGCGAGGTCCACGCGAACGTCCCTCCCGATGGCCGCGATTACAGGGTCGAGGAGTTCGTACGGGATGTGGAGTTTCAGGAAGAGGTCGTTCTTCGTGATGGGGCGGTTCAGCCGTGCCTCGAGGAGGAGTGCCTCCTTCCCGAGACGTTCGACGTCGGCCTGCTTCTCAGGCGCAAGAGGGGTTGGGGGCTTCGGCTTGCCGAAGAGGGGCATCTGGGGCGCGAATGGCCCTCCGGGACTTCTCCCTATCGCCTCTCGGCGCAATCCTGATCTCTGGCTCGTTGAGCCCCGGGAACGGGTTCGGGATCACCTGGCTCACGGCATGGACGTGGGCCGGGGACCGTCCCTTCCACCGGGGCTTCCCCTCCCTCCTCATCGGCGCGGTGTAGCGAGCCCACTCGCTCGCCGGGACCAGCCAAGCGACCCCGTCCAGCATCTCGCGGCTCTTCTCGGGAGCACCCGCCAGCCGCCGCAACCCGAGGTGCTGCTCGACCGACCGAGGGAGGTTGTAGAGCAGGCGGTTCGTGGGCGTCACCGTGTCGAGGACGCGCCCCGTCCGCCGCTCTCGCTTGGCCAGCGTCATGGACCTCGTCAGCGATACGACCCGCAGGGTCCCCGGACCCCGGTCCAAGAACGCGATCTGGTTCGAGGGAGGAGGGGCCCCCGTGTCCAACCCGATCATCCCGGCGACGACCTTGGGGAGCTGAAGGGTCCCCCGCGCCGGTCGGGTCACCCGCATGATGACCCAGGGGGCCGGAGTCGACATGGGCGGAGGTCGCGGCTCCCCCTCATCAGCATTGAGGGGTGGTGAGCTGGTCGCAAGGTGGCCCTCGGAAGCATCGTTCACTTCTACGCGGGACCGAAACCGATGTCCCCCATGAGCCCATCTCCACGGAGATGGTCGAGAAGCCCTACTCCGAGATGACCTACCGTGAGACGGTAGCTGAGTCCGGGAACAAGGTCAGGCTCACGTTGACCGAGCCGGAGGCCGCATGGCTCCGGTCCTACCTCAATCGGGAGTATCCCGACCACCAAGAGACGAACGAGGGGATCGCCCGCGCGGGCACCCGCACTTGCAATGGGCTCGACCTGTGCTGGATCTCGGGCCCGCTCTCTCGCAAGTACCCACGCCTCCGTGGGCACGGACGATCTGCCGCCCGCAAGGTTCTGCTCGTCGCCCAACGACTCATCCGGCTGGACAAGGGCCCTGACTTCCGTATCATCTGACGCCCCGCGGTCCCCTGCCACGCTCCAGCGATGGCAGAGAACCTCACGCTCGAGCCTTTGGGGAGAGCGTATATACCCCATGCCACATCACAGGTAGTGATGTTGGCAACCGACAACCGCCTGGCGTACGTCTTCACCCACCCCGAGGCACGCCGGGTCCTCCAGCTTCTCGAAGGGGGGGCCGTTGGCTCCTACGAGCAGGTCCGGACGTCCTTGAAGCTCCACCCTCAGGAGTTCCAGCGGATCGTCCATCGCCTGGAGATCTTCGACCTGGTCTGGACCCGCGCTCCTCAAGGCGCCAAGTGGGAAGGTCGCAGGATCAAGATCGCCTTCGAGCTCTCCCCGAAGGGGAAGGCCCTGCTCGACACCCTCCGCGCCTTCGACCCCATCCTCCTCTCCAAGCGCGAGGTCCTGGGACCGCGCACGGTGGATCCCCTGGTGGTGTCGTAGGGTGCCGGCTCTCTTCCTCCTGGGCCCCTCGAAGTGGGCCCACGGGCATGCTCCGCCTAGCCCGCCAGCCTGGGGCCGAACTTCCTGAAAGCGAGTGATGTCTCGAGGAGAGGCATGCTGAGTTAGGCATCAATACAATACATTCATTAGGCACCCCTTCTATCCCCCCTCGTGGTCTTCCTCAAGGCCAACCGCAGCGGCGGGCGCGTCTCCTGGTACCTCGCCCACTCCTACCTCGAGGACGGCCACATTCGCACCCGGTATCTTCGGACGCTTGGCGCTCTCACCGAGGGGCAGGTCGTCCAATACCGACGCTGGCTCTCCCTTCTCGAGGAGGGCCCCTCGGCGGTGGCCCAGGCCACCGTCGCCTTCCAGAAGGCCAAGCCGTACGACCAGCGACGCCACGGGGTCCCGGCACTCACCCACGCGCTCTTCGACAAGCTCGGGATCTACCGGCTCCTCCTGGAGAGCTTTGCTGGCGCGAAGGACAAGCAGTTCCGTGCCAAGCTCGTCGAGACGATGGTGGCGAACCGCCTCGACGACCCTCGCAGCAAGCTCTCGCTCTGGGAGGACTGGTACGCGCACACCTCCCTGCCGTTCCTCCTCAACCTGCCTGCGACCGCGTGGGATGAGGACGACCTCTACGAGACCCTCGACGTCCTTTGGTCGCGCAAGGACCGGATCGAGCGCCGCCTCTGGGAGGCGTGGACCCGGTCCCGGATGAAGGGCACGCCGGTGGTGATGAAGGACCTCACGTCCACCTACACCGAGGGCTCGGGGGCCGCCCAGGACCTCTGGATGCACGGATACTCTCGGGACCGACGACCGGACCGGCGGCAGGTGAACTGGTCGCTGGTGGTGACCCCCGAGGGGTTGCCCGTCGCCCTCGAGGTCTACCCGGGCAACACCAAGGACGGGACGACGGTGGCGGGCACGATCGACCGGCTGCGGACCGTCTTCGGTCTCCAGGGGGCGGTCTTCGTCGGCGACCGTGGGATGCTGACGGAGAAGAACCTGACCCTCCTGCACGAGGGCGGCTACCACTACGTGGTGGCCGAGACGCTCTGGCACGAGAAGGACGCGCTGGCCCAGGCCATCGCGAAGGGGCGCACCGTCGGGCGGGCCAGCCGCGTGGCGAAGAAGAAGCACCTGGGGGAGAGCTGGTGCGAGGTGATCGGGAAGGACGGTCGCCGGCACATCGCGGTCTTCTCGATGATGAAGGAGGCGGAGGAGAAGGCCACCCTGGAAGCGAAGCTGAGGAAGGGGAAGGAGCTCGAGAAGTGGGCCCGGGCCGGTCTCCAGCGAGGGGACTGGTCGGAGAAGAACCACCACGAGCTGGTCCGCTCGCTCACGCGGAAGCTCGTGGACGAGGACGCCGAGACGCTCTTCGACGTGGCCTGGGAGCCCGACAGCATCGGGACGGTCTTCGTGAGGACGAACGAGGAACGGCGGGACTGGGAGGAGACGAAGGCGGGGTGGTGGATGCTCACCACGGACACGGAGATGCCCGGGGATGACGTGATCGACCTCTACCAGAGCCTGGCGGTGGTGGAGCACGCGTTCCGGGAGCTGAAGAGCCCGCTCAAGACCCGACCCGTCTTCCACTGGAAGGACGAGAGGGTCTGCGCGCACCTCTTCCTGTGCGTGCTCTCGTACTGGTTGACACGGTGGATCGAGCTGGAGAGCCGGTCGAAGGGCTCGAAGCTGACGGCGGAGGGCGTGCTCGAACGGCTTCGTCGCGTGAGCCTGGACGAGCTCGGGATCCCCGGCATGTCGGCCCGGTGGTGGGCGGTGAAGGAACTCACTCCCGAGGAGCGGGGCATCGCCGAGGGGTTGGGGGTCGCCTCTCTCGTGGCGGACCTTCCCAAGGGGCTGGCATAGGCATCAAACGGGGGGGTTCTCCGGAGTGCCGTCACCGATAGGAAAATGTCGCGCGACTTCGGGGGAAGTTCGGCTGGGGTTCGTGAACGCATATGCCGGACTCTTCGCATGGGATGTAACCCCCACTTGGTCCCCTCCCAGGTTCGGGAGTGCCCCTGCCCCCGCGGGCACATCAAAACGCGAGTGTGAACTGCCCGCCCGGACCGTCGTAGATCAGGATCATCCTCTCGAGGACGTCTCGTCCAATGAGGAGCAGCAACTGCTGGCCCATGACTTGGCAGCCGGAGAGGTCTGCCCCCATCACTTGCTCGTATTCTATACTCATCTGACTCTGAGGCAACGTGATCTTGAGAGGGAAGACCGGCTGGAGATGTGAGCCCCCGGCAGTTCCGACCGTCGCAGTCCCGACTGGGCTCACTCCAAGTCCAGACGCGGTGGATTCGTTGACAGCGGTTGAGGTTGCGCCAGTGTCGACAAGAGCCAATCCGGTCACTGGTGGAGGAACAGGCTTCTGGACGGAAGCGAGGTGCTTGGCCAGTAGGCTCGGTACCTCGATTTGAACCGGGACGACAGGTCCGGCGAGCCGCAGAGCCGCAGGGGCCGGGGGCGTGGGCGGTACGGTCCCCTGAGCGAAACGGATGGTGCTAACTGGCATTCACCAATCCCAGAGCAAGAGCAGGGAACTGGACGCGTGGCGCGGCCTCCTTCTCGATCCTCGCGATCAACATGGGCACGGGACCGAAGCGCTTCAGTCCCTCCTCGTACGCGGCTGACTGCGTGTCGAAGACCCCTGCTATTTCGTGGTCGTGGATCAGGACGAACTTGCCAGGGTGTTTCTTGACCAGCTCCGAGTGTTTGGACTCGAAGAACTTCCTCTCCTCGTCCAGTAGAGCCTTCGTCATGTTCCGACCAACTCGCCCAGTCGTATTAACACCTTTCTCGGAGGGCGTCGCGGGGCCAACCGCTCGGGGCTGGACGTCGAGATCGGGTTCGTGCTGGAGCGCCTCCGCCGCAACGAGGTCCAGGGCGAGGACGTGCGCGTCCTGATCGAGGACGATGGGGCCAGGCGACGCGCCGGAGCACGCGAGGTCCGTCCTGACGGGGCGTTCGGGTTCGTCTCCCTGGAAGAGGGAGAGCGCACCTGGTACTACGACGATCTCGTCCTGTACCGGGCCCTCATGCCTTTCTGGGCGGACTACGGCGAGCTCCTCGAGCTGCTGGAGAACATCGCCAGCGACTGAGCCCGCGCACAGGTCTCCCCGCGTTCGCGAGGGAGACCGGCAGAGCCCCGAAGCTCCACCAACCCGCCCCGACGCCCCGCGACGACCGACCGGAACCTCCAAAGTGTCCTTCGCTCCTCGCCCGAGTGTGCCCCTCGACCGAAAGCAGCGGGAGTACCGCGCCGTCGAGACCCTCCTCGCCGGCGAAGACGAGGGCCTCCAGTTCACCGTGAACAACGTCGTGGACGCGGCCCGCAAGAAGGCCGGCGGGAAGGTCACCGACCTCGCCCTTAACGCGGAGATCGACGGCATCCGATGCACCGACCGCGAGAAGGCGCTCGTCCGCCTCGCGCTCTTCTTCTGGGACGGCTCCTTCGCGGTGGACCCCCAGGACCTCGACCGCCTCACCCGCGCCGACCGCGAGAGGTTCCTCGCGGCCCTGGCGACCCATCTTGGTCTCCCGTGGGTCGCCCCGAAGCCCGCCCGACCTTCGTGGGCGCGAGGGACCGAGGAGGCCTCGGTCCTGGAGGAGGCCTGGTTCAAGGAACTCCCCCCGCACCTGAAGGGCATCGCCGAGGGACTTACCGGGACCGCGAAGTGGATCATCGAGACCGGCTACGACCCCGCGACAAGGAGGCTCCTCAAGATCGACATGATGGCCGCTCTGAGCCAGGGGGGCATGGACCCGAAGCGCCCCTCGAGCCGGGCCGAGGCCAACGCCATGACCGCCTACTGCTTCGGGAACGGACGGCTGGAGGAGTTCCGAGGGAAGGGCCGGACCCTTGGCTCGAGAGAGGTCCGCTCCCTCATGGCCGACGCGGCTCCCCGTGTCGCAGCCTGGCTCCGAGTCCGCGAGGCGGCGATGCGCCACGGCCCCGAGGCCTGGTGGGCGTGGGTGAACGCCTACGCGAAGCTTCACTGCCAGGGGTGGGCCCGGAAGTGACCGCCTCCCGCCCTCAGGACCCCAGGTAGTCCGATGCCTCGAGCCCCTGCACCCCGACTGGTGAGGGGCCTCCCGGTCTGGCACTCCCGCGAGCGGGAAGGCTACTGGAACCCCGAGTACGGCGAGGTGGAGGTCCCGGAGGGGTGGGTCTTCCTGCCCTCGGGGGACACGTTCTTGACCCGCCAGGCGAAGCAAGGCCCTCACTGGATCCTCCTGAAGCGAAGGAAGGGCTACACCGCCACGTTGGGGATCCTCTGCCCGGAAGAGAGCGTCCAGCAGGCAAAGGCGAAAGCTGCGCAGACCCAAGGAGCAAGGGAAGCCCAACGGGAAACCGGGAAGCGCTCCCGTGCCCGTGCGGAAGAGCGCTACCGCACCCAACTCGAGCAGGCCATTCTCTCCTTCCTCGCGTTCGCGCCCAAGCATGAGCCGCTCGCGCGCGAGATTGCACGTGGGGCGGTCTCGCAGGCGACGCCCGTAGGGAGCGGGAGGGTGGGGAGGACCAAGAAGCTCGCTCTGGAGGAGCGGGCGGAGTTCGCCGCGCGGGCCTACATCCGCCACAAGCACACGGACTACGAGGAACGGCTGAACCAGCGGAGCGTGAACCCCTGGGACGAGGTGGGTGAGGACGACCACGGTTACCGAGAGGTCAAGTCGGAGGCGAACAGGAAGGTGACCCGGTTCCTCACGAGGTACCGTCCTTGAGGTGGCGACACAGGCGCCCACGACCAACCTTCGGATGGTAACGCAGAAAGACAAGTTACTAATACATCCGGCCCTTCGGGCACCTCCGAGGCGCCCTCCATGAACGAGAACCCCACCCCCGCAGCCACCCCCGAGAGCCGCCCCATGCCGAACACGCCGAACGGACCGAACCCGCCGCCCAAGTCCTTCTCGAGGGGGGAGCCCCGGCTCCTCCTCGTCGAGGGCCAGAAGTGGCCCTCGAAGTGCGCCTGCGGGTGCGGCGAGGTCATCCCCGCCGGGCCGAGCGTCGAGCTCGTCCTGGAGGTGGGGGCCCGCCCCCGCAAGGCCTGGCTCCCCGAGCACAGCCCGCAAGCCGACCGCGCCCGCACCCAGGAGGCGCGGCGACCGCAGAGCACGGCCGCTTCCTCGGAGGTCGCTTGAAGCTGAGGACGCTCACCGGCCAGCGCTGGCCGGCCAAGTGCTCGGACGGGTGCGGCGCCGAGATCCCGGCCGGGGCCGACGTCAAGGTCGTGGTCGATCTGGAGTCGAGGCCCCGGAAGGCGTGGCTCCCAGAGCACAGTCCCGATGCCGGGACGTGGAACCGGAGAGGAGGGGGGAACGGCGGAAGCTCAACGTCCCGGGCCCCCGCCGGGCCGACATCTTCTCCTGGGAACGGCGCTCCCGCGTCTCCTTCCTCCATCTCCCGGGGCCCTTCCGGGGCTGCGCCCACCACGGAAGAGGAGGACGAGACCCCCTCCCCTTCCCCAACGGGTCCCGCCGGCCGCGCCTCCCTCGGCGGCGACCGTCCCTTCTCCTCCGGGTGGATCACCCTCTCGGGGGCCCGCGCCGGGGGCCCCGAGGGGAGGTCGATGGGGTCCGTCCATGTCGAGCTCGGCGACCACCCGCGGGCGGGAGAGGACCTCCTCTCCCTGACGGCGCGCCTCAACGCCGCCCTGGAGGCGGACCTGCGGGCCAAGGTCCAGCTCCTGGTGAACATCCACCGGGACCTCGCCTCCTCGGAGAACCCCGCCCGCCCTTTGGGACGGGCGAACCGGGCGTGAACGCGATCCCCCGCCGACGCCCCGGGGAGGGCTCCTCCCCGGGGAACCCGTTCCCTTCCGCTGTCTGCACCCTCGCAGGCCCGCACGTCGACCACGTTCTTCTCGTAGAGCCGAGGAAGAACGTGGCGACCCCCACCGAAGCCCCCAGCGCACCCCCGCCGCCGAACCGACCCGCCCGCGCCCCCCGGCCCTTCCCGGGCCGTTCGCAGGCGCGGGCCCTCCCACCCCGGGACCCGTCCTCCGCCGACGACTCCTGGGTGGACCTCGTAGCGGACGAGGTCCAGGCGCTCCTCGCAGAGCACGGACTGGAGATGGAGCTGTGTGTCTGGTTCGATCCGGTCGCTGAGGTCCTCCACGGAGTCGGGTTCGACGGAAGCCCCGTCCGATACTTCCAATCCCTCGGGACGGGCCCCTCCCCGGCTGTCGGGCCGAAGGGGCCCCCTTCCGTGAAGGCCTCCTCGCCCTCGTGAGGAGGCCTCGGACGGGGTTATAGGTGGGGGAGACATGGAAGGGGACGTGGCATCCAAGGCGGCCGACCCCATCCAGGTCCACCAGGGGAAGCACGTCGAGGCTCGGGACCGCCCCCACGGGATACCCGTGAAGCAGCTCGGTTGGACGAAGGCCCAGGTCGAGGAGGCGCGCCGACGGCTTGCCTCGGTGGCCGACGACTGGGAGGACCCGGGGATGGATGTCTATGACGAGGAGCCCTAGGCGCGGTGACGTGGTCTACGTCGGGTCCCCTACGACCGACGGCCTGGAGATCCGTCGCCGCCCTTGCGTGGTCGTCCAGGACCCGCATCTGGCGACCGCCTTCCCGAACCTCATCGTCGCCCCTCTGACGACGAAGGTCGAACGGAGGGGTCCGGGCCGCATCCTCGTCACGGCCGCCAGCGCGGAAGGACGCGACATGGGCCTTCGAAGCGACTCTCTCATCACGCTGGACAACCTGGTGACGGTGGGCCGCTACATGATCGTGGACATCCACGGGTGGTGTCCCGTGATGGCCGAAGTGGACGAAGGCCTGCGGACCATCCTGGGCCTCCATCGCGCGTAGCGCGGCCCGTTCCCTCGCCCGCGCGGAACGGGCCATGCCGAACAGCCCCTCTACCCGCCAGCGCCAGCAGCCGAACGAACACCACTCCACGGAAGACGACTCGTGGGTCGACCAGGTCGCCGACGAGGTCCAGGCCCTGCTCCGCGAGCACGGGCTGGACTTCGAGCTCTTGGTCATGTTCGATCCGATCTGTGAACAGCTCCATGCCGTCGGGTATGACGGAGCACCTCGGGCCTACTTCGCCGGTCGTGACGCGATCACCCATCCATCGGAGTCCCCGGCTCCGCGAGGGACTCCGATGGAGAGCATCCAGAACCCCGCGGCGACGAAACACGAGACGAACTTGGAGGCCCCCCAATGAGGCTGAGGACGGTTACCGGCAACCGGTACCAGACCCGGTGCCAGTGCGGCGCGTGCTCCGAGGTTATCCCGCCCTCGGACACGATCAAGGTCGTGATCGACTTGGACCTGCCGGCCGGGAAGAGGACCTACCTCTTCGCGCACTCCCCCGACGCGGGGAAGTGGAAGGGGAACGGGGGCAACGGATTCGCCGCTCAGCCCGCCCCCTCCAACGGGGGGAACGGCCACGCGACCGGGTTCACGCCCGCGAGCGCCCTCCCGGCGCCGCCGCCCAAGCCCCCAGAGCCCCCGGCGCAGCCCTACGGGCCCGCCCCGGCTCCCCTGGCCCTTCTCGGGTCCGCGGGAGTCGCGGAGCCCTCTCCCAACGCACAGGCAGGGATCGCGTGGGCCACGTCGCAGCTCACTTTCGCGGCCGCCGCGTATGAGTCCTGCAAGGCAGGTTACGCGGACTACGGGCGACCGGGTGAAACTCCCGAGGCGCTCCGGGCTCGCGTCCACGCGGTCGTCCTCCAGGACATCGAGTGGCAAGCTCGGGCCCTGCGGGACCTCCACGCCAAGCTCGGCAACGGGGGGGTGGTCTCCGCCTCCCCGGCAACCCTTTCCGCCCCCCGACCGGGGGCCCCTTCGGGGGTCCTCCCCGGGGCTGCCTCTCCTCCCAGGATGATCGTCCCGTCGGCCTCCCCGACGGCGGAGGGGGCGTCGCCCGGGCTTCGTCCATCAGCGGTCGGCGTGGGCCCGGGGCCCTCGGAGGCCCCAGCCCAGAACGCCTCAGGCGAGCGCCCGCTCAAGGTCCTCGTCCACGAGGTCCGCCTCGACCTCTCCGATGCCGATCCGCTCCGCCTGTCGCGGAAGATGAAGGTCTGGACCGACTGGCTCGGCAAGCGGGGCTACACCTCCGCGAACGACGTGCGGCCCGGCGATGAGTGGGCGCTGGAGAGGGTCCTCGGGGACTTCGAGAGCGTCAACCGGGGAGGCCGTCCATGATGGAGTCGGCCGCCACCCCCCTTCCGGGGGTCCAGGCGGACGACCTGCTGGAGTCCGCCCGCCGGCTCCTCCGGCTGAAGGCCCAGATCAAAGCCCTCCAGAAGGAGGAGACCTCCCTGAAGGCCGACCTTCTCCTAGAGCTAAAGGCCGCCGGCCAGGACCGCCTCGAGATTGCGGAGGGGACGGTGGAGCGATCCGTCCGGGTCTCTTGGTCACCCATCGACCCCCAGGTGCTCCGCCGGGCCATCGGTGAGGAGCGCGCGGCCCGGTACATCCACGAGGAGGTCGAGGCCGAGATGGTGGTGAAGGAGCTCGATCCCGAGATCGTGGCGAAGGCCCGCCACGCCTACCGCGAGACGGAGTTTGTGGAGGCGAGTCCGGCGAGAGGTTCTTTCGAGTCTCACGATTGAGGCACACCCACCGCATTCTTTCGATGGCTGTTCGACGAGGCGGTCTCTTGATACGGGGCCCAGGCGGTTCTGGGGCATGTCCTCACCTGATGAAGAAGAGACGCTCAACTTCCGCTTCGAGGAATACGTCCGCGGATTCATGGAGCACGACATCGAAGAGGCAATCAAGGCGAAACTGAACTTCCTGGCGGCCCTCGGGCTTGCGACGTACACTGAGGTTCTCGGAAAACTTCAGGTCGGCAGGACTGACAGTGCCGCGACGAGGCTGTGCTTCGAAGCTGGGTGGAGCCTGCTGGGCACGTGGGATGGGGCTACTTCACAGTGGGCGTACGGCAAGTTGAGGTGCGGGCTAGTTCACAGGTACTTCCCCCCAGTTGAGAAGGAGGGAAACTCTGGAGATGGGGTCGTCACGGTCCTCCTGCCGGGTGGCGAGGAGATTATCGTGTACGGACCCAACGGTGAGAGACAGGGGATTGCGGTTGTTCCATGGTTCGATGCATGGAAGCGGGCTTGGCGGGAACTTCGCACTGGAATGCTTGCGAGCGACGAAGCGGTTCATCGGGGGCTTCGAGTCTTCCGCGAGCTACTGAACGAGGCGCCGGCGTGATACAGTGATCTGATGCATCTCCTTCTCACTCCCGAGGTGAAACGACGAAGTATCTACCTTGGTGCTTCGACCTCAGGTCGTGCCCGGTCTCGAGGACCGACTTGAGGTTCAGGAGATAGAAAGTCCAGCCGCTCGCGCTCCCGACGAGCGTGTCGACCCACTTCTCGTGCTTCGGAAACCCCGAGTTCACCACGCTCACGATTGCGCCCTTATTTTTCGGGGCCACCGTGAAGCGCACCTTGGTCTTGGCGACCTCGTGGTCCGGACCCTCGTACTCCCAGGAGAACGAAATCGACTCGCCGCGTATCACCTCAGTGACACGCCCCTCGTGGTGATACCCGTCCTCCCAGGTGAAGGCGTACTTCCCCTGCTTCCGCAAGGAGATCTCCGCGTCCTTCAGGAACCACTTCACGAGTCTGTCGGGCTCGGAAAGGGCGCGGAAGACCTTCTCGGGAGGGGCCCGGATGAAGAGCCGCTGGCGGACTGTCCGCGAAGGCCTACGTCCGGGCTTGGCCATGAATCTGCGCCGAGCGGTCCGACCTTCAAAGGAGTATCGGTGACCCCCGCCTCACTCCGCACCCTCTCCTCGCGGAGCGAGGAGAGAGCAAAGCGCGGACAACGGTCATGGGCACCTGCGACCACTGCTGGATCGAAAAGGTGCACCGCTGCTGCTCCATCCCACGATCACCGCGCGGGACGCCCATCACCTCTTCGCTGACTCGCGCATCGGCTTGCGTGCGATCAAGACGTCCATCGCGTGGCGGTGTGGAACGCCGCTTGAGTTGCAATCGAACTCGACCTCGAATGCGTCCAGGATGTGCCAGTCCCAGTAGTAGCCCATGAGCTCCCCCGAGCGGTAGCGCGATTCGCCGCGATCCATCTCGGGCGGAGGTCTGAGGTACGGTTTCTCGACGAAGGCGTTGAGCGCGTTGATGCCTCCGGGAACGGTCCAGCTCTTGAACTCCTCGATGCGGGAGGTGCGCTCTCGAGGGGGAATCATCCCCAGCGTCCCGCTTGAAAAGACAACATCGAGCCTCGCCGACGGTCTCCACGTCCGGATGTCTGCGCATTCGACGCGCACAGGAAGATGAAGGCGGGAGGCTCGTTGGAGCGCCTTATCGAGCCCCACCCGCGAGGTGTCAACGCCGATGACCTGGAATCCGTTTCGGGCGAAGTGGATGAGGTCTCGGCCCTCCCCGGCACCGAGGTCCACAAGCCGGAACCCACGCGCCTCCTCTCGACGAAACAAGCGGACCACCTTTCGACAGAGGTGGTTCGGTCGGAGCCCCCAGTACCAACCCGGCCGCGCGTAGCGCTCGTCGTACGGAGTATGTCGGCTCCTCATGTCTGCGAATCCCCGTGGCGAAGGAGCCAACCCAAGCGTCCACAAGGAACTTCCCTGAAGTTCGCCAGAAGGCGACTCCGGCGACTCCTGGGGTCATTGGCGGACTCCTAGTGTCCACTCGGGTGAGTCCCCCTTCGTTCCGAGGAGGACTCGCCCATGTCCAATCCGATTGCTGCCCGGTGCGACCGCTGCGGGACCCATGTCGCAGTGATGCCACCAAACCTGCCCTCGTCCGGCGGAGTCCTGAACGTGCAGGAGGACCCCGAGAACGGTTGGCAGGTCCTCGAGTTCGTTTGCGGAGCGTGCTGGGACCGCCGTCCCCGAACCTGGACCTGCATCCACTGCGGCGGAACTGGGCCGATCTCAGGAAACTTCTGCTCGCAGTGTCATCGCGTGAGGCCTGACCCGCTCCCGCACGTCCCGGACTGGGACCTGCTCTGGAAGGAGGAGGGTGAGAGGCAGCGCCAGCACGAGGCACTGATCGCCGAGTGGGACAGGGAGCACCCGGGGTGGCGGACGACGGGCATGAGGCGGCGCGAGCCACTCTGAACGCACCGCTACCGGAGGTCGCAGAAGCGGTCCTCATGGAGGGAATCGGCCCCTCAGCCCGACCGCTTCTTGTCTCCCTCTTCGGTAGCCCAGCTGAGCAGTGGCACAAGTCCCCTCCGCAGGGCTAGCCCTCTATCGGTGAGCTTGTACTCCACGCGGGCGGGAACCTCAGCGTAGAGCTTCCGGTCCACGAGTCCGAGCGCCTGGAGTTCCTTTAAGCGCTCCGCCAGGGCCTTGCTGCCCATCCCCGCAATGGAATCCCGCAACTCGTTGAATCGTGATGAAGGACGATTCCCGAGGACCCCTACCAGTGGAAGGGTCCATTTCTTGCCCAGCAGGGCCATGACACCCCCTACGGGGTCGATGCAATACTCACGTCCATCCACGTGAATCATGCAGGCCACTTCGCGGGCGTATTCCCGCCTCGAACGACGCTCGTTCATGGCCCCCCCCGGAAGATTGCATTACCGCATGAGCGCACTGCACCAGCAGCATGCCGTCGCCTCCTCACCCTCGAGAGGCCGTACCCAACGGCGACAACGCCCACTACCCCCAGGAGAAGGCCGGCCGAAACCGTTCCAAGGGCTTTCATGCTTGCGAGGAAAGTGACGACGCCTCCGGCCACGAGCAAGAGGGGAAGCGCACAACAGGTCGACAGCGCGATCACCAGGAGGAGCGCGGCCCACATGGAGGACCCCTCAGGCGGGTCTCCGCGTCGGTGCGGAGCGGAATCCCGTCCCGGGGGGATGATGGGAGTCGCGCCCGCCGTCCGGCCGAGAGTGGGGCTCGATTCCGGTCCGATGCTCACGGTGCCGACACCTCCATGCGGGATCGACGAAAGGATGCTGCGATCAGGACCGACACGCAGGTCAGGGCGCCGATGAACCCGGTCCAGCCCACGGGAGTCAGGGCCGCCGGCAGGGAGACCACCACCGCGATGCCCAGGAGCGCACCGCTTGCGACCGCCGACCCGAGGACGGGAACCTCCGCCCCCCGACCCACCCTCTCAGCTCGGACGGGAAACCCGCAATCCCCGCACATGGACCCTCTACTCGATGCAGCAGCTCATCCGACCCATGTCGTGGTGGAACGACTCCGCCGCCATCTTCAGCGCCTCGGAGAACGTCGGGAACGTGTGGACCGTGTCGATAACGTCCTCCACTGTGAGACCCCCTCGGAGTGCGTAGGCGGCCGCGTGGATCATGTCGGCTGCAATGGGCGAGACGATGTGCACCCCCAGGAGCCGGTGGGTCTTGGCGTGGGCGACCAACTTTAGCACGCCTCGCGTGTCCCCGACGGTCAGGGCCTTGGGCACCCGTTTCATGTCGATGACCCGACAATCGCAGGGAAGACCTCGGGCTAGCGCCTCGGCGTCGGTCAGCCCCACGCTCGCCACCTGCGGGTTCGTGAAGACCCCGCGCGGGACCCAGTCGTACCGGATCCCCTTTCTCTCCCCCTTCAGGGCGTTCCTGGCGGCGAGGGCGCCCTCCTTCGCGGCGACCGTCTCGAGCGCCATCGGGCTTGCGACGTCGCCAGCGGCCCAGACCCCTGGAGCGGTGGTCTGGAAACGAGCGTCCACCTTGACGTAACCTCTCGCCGTTAGCCCGACCCCGGCTTCGACGAGACCGAATCCTGAACTGTTGGGTCGAACGCCGGTCGCAACAAGGATCTCTTCCGCTTCGCACGGGACAGTTCCCTTCCCATTCGAAAGCTTGCAGACCACCCGCCCCTCTTCCCGTTGCACCTTCAGCACACGGGCCCCCGCGTGGATTGAGAGCCCCTCGCCGCGTAGACATCGTCCAAGCTCCTCCGAGACCTCCGGCTCGTCGTTGGCAAGGATCCTCTCCTTCGATTCCAGGACCGTGACCGAGCTCCCGAAGTGGAGGTACATCTGCCCGAACTCGAGACCCTGCGGGCCACCCCCCAGGACAAGAAGCTCGGAAGGGCGCTCCTTCCGACGCATCAAGGACCTGTTCGTGAGGTATCCGGCCTCCTCCAGACCTTCGATGGGAGGGATTGCCGGCGAAGAGCCCGTGGCGACGAGAACATGCCGGGCTTCCAGCAAACGCTTCCCGGCTCGAACCTTGCGGCCAGGGAGGAGGTGGCCGGTCGCCTCGACGTACTCGATCTTCCTCTCCTCCAGAACCTCGGAGTAGTTGGCCCGACGGAGTTTCTGGACCATCCGGTCCTTGTTGGCGATGGCCTCGGGGAAGTCGCACCGGGGCGTCCCGGGAAGATTGCAAGCGAACTGGGGGCTCTGGGTGTAGAAGTACTCGTTCCCAGCCTCGAGAAGGAACTTGGAGGGGACGCACCCGACGTTGACGCAGGTCCCCCCGATCGGCAGGCCGGAGTTGACCATGGCGGAGGAGAACCCCATCTCATCGGCCCGTATCGCTGCCGCGAACGCCGCTGCCCCGCCACCCAGAATCACGAGGTCAAACTTCGCACGTGCCCGCCGGGACATGGCAGGGGGAGTGGAACGGGCACCATAAGCGGAGTGTTTCGGGGACGGGTGTTGCTCTCGTTTTGGAAACCGCCAGGTCATAGGGCCGACTGGCCTCCACGAACCGGGCATTATGACCACGGCAGGGCGGGGCGTGAAGAACGAGAAGTGCCCGCACTGCGCAGCATCCGTGCGTCGGGACCGGGTCGTGTCGCACATCCGTGACGTCCATCCAGGAAAGAAGCTCGCCCCAAGCACCTTGAAGAGGCTCCGAGCTCGGCCGTCGGTCTCACGCGCGCGGGGGGCACACCGTGGAGGAGGGGGCTGGGGAGCCCATCGGAGGTGGATTCTGGTGGGGGTCGGCATCGCGGTCCTGGCCCTTGTCGTCTACGCGCTCGTGCGCGCACCCAGCTCGGTCCAGGCCCAGACAGGCAAGCCCGCTCCGGATTTCACCCTCACCGACCTCGGGGGAAGTTCCCATTCCTTGAGTTCCTACCAAGGCCACCCGGTGGTACTCTGGTGGGTGGCCACTTTCTGTAGCTCGTGCAGTCAAGGGACGCAGGTGTTCGCCCAGAGCTACTATTCGCAGTACCGTACAGCGGGCGTGACGCTCGTGGAGGTGGAGTCCTACAACAACCTCGGCCAGGGTGGCCCGAGCCTCAGCACCTTCGCGAGCCAGAACGGCTACTCGAGCCAGCCAGGGTGGGTGGTCGGTCAGGGGTCGTCCGCCGGGACGAACGAGTACAACCCTGACGGTTACTTGGACTTCTACTACGTGATCAACTCCCAGGGATCGATCCTCGGCTCAGGGCAGAACCTCCCGGGCTCGTTCGGAGCGGCGTTGCAGCAGGCCCAAGGGACCTGATATGTCCGCCAGCGAAGGACTCGGCAGGCGATTCCCCGAACTCCTTGCTCTTCGGGTGGTCTTCTCACGCCGTCGCTACCTGGGAGCCTACCTTGTTGCCGCCCCTGTCGTTGCTCTGGGTTACGGTCTCCTGCTTCCGAGCCTCTTGCTGGGGGCCTTCGGGCTCTGGGTACTGAGATTCCTCACCCTTCTCCAAGCGACGTTCGCCATCGCGATGGGGGCCCTCCTCCCTATGGCACTCCTGGTCAACCTGTTCGTCTGGAGGAACCCGCAGTGCTGCAGCTTGGGTCGAACGGGAGAGGGAAGAACCGCGGGCGCGTTGCTCTTGAGCGTGATCCCTAACGCACTGTGCTGCACGCCGGTGATCCCGGCGCTCCTGGCACTGTTCGTCTCCGGCGGCACGCTCGTGGCTGCTTCGGCATCCACCCAGTACTGGCTCGGGACGTATGCCGGGGTCCTCTACGGAATCTCGGCCCTCGCCCTCTGGGGTTCGCTGCGGGTAGCGGCACGTCGGGTTCCATCCACCGCCGAGGCGGAGCGAGGTCAGGGCACGGGCTCGGACCCTTCGGCCGGCGTTCTGGGTTCATCGTAACGAGCCGCACTTGGAACGGGAACTGGTTTCCTCGCTTTTCGAGGAAACCATGATTCCCTCAGCATCGTCCGACCGCCGCGCCGCCATCGAGAACTACGCCCGCCCCGAGGACATCCCCCGGTTCGATCTGGTGCCGGTCTTCGGACCGGACGGGGCGCGACTCGCCCAGTACCGCGGGGTCCGCCGAGCGGACACTGGCGCGGTCGTAAGCGTGGTCAGCCATCGCTACGGACTTCTTCCCCATCACCAGGTCGCGGAGGCCGTGCACGCCATCGGCGAGGTCCTCGACAAGCCCGCCTCGGAGCAGGGGGCGCCCGCGTTCCCGCGCGAGAGGATCACCATCTTCAGTGGGGGCCGGCGAATGGAGGTCCGCCTGGTCGTCGGGACGCGCTACGAGCTCCCCGGTGGCGACACGGTCTACCCTGGCATCCGCGTCGTGAACTCCGTGGATTCGATGCTCGCGCTGACGTGCGAAGGGGTAGGAGTGAGGCTCGCGTGTGCCAATCAGCTTGCCGCAGGGATGGACGCGGTGGTCGCGTTCCGCGAGGTCCACCTCTCCTCCGGGGAGGAGCTCCTGGCGATGCTCTCTGAGGCCATCCACCGCATCCTGTCGCGGTTCCGGGACGCGCTCCGCACGTACGAGGTCGCCATGGGGGAGGAGGTCCTCTCGGGCGACGTGGAGCCTGCCCTCGTCGCCGCGGGGCTCCCGCTCTGCTACGCGTCCGAGATTGGCGCGAGGGCGGAGGTGGCCGCGACACACAACTCGCTCCTGTCACGGTGGTCCGCGTACAACCTCGCGACCTCGGCGATCACTCACGAGATCGCTCCACGAGTTTCCCCCGCGCGGTCGAGGGAGTTCGAGCGCGCGGCCGCGAGCGCGCTCCTCGTCCCAGAAAGGGCGTCAGCCCATGCGTGACCCTGCGGTGGAGAGCCGCCGGGCCTGGTGGGAGCGGCGAGTCGCACCGCTCCTCGAAGAGGCGGACGCTTGCGACGGCTCGCGCCTCGAGGCATGCCATCTTTGGGCGCGGTTCGTCAGACGCGGCGGTCCCGAAATGGTAGCACTCGCGTCTTCGGGTCGCAGATGAGGACCAAGAGCAGTCGCCCCTACAGAGGAGCAGTCCCGACTACCCCCGGCCCGAGCAGGTCTTGATGGGTCACGAGCAAAGGCGCTGCTCCTCACTGCAGGAGTCCGTGAGTTCAAGGGAGCTTCAATCCCGACCGTCACTCGGAAACTCCTCGTTCCCAGCGCCATAGAGATCATCGAACTCTTGGTCCGTAAGTACGAGGCTGTGGAGACCACTCTTGATCTCCTCGCCCCTCGCTTCGAGGAACTTGGAGTAGTCGTCCGCTCCAATGCCAAATTCCGGGCTGTCTTCGATGAGATGGCTTCGAAGCGCACCCGAGAGGCCCGGATTCGAGATACGGAGGGGGGCGAGGTAGTCCCGCGGGGCCTTGTCCTGGTAATGCAGATTCGACTGCGCTGGTACCAGACAGATGTTCGCGACCCGGTTGGCCATCTCTTGACTCACGCCTTTCCTCTCCAGGTGCTTCTTCGGGAAGAAGTGGTGAAAGTGCCGGCTGTTACTCCTGGCGAGGCTCGAATTGTCAACGCGGACGGGCGTGTTGTTCTCGAGACTCAACGGATGCTGAGCAGCCAAGAAGGCGAGGACAGTCTTGCAGAATGCGTTGCTCAAGGACAACTCGGTACGCGAGATGGTCTCGTAGTCGACGGCAGTCCATCCCTCGGGATAGGTGAACGATTTGTCGTCGCCAGACATAGCCTTGTCGACCTCCTTCAGGTCCAGCCCCAGCTTGCTCTCCGTTCCTTGAGTGTAGCGGCCAATCGCTGCCGATCTCCAGAAGTAGCGCGAAAGCAGTTTTGACAGCCGGGCGTCCGGTTGCTTGAAGCCATTCCGGTGAAAGAAGAAGGCGATTGGGGCAACGGCCGAAGGGTAGGGCATCAAACGAGAGGAAGGAACACCGAGATGGTCACGGATGAAATCAATCGCGTGAAGAATGGCTTTCGACGACTCGTCCCAGCCCGTGGCCATTTCATCTCGACGAATAGAGAGGGTGACCTTCCGCGTACACGCGCCCTTGATGACACACGAGACGGCCTGCATGACCGCAGACGATCCGAGCCCCTCGAACTGAACGCCCTCGAGCGAAGCCACGAGTTCGTTGTAGCGATCTCTCAGGTTGAACCCGTCCTTCCAAGTCTTTGCCACCATCAAGTCGAAGAGGTCGAGTTCCGTGCCGGAGTTGTTGATCCGCGTGAAGATCTCGCACACAGTGTCGAGAGGTTGATCCTCGATCCTGATTACTGGGAACTTGTAGAGGCGAAATGACTCACGCAGTTCATTAAACCGCTTCTTGCGGTCGGGTGTCAGAGTGTCGTACACGAGATGAGGCGAGTCGCCCAAGACGTCCTTCAAGTCCGCGAAGCGCGCGCGGTCACTTTGCGAGAGCGAGAAGATTTCCGAGTCGTCCCTCGAATCGAGGTCGCAGTAGACTCGATACGGTTTCCCCGCAATGGTCGCGCCCTTTAGGCAGGCGAAGAGCGAGGTAAGCCGCTGCTGGCCGTCCAAGACGTAGTTCAACTCTCTTCCTTCGGGGGCCTCCCTCAAAGAAAGGCCACCCACGTTCCGGTGAGATTTCATCCGGTCCTCGGTCCTCCAGAGAATCAGGCTCCCGATGGGGTAACCGCGACTGATGCTATCCAGAAGGTAGAGTGTCTGGCCGATGTCCCAGACGATGGGCCGTTGAAAGTCGGGTATCTTGATTACTCCAGACTCCACCTGAGCAAGAAGTTCAGGGTAGTCCATCGAATCCGGCTTGGGCTGGCGCATCGCGAATCACCGCGTCTGGTGATGATTGCCACTACTCGATGTTTGCGCCCCCCCTGCCGAGGGGCGAGGACTCGAGAGCACCCCGATCCTCCCTCCCGAGGCTCGGACGTGCCCGCTGACAGCTACTCGTCGTGCCGAGCAGCCGCCCACTCGTACCTCGCCCGCCGGGTCGCCGTCGTCCCCATGCGCCCGGCCCTCTCCGAGGGCCGGGGGGGCAAGCCCACCCCCATCCCCTGGATCAAGTGGGCGACCGAGGGCCCCCTCCGCCGCCACCGTGAGGTGGAGGAGTTCTGGAACGACCACCCCGACACGCAGTTCGCCATCCTCCTGGAGAACGGCCTCGCGGCCATTGACATTGACCTGAAGCACCTCCCCGTGGGCCGGGCCCCCGCCGAGTTCCCTCTGCCCCGGGCCATCCCGGGCGCCTACGTCGAGACCACGAAGTCCGGCGGCCTCCACTATCTCTTCCGCTACCGCACGCCCCTCGACCCGGGGAAAGCGGAACGCGTCACAGGCCTGGGCGGCTACGTCGACGTCTTCCACGGCGGCCTCCTCATCGTGGCCCCCTCGAAGTTCGAGGGGACCCCCCGGGGCTATTCGATCGTGCGCGACGACGGCATCCCCGTCTTCCCCACCCTCCGCGAGGGCCTCGC
>JAJYEA010000101.1 GCA_021790425.1 Thermoplasmata archaeon | reverse complement strand
AGAGCGGAGTCACCGAGGCGGATAAGGCAAACCGAGCGCGCGGGCAGAGCGTGCGAGCGAGGTGGGGAGGAACCGCAGTCGAGCGCGCCGCTCCCGA
Source organism: Thermoplasmata archaeon (assembly GCA_021790425.1). Lineage (GTDB taxonomy): Archaea > Thermoplasmatota > Thermoplasmata > Lutacidiplasmatales > UBA184 > JAJYEA01. The sequence continues at coordinate 4,728 of JAJYEA010000101.1, read as the reverse complement.
CTCGCGGAGGGCGGGAGCCCGAGCGCAAGGCAGGGATGGGGGGAGGTGGCGGCTGCGGCAGGACCCCAGGTGTGGTGCGCGCGGGGAGCCAAGGTTGGAGCATCCAAGATTGCCCGTAGCCATGGGGGAGCGATGGAGCCGACCCTGTCCGTGAGCGCTCGTGATCCGCCCTGGCGGAATCGGCTCTCCTGGTGGTTCGCTCGCGAGCGTCGACCAAGGTCGCAAGATGGTCGGACCTGCTAGGGAAGGTCATCCGACTACCGGCCGGCGACTGTGGACGGGGCTGGTACTCAATGAAGCATCAGCGTGCTCAGAACTCGCCGATATTCGTACCGCTCAAGCGCGACCAAGTCAGGACGACCGGCGGCCATCTCTCCGTGGTGAAATGGGAGGTCCCAGAGGATCTGGGACGTGAATTGGCGAAAAACCCGGACCCACGGAGGGCTGAAGCGTGAGAGTGTCATGATGGATGCGTGACCGCCCGCCCGGTCCTTCTGACCATCGCGCTCACAGGAGGGGCCCTCGCATTCTTGGCGGGACTGGACCTCCTCACTTGCCTCGGGAATCCCCCCCCCACGACCGATGTCCGACCGGTGAGTGGGCGGCCCTCCTGGTCCTGTTTGGGATCGTGAGGTGCGGTTACGCCTTCTTAGTCGCGAGGACTGCTTGACCGCCTCCGCCCCCGCCATCATGGGACCGTGCCTGTTGAGCGCTTACCAGTCGTTCGGCGCTCGCGGGGCGCGGCGCGCGGGGAAACTGGTAAATCAGTGGAGGGGGGCTTTCCTCGCCTTATGAGCGATCGAACTGCCTCCGGACTCGCAGCGTGTCCAAGGTGCGGGGGCCCTCGGGAGCGTGGGCGACTTGGCCCCGCCCGAAGGACGATTGGAGAGACTCTGGGCTGGCTGCCCGACACTGCGCCCCCCAGCAAGCCCGTCGACCTGCTTACGGAGGTGCGGGGAGGGAATCGCCTGATCATCATGTCCTTCGCGCCGGTCATGTCCGGTTGGCGTTGCCCCACCTGTCGGGCGTTGGATCTTCAATATTGACGAGCCACGGAACCTGGCGCGCCTCCACGGACGCCGCGCACTGGGAGGAGCGGAAGTCTCGCCCCCCGCTCCCCTGCCCCAACCTTCCCTCGCCGTGGAGGTGAAGGGGCGGCTGCGGGGCGAGGACGTGAGCCCGAGCGCAAGGCAGGGATGGGGGGAGGTGGCGGCTGCGGCAGGACCCCAGCGCGGCGTGCTAGGCAGCTGAAGAGTTGAGGCCGAACGCGGCCATACATATCGCCATGGGCACGGACGAAACAGAACGGGCCCCGAAGGGAACACATGAGGCAGACATGCGAGGGTCCCCGTGGCGGGCCTCCCTGCCGTACTGGGGGGTCCTCACCGCCGCGAGTTTCGCGTTCTCGATCGTGGATCTAAACGCCCGGACGCTCGCCCGCCCGCCTGAGTCGTTTCACACGACATGCTGTCTGGGCACAGAAGGGGCCCGTGGCGCGGGTGGGTTCGTAGGCGTCGGGCTCGGAGATTTGCGCAGGACCCGTGCGGGAGAACCCACTCCGGAGGAAGGCCCGAGGCACCACGCCCCCGCTATCCCTTCCAAGACAAGCGTGTTGTACGCCTTCCCGAAGGGGAGACCGCCCTGGGAGTAGCGTATTCTAGGACTCGAGGTATGAGAATCTCGTGACGACTTCCACCCTCAGGGGCTTGGTGCCCAGCTGGGGAGCTGCGGTCCTGCTCTTGGTTGCCTCGTCTGGACTCATGCCTGTTTCCACCGACAACGGGCCGTCGACCACGGTGTCGCCTGACATGAGTTCGACCACGAACGTAACTCAAGGGACTTGGTCGCAACTGCCATCGACCGCCCGAGCGGTCGTCCCGCTTGCCCGAAGCATGGCTAGCATGGCTTACGATTTCGCCGACCATTACGTCCTCCTATTCGGCGGGAACTCAGGACTCCCAAGATGGAATGGGTTCCTAAACGACACCTGGGCCTTCCAGAATGGAACATGGACGAATCTGACCGCGGGTCTGACGACTGCTCCATGCCCCCGTGGCGACGCTCCCATGACCTACGACGCCCGAGATGGGGTGATCCTTCTGGTGGGGGGTTACGACGGGGGCAATGTTCCGGGTTGCCCCATCTACTCGCTGAACGACACGTGGGAGTTCAGCCACGGCCGATGGATCCATCTTCCGGCCCGCCTCCCAGCCGGCGGATCGTACGACGGGCTTCTATCGTATGACGCGGAAGATGGGTACCCGCTTTATTTTGGAGGAAACGCCTCAAACCAGACCTACAAGTTCGTTGGTGGCGCTTGGGTCCTTCTCCATCCGGTGGCCTCTCCCCCAGGAGTCCAGTGGATGACCCGGTCGGCCACTATGACCTACGACAGTGCTGACCGGCAAGTGGTCCTCTTCGGTGGCCCGCTCGGCTCGGGGCTAAACGAGACCTGGGCGTTCACCGGTGGAAACTGGTCGGTCGTGTCATCTTCCCCCTCTCCCCCCGGGAGTCCTGCCCCCGGCACGTCTTCCCTCTCAGACTTCTCGACCAGGGGATTCGAGCTTCTTGCAGATTCCCCAGTGGCAAGCTCTGGGAACCTGTCAGGAGACCTCCAAGCTTGGGAGTTCGCGGCCAACTCCTGGGTGAACGTGTCCGGGCCGGTGAGCCCTCCCCCTCGTGTGGGATTCTCGACCACCTTCGACCCGGTTGCGAATGCGACCATACTGTTCGGTGGAAGCAGAAGCACGTTGAGTGGTTGTTGCCTCCTGAACGAGACGTGGGTCTGGGAGGCACTCGCGAGTGGGCCGAGCTCAGGGTCGCACCCGGGGTCCTCGGTGGTGCCCTGGCTCGTAGGGAGCCTCGCCGTGACCCTCGTGTTGTCTCTCGCAACTGTCGTCTTCTTCACGCGGCTCAGAAAGAAACGCTAGCCACCCCATCCATCGGTCTTTCGTGGGGGCTAATCGACTCTCGACCCCTACGCGGCGGCCTCGTACACGGTCGGAAGAACCTCGCCGGAGCCCAGCGTGAGGGTCAAGGAATGCCCGGTTCTGAGGAGAAAGACACCGAGCGGAACACTCACCGTTCGATTGTCGATCGACAAGGAGAAGTTGGACCCGGTCCCGGAGACGATGAGAATCCAGTACTCCGCCATGCGGCCCTGAGCTCAGGGTAGCGCCATCCCCCATCTCCTGAGCCGTAACGGCGGGGGTTTCGGGTTCCCGATCTCCCTGACCGTTCCCAGCACGCGGCCCACGCCGAGGGAGAGCATCTCCAGCATGTCCTGGAACCGGAAGACCTCCTCGCGCAGCACCATACCGACGGGTCCCTGCCTTCCCTCGCTGGTGTACTGGAGACGGAGGATGTACCACACGTTCTGCAGCATCAGCGAGACTCCCAGGTAGAGGAGACGCCATGGCACGCTCCGCGCGCAGGTCCGAGGCAGGGCTTCGTGGGCGATCCTGAACGAGCTCTCGATCCCGAACCGCCGGCGGTACGGGTGCTGGATTCTCTCTAGCGGGACCGCGTGAGGCGCCCCCAAGGGGACGTGCCAAAGCACCGCGTAGATCAGGTACTGGCAGCCCCGCCGGTCCCAGTTCTTCCCATTCTGGTAGCAGACCACGACGTGGATGCGGAAAGTGATGGGGCCGCGCTTCTTCCTGGGGTCCCTTATCGAGTGCTGGACCACGTAGGATTTCTGGCCACGCTCCCATCTCTTCCGCTGACGGGAGCCGAGGCGAAGGGGGAGAACCACCGTGAGCCCTTGCCCCTGGAGCCACGCCAGGACGTCGTAGGTGTGGAACTCCCGGTCGAGGTAGAGGCGCTCGATCTGGGTTCCAGCCTTTCTCGCGTCCGCCAGGACATCCTGGCGGACCTCCACCAGCTTCCCTCGATGGTCCAGGTAACGGCACGAGACGGTGAAGCGGAACCCGTGAACCACGATGCCCAGGGTGACGTAGCGGTAGGCCCGATAGGTCCCTCGCTCCTCCTTGGTCCGGACGTACTGCGGGCGGTTCTTGTCGATGGCCTCCCCGTAGTAGGTGCGCTCGTGCAAGTCGACCGCGATGTCTACCGGTCCCGGTGGGATGAACCGCTTCACTTGCCTCCGGAGGGCCGACGTCAGGGCACGCTGGGTCTTCCGTCGGTCGAGGTGCTTGAGCACCCGCTGGCTGTGGCGCTCTGAGACGCCCTTCTTGGAACGCCTCCGGGCTCTCGCGATGGACTGATGCCGGGAGGCAACCCTCAGGATTAGGTTCGAGACGCTCCGGAGGACCGGCGGCCCCGGGGTCCTTCGGGACGACTCGGCCTCCACGCCCCTGGCCCCCGCCTCACTCCCAGGCCGAATCGGAACCCCGGCAGAACGGCCTGCCTCGCGGGCCCGGATCTCGGAGAGGGGATCGCAGAATGACCGGAGGATCTCGGACACGGGCTTGACGAGGATGACGCTGAAGTCCCGATTGGGACGCAATCAGGGGCCCTGGTCGAGACCCGCGAGCACATCTTGTTGCAGCCCTCGCAATAGGAGGCGTTCCGCACCCGTCGGGGCCCATGGTAGGGTGGCGGCAGAAGGGGCCCGGGGGCTCAGGGCCCCCGGGACCACACAGTCTCGTATCGCCGAGTCGACCATCCGGTTCTGAATCTTAGCAGCGGAGGTCCTCGCCACCCTCCGCCGAGGTGCAGGGTACGACAAAGAGCGGCCACGTGGGCCCCAGAGCGGCCCACGGTAGA
>JAJYEA010000031.1 GCA_021790425.1 Thermoplasmata archaeon | reverse complement strand
GCTCTTCGTGGGAAGGCACCGCGAGCTCGAGGAGCTGCGGGCAGGGCACGTGGCCGCCCAGGAGGGGCACGGGAGCTTCTGGCTCGTCTCCGGGCCCATCGGGATCGGCAAGTCCACGCTGCTCGGCCACTTGGAGCGGGAGGCGCGGCAGGCCGGGTTCACGGTCCTCTCCGGTCGCGTCCTCCGCGACCCACCGTCCCCGCTCGCCGCCTTCGAACACCTCTTCTCCCCCCTTCCCCCCGTGGGATCTGCCCCTCCACCGGAGAGCACCTCGCGAGCCCCGGCCTCCTTCGTGATCCTCGAGCAGGAACGTCCGGCGCAGTTCTGGCCGGCGCTGGCCGCCCTGCGGCCGGCGGGACCCTGTGTCGTGGTGACGAGGGACCGGCGCGCCGTACCCGCGGGCTCCCCCGCCGCGAACGGTGCGGCGGTGCAGGTCCTCCGACTGAGCCGGGGGGAAGGACCGGACCATGTCAGTCCTGCCAATCTCGATGCCATCGGCCAGCGGCTGGAGGAACATCTGCGCGCCGTGCCCGGCGGGACCGTGGCCCTGCCCGAGGTGGAATACCTCGTGGTGCAGAACAGCTTCCTCGCCGTCCTCCGCCTGCTCCAGTACCTCCGGGAATCGGCAGAGACCACCGGGGGCCAGGTGGTCGTCTCCTTGAATCCGCGCAGCCTGGACGCGAAGGAGCGCGCGCTGATCGAGGCCGAAGGCGAGATCGGGAACGTCTCCCCGGCGCCGCCCTCCCGGCCCTCCCCCGCGTCCGAACCCTCGCCCGCGCTCGGCCCGCGTCTCCTCCGCTACCTGGACCGCATCGAGGAGGCCGCCCGTCACCGTCCGCTCCTCCTGCTCCTGGACGACCTGCAGTGGGCGGACGCACAGTCGGCGCACACCCTCCAGTTCCTCGTCCGCAACACCCGGTCGCTCCCGGTCCAGATCGTCGGTGCGATGCGGACGGAGTACCTCGAGGGAAGCCACATCGGGGGAGTCCCGGTGAACGAGTCGCTCGACCGGCTCGCCCGGGACCGCCTGCTCCACCGTGTCGCCCTTCCCGGCCTGACGCTCGAACACCAGGCCAGGATGCTGGAGGGACTGCTCGGCGGTCCCCTGGCGGTCGCCGCACGAGAGGACTCGCCGCTGGCGGACGTCCTCCGTCCCACGCAGGGGAACCCTCTCTTCCTCCGCGAGCTCACCGAGAACCTGGTCGAGCGCGGATGGCTCGTCCAGACCGGCGGCTCCTGGATCCTTTCCCTGCCCGTGATGGACGGTCATCGCATGCCCTCGACGGCGAGCCTGCACCGGCTCGTCTCGCAGCGCCTCCTTCGGCTCTCCCGACAGGAACGCGAGTGGATCGAGACGGCCGCCCTGGTGGGGCTCTACTTCGACCTGGACCCGGTGAATGCGGCCCTGGGCGTGCCGGCGGAGGACGGGCAGAAGATCGCCGCGGGGCTCTCGGGAAGAGGGGCCCTCGTCACCCCCCCGTCCGGGGGGAGCGGCCCGTGGAGCTTCGCTCACCCCTTCCTCTGGGAGAAGGTGCTGGAGGAGACCCCCGCCCTGCGCGGGCAGGCTCTGGCCTCGCGCCTCGCGAAGTGGTGGTCGACCACCCGTCCGGAGGAGTGGGACACGATCGCCCGGCTCTACCAGGGCGCGGGACCCTCTCCCGAGGCGCTCGAATGGACGCGCCGGGGGATCGAGCGGGCGCTGCAGACCCACCACCGGCCCTCCCTGGAACGCTCGGCCCGGTGGCTCGTCGATTGGCTGGGGTCCGGGCCCGCCGAGGGTGTCGCGTGGCTCGACCCGGCACTCGCGCTGGCCGAGGGACTCCGGGCGCTCGGGGCACCGACCGAGGCGGAGAGGCTCGTCCGGGCGCTCCATCATGAAGGATGGCCGCCGCCGGGCGGCTGGAAGGTCTCCCTCGCCCTCGCCGACATCCTGATCGAGGAGGCGCGTCTCGAGGAGGCGGAAGCGGTCCTCCAGGCGACCCGGAAGGAGCTGGAAGGGGCCCCTGGCGCGGTCCTGCCCGAGATCGATGCACGGTTCGAGATCGTCCGGGCGGATCTGCGGATGCACCAGGGCGACCCGGGATCGGCGGGCCGAGGAGCGTCCCGGGGGCTCGAGCTTCTGGGGACTTCCGGCGAACCCCGGTGGAGGTCCCGTGCCCTCGACCTCCTCGGACGGATCCATCTCCGTCAGGGAGATCTCGACGGAGCGGCCCGTTCCTTCTCGGAAGGGGAGGAGCTCAGCCGGCGTCTGGGACTGCCGAGGGAGCTCGCCCTCCACCGGGAGGGCAAGGGAGAGGTGGAATGGAGGAAGGGGCGCCTCGAGGCGGCCCGGGAATGTTTCGAGGACGCCATCGCCGGCGCCCGGGCGACCGGGGACGTCCCGAGCACGGCCGCGCACCTTCTCGATCTCGCCCGGGTGCTCGAGCATTCCGGGAAGGGCCCGGAGGCCGAGCGGGCGATCCTCGAGTCCCTCAAGGTCTCGGAGCAGTTCGATCTTCTCTGGAGCGCCGGGACGGCGCTCCTCCGGCTCGGCGAGCGGGAGACCGCGCGGGGCCGCTGGAGCGATGCGCGGGAGCACGTGGGCCTGGCGCTCAACCGCTTCACCCTCGCGGGGGACGCCCGCTCCCGCCGCGAGGCACGGTGGCTCCTGCTCCGTCTCCGAGGGGAGACGGGCGATCCCCGGGGGGCCCTGGAGGAGCTCCGCCAGGAACCGCCGGAGGAGGGGGCCGGCCATGTCACCGAGGGGCGGCTCCGGGAGCTGGTCGGCGACGTCGCGGGGGCCCGGCGCGCCCTCGAGCAGGCGTGGGAGGAGTCCGAGGACCTTCCCCTGCCCGAGAAGGCCGTTCTCCGCCGGGAGCAGGCCCGCCTGGAACGGGTGGCCGGGGAAGCCGGCCGGGCCATCGAAATGGAGGAGGAAGCATCCCGGCTCGGTCCTCCTCGGCCCGACACTGGCCGTATGCGCAGCATTTAAGGCCTGCCCACTCTTCCACGGGGCGCGGCCATGAAGGGGAAGGACGACGGGGTGCAGGGACCCAGGATGAAGACCCACATCAAGGAACTCGACGAGAAGATGGAGGGAGGCATCCCGGCAGGGAACGTCGTGCTCCTCGCCGGCGAGGCGGGTACGATGAAGAGTTCCGTCGCCTACCACATGGCCTACGAGTACGTCAAGGGCGGCGAGAAGAACCGCGCCCTCTACATCACCATGGAGCAGTCCCGCTCGAGCCTGATCCGGAACATGGAAGGGCTCGGGATGAAGCTGGACGCGGTCGGGGACCGCCTGGCCATCGTGGACATCGGCCTGCTCCGGAAGAACCTCTCGAAGGAGCTCCAGACCAACTCCTGGCTCGAGATCGTCAAGATGTACGCCCAGAACCTGAAGGACCAGTCGGGCTACGAGCTCCTGATCCTCGACTCCCTCCCGGTCCTCGAGACCCTCTCGTCCTTCAAGAACCCGAGGAACGACCTCTTCCAGTTCTACGAGTGGCTCCGGGGGCTCGGCATCACCACGGTGCTCATCTCCGAGGTCAAGGGAGGCGACACCGGCTACGGCTCCTACGGGGAGGACTACCTCGCGGACGGGATTGTCCACCTCATGATGTCCAAGGTCAACGAGGAGACGGTCCAGCGCCGGATCCGCGTCGTCAAGATGCGTTCCACCAACCACTCGACGAACCTCTTCTCCCTCCTCATCGAGAAGGGGAACTTCCGGGTGGCCCGGGTCATCAGCACCTGAACACCGATCCCCGCGCCGGGGGACGTGGGTCCCCCGGTGCGGAGTGCCCCGGCCGGCCTACCCGGGGTTCGACGCCATGTCCGGGAACATCTCCTGGAGGGACGGGGGCAGGCCCTCTTCCCCCGGAGACGTCGCGGTCGGGGAAGGGTTGTCGTAGCCCTGCGACGACGTGAGGGCCGCGGCCCCTGCTCCCGCCCCCTGGTAGTAGCCGCCCTGGGGTGGCGGGGCCGCACGCGCCTGCGGCTGCGATGCGGCCGCCTCGGCCTCCTCGCCCTTCTTGCGGCGCCGCCGTCCGATCAGGAATCCCAGGACCGCCCCGATCACCGCGATCAGGATCCCCAGGATCAGCGGCAGGAGGTCGCTCGACACCGTGGACGTCCCGGTGGTGCCCGAGCTGCTGGTCGGCAACGTGAGGTTGAGCCAGATGCCGGACCCGCTCGCCACGCCCACGATCTCGGTGACGGTCTGGTACCCGGTGTCCTTCGCCTGCACGTAGTGCCTTCCCGCCGACACGGTGTCGTTGAAGATCCCGCCGCTCACCGACACCGTCTGGTTGTCGATCGTGAGGGTCGCGCCCGCGGGGTCGACGAACCCCGCGATCCAGCTCGCGAGAGGGGTGAAGACCGCCTTCTCGGTCACGGGCCCTGACGGGGTGACCGATACCGGGTTCTGCGACCCGGAGTACGCCCCGGGCCCCGTTCCCGACCAGCTCCCGAAGGCATAGCCCGTCCCCGGGGTCGCGGTGAGCTGGAGCGAGGTCCCGTTGTACCACCCGCTCGCGGGGGAGGCCGTGCCGGCCCCGGCGGGGGAGGTGGACACCGTCAGGAGGTACTGCGCGTAGAAGGGGACCACGACCGGTGCGGGGGCCGCCCCGCTCACCGTGACCGTCCCCACCGCGGACGAGGTGAGGAAGCGCACGCCCGAGCTTCCGGCCGCGGAGGCCGAGTAGGCGTAGACCCCGTCCGGCTGGGTGAAGGACAGGGACGTGCCGGTCCCGGACTGCGTCGCGCCCGCGAAGGTCACCGACCAGGCGGTCCCGGTGGGGAGCCCGGACTCGGAGAAGGTCACGGCGTAGCTCGGCGTCGGGGCGAAGTTCGCCGTCTCGTTGATGGAGCCGGTCACCGTCACCGTGGCGGGGTCGCTCGTCCCGGAGTAGGCGCCCGGTCCGGTCCCCGACCAGCTCGTGAAGACGTACCCGTTCGCCGGGGTCGCCTGCAGGCTCACGGCGCTTCCCGACAGGTCCCACTGGGTTCCCGGGGTTACCGACCCGCCCGCCGAGGGCGTCGCGGCCGATGCCACCTGGAAGAAGGCGAGGTAGGTCACCGCGACAGCCACTCCCGACGAGCCCGCCGATACCGACCCGGAGGGGGCGAGGGAGAGGAAGACCTCCCAGGCCCCGGACGAGATCGTGGCGGGGGCGCGGTAGGTGTAGTTCCCCGGCTGCACCAGGAAGGGGATCGTTGCCGTGAAGGCGGATTGGTTCACCCCGTTGAGGGTCACCCACCACCCTGTCCCGGCCGGCAACCCGGACTCGGTGACGTTGATCCAGACCGGGGAGGTCGAGACGAAGTTCGCGGTGAGGTTCGCGGGACCTGTCACGGAGAACGAGACCGGGTTGCCCGAGAGCGGGGCCGGACAGCCGGTGCCCGCACAGCTCCAACCCGTGAGCTGGTAGCCCGCCACGGCCACCGCGCTGAAGGAGGCGGTGGCGCTGGCGTTGTACCAACCCGAGGAGGGGGTCACCGAACCGCCGGCCGAGGGCGAAGCGCTCGCCTGGATCGCGAACTGCGTCACGAAGCCGATGGCGACCACCATCGAGCTCGTGCCCACGGTGAGCGTCCCCGAGGCGGGAGACGGGAGGTAACGGACGCCCGGGGCCCCCTGGACGGGGGACTCGACCGCATAGCCGTAGGTGCCCGCCGTGACGTTGTAGGAGATGTTGAGGCCGTTGACGGACACCAGGAGCCCGTTCAGCGCCACCGACCACGACGTGCCGGGGGCGAGGCCGCTCTCCTGGAAGGAGACCAGCACGGAGCCGTTGGCGAGCAGCCCGAAGTTCGCGATCTCCGTCACCGGTCCGTTCATCGTGACGGACCCGCTGGGGGAAAGACCGCTGTAGTTACCCGCTCCGCTTCCCGACCACGACTGGAAGGAATAGCCGCCCGCGGCGGTGGCGCTGAGCGCCACGGAGGCTCCCGCGCTCTGCCAGCCGCTCGACGGGCCCGCCGTCCCCGACCCCGTCGGGTTGACGGAGACCGTGAGGTAGTACTCGCCCGCGAACGCGATGCTAGTCGAGCCGTGCGCGGAGGCCGTCCCGGTGCCGCTCGCCGGGGTCGGAACGTATTGCGTCCCCGGTCCCGCGGCGAGGGTGGCCGCGGAGTACGCGTAGGAGGTGCCCACCGTCACGTTGAAGGTGATGTTGAGCCCGGTCGAGGTCCCCACGATCCCGTCCAAGACCACCGACCAGTTCGAGCCGGCGACGAGCCCGGACTCCAGGAAGGAGATTGGAACGCTGCCCGCGGCCTGGGCCTGGAACTGCGCGATCTCCGTGATCGGACCGGCCACGGTGATCGTCGTCGAAGCGGAGGTCCCCGTGTAGTTGCCGTTCCCGGTCCCCGTCCAGGCGGTGAAGACGTACCCGGCGCTCGCCGTCGCGGTGATCGTGACGACCGAGGCGGAGGCCCACCACCCGCTCGAGGGGCTCACCGATCCCTCGGATGCGGGGCTGGCGGACAACGTGACGTAGTACTGCGCCGCAAAGGCGATCGCCGTAGTGGCATGGGCCGACGGAGTGACGTTCCCCGAGGCGGGGGAGGGCACGAACTGCGTCCCTGCCCCGGCGCTCACCGTGGGCACCGAGTAGGGGAGCGCGGACGATCCCACCGTCACGTTGAACGTGATGTTCAACCCCGTCGAGGAGCTCTGGAGACCGTTGTAGGTCACGGTCCAGCTCTGGCCCCCTGGGAGCCCGCTCTCGATGAAGGTGATGGGGACCGAGCCCGGGGAGGTGGGCGCGAAGTTCCCGATCTCCGCGATCGGGCCGCTCATCGTGACCGTCGTCGAGGATGCCACACCGCTGTAGCTCCCCGTGCCGGTCCCGGACCACGACGAGAAGACGTAGCCCGCTCCCGCCGTCGCCGTGATGGTCGGGGTCGCTCCCGCATTCTGCCATCCGCTCGCGGGGGTGACCGTCCCGTCCGCCGACGGGTTCGCCGACATCGTCAGGTAGTACTGGGTCGCGAATGCCACCGCCGTGGTGGTGTGCACCGAGGGGGTCACGGTGCCGGAGGCGGGGGATGGGACGTACTGCGTCCCGGGCGTCCCGCTCACGGTCGCGACCGAGTAGGAAAGCGCCGAGGTACCCACCGTCACGTTGAACGTGATATTCAACCCCGTCGCCGACTCGATCACGCTGTTGTATGTCACCAGCCAGGCCTGGCCCGCGGGGAGACCGCTCTCCAGGAACACGATCGGGACCGTACCGGAAACGGCCGTGGCGAAGTTCCCGATCTCCGTGATCGGGGCGCTCATCGTGACCGTCGTCGAGGTGGCCACACCGCTGTAGCTCCCCGTGCCCGTTCCCGACCACGACGAGAAGACGTAGCCCGCCCCCGCCACCGCGGATATCGTCGGAGTGGCGCCAGCGTTCTGCCAGCCGCTCGCGGGGGTGACCGTACCGCCCGCCGCCGGGTTTGCGGACATCGTCAGGTAGTACTGGGTCGTGAACGCCACCGCCGTGGTGGTGTGCGCCGTGGGGGTCACGGTGCCGGAGGCGGGGGCCGGAACGTACTGCGTCCCGGGCGTCCCGCTCACGGTCGCGATCGAATAGGGGAGCGCGGAGGTGCCCACCGTCACGTTGAACGTGATGTTCAGCCCCGTCGCCGACCTGATCACGCTGTTGTACGTCACCAACCAGGTCTGGCCCGCGGGGAGCCCGCTCTCCAGGAACACTATCGGGACCGTGCCGGCCGGGGCCGTCGCGAAGTTCCCGATCTCCGTGATCGGGGCGCTCATCGTGATGCTGGTGGACGCCGTGGAGCCGCTGTAGCTCCCAGTGCCGGTCCCGGACCATGACGAGAAGACGTAGCCGACGTTCGCTGTCGCACCGATCGACACCGCCGCCCCTGAGCTCTGCCAGCCGCTCGCAGGGGAGACCGTGCCGCCCGCCGAGGGGTTCGCGGACATCGTCAGGTAGTACTGGGTCGCGAACGCCACCGCCGTGGTGGTGTGCGCCGTGGGGGTCACGGTGCCGGAGGCGGGGGTCGGAACGTACTGCGTCCCGGGCGTCCCGCTCACGGTCGCAATCGCGTAGGAGAGCGCGGAGGAACCCACCGTCACGTTGAAGGTGATGTTCAGCCCCGTCGCCGACCTGATCACGCTGTTGTACGTCACCAACCAGGTCTGTCCCGCGGGGAGACCGCTCTCCAGGAACACGATCGGGACCGTGCCGGCCGGGGCAGTGGCGAAGTTCCCGATCTCCGTGATCGGGGCGCTCACGGTGATGGAGGTGGAGGCGGTGGTTCCGCTGTAGCTCCCGGTGCCGGTCCCCGACCAGGACGTGAAGACGTACCCGGCGTTGGCCGTGGCGGTGATGGTCTGGGAGGAACCGGAGTTCACCCAACCGCTCGCCGGGGTCACGGTCCCGTCCGCCGACGGGTTCGCGGAGGTCGTGAGGTAGTATTGGGTCGTGAAGGCGACCGCGGTCGTCACGTGCTTCGAGGGAGCGACCGAACCGGAGGCGGGGGAAGGCAGGTATTGCATCCCCGAGCCACCCGACACCGTGGCCACGGTGTAGGAGAGGGTGCTCGAGCCCGTGGTCTGGTTGAACGTGATGTTCAGCCCGGTCGCGGAGCGGACGACGCCGTTGTAGGTCACCGACCAGAGCTGGCCTGCGGGAAGTCCGCTCTCGGTGAAGGTGACGGGCACCGTTCCGGGGGTGGAGGCCGCGAAATTCGCTATCTCCGTGATGGCGGAGCTCATGGTGATGGAGGTGGAGGCCGCGGTTCCGCTGTAGCTCCCGGTGCCGGTGCCCGACCAGGAGCTGAAGACGTACCCGGCGTTCGCGGTCGCGCTGATCGTTACCGCGGCGCCCGAGGCGTACCAGCCGCTCGCAGGGGAGACCGTGCCGTCCGCCGAGGGGTTGGCGGAGGTCGTGAGGTAGTACTGGGTCGCGAAGGAGACCGCGGTCGTCACGTGGGCAGAGGGGGTGACGGTTCCCGACGCGGGAGTCGGCACGTACTGGGTGCCCGCTCCCACCGCCACGCTCGGGACCGAGTACGAGAGCGCCGACGAACCCGAGGTCATGTTGAAGGTGATGTTCAGCCCGGCGGAAGCCCCGACCACCCCGTTGTAGGTGACGGACCAGACCTGTCCGGCGGGGAGCCCGCTCTCCACGAACGAGACGGGGACGGTGCCGCTCGAGGTCGCCGCGAAGTCGGCCACCTCCGTCACGGCCCCGCTGATCGTCCACGTGTACGGGTTGGTCGTCCCGGTATAGCTGGAGGTCCCGTTGCCGGCCCAGCCCGTGAAGCTGTACCCGGCGTTCGCCGTGGCCGTGATCGTCACGGAGGCCCCCGAGGCCTGCCATCCGCTCGCGGGCGTGACGCTTCCGCCCGCGGCAGGGCTCGCGGAAGTGCTCAGGTGGTAGTTCGTCGCGAACGTGACCGCCTGGGAGGTGTGCGCGGAGGGGGCGATGGTCCCGCTGGCGGGAGTGGGAACGTACTGCGTGCCCGCGCCGTTGTTCAGCGTGTTGACCGTGTAGGCGATCCCGGTGGAACTCTTCGTCACGTTGAAAGTGATGTTGAGACCGGTCGATTGGTGAGTCTGGCTGTTGTAGACAACGGTCCAGTTCGTCCCCGCGGGCAACCCGGACTCGATGAAAGAAACCGGCACTGCGGCCGATGACGCCGTCACGGGCACGGTGAAGGGGTGGTTGCACCCGAACAAGTTCCAGGGGTGCGCCGAGCCGTGACCGTTCACGACCCATCCCGACTGGTTCCACGGGCTCCACGAGTTGCCTTCCATCGAGTCGATCGCATAGACGCAGTAATCGAGGACCCCGGTGGTCGTGAGAGCAGCCCCGGGTATCGACCCGGTCCAGCCCCCCTTGTTCCCGTTCCCGGTGGCGAGCGACAGGCTTGCGTTTGACCAGGTCGAGGCCCCGGGGGCCTTGTAGGTCACATTAACGTATTGGGCGGACCGGTAGTCCTGGATAGCCGCCGCGATCGGATAGTTCGATCCCACAATGGCGGCTCCCGCCGGGTTCGTGGCGATCCATGGCTTGCCCCCCAAGTTCGCGAGGTTCCATGCAAGAGGTATGCCCCACCCGGTGGAGAGGTTGTAGTTGGTCGCCGCGTGGAAGTTCGCGAGGTTCGTGCCCGACTGACCTGTGGCGTCATTGCTCCAGTTCTGTATCTGATAGGTGGGCTCGATGGCGGGAAGGGTGGGGACTCCCGGGAGCTTCCCCGAGAGGTTCTCGTTCGCGAGGGAATAGACCAACGGGTTGATGAACCCGAAATCATGCCCGTCAAACGCGTCCAACTCGGCGACGAGACCCGCGGTGGCGGGGGATGAGTCGCTGGTCCCCCCATACCCGTTCTGCCAGGCCCCCTGGACGTAGACCTCCAAGTTGTCCGCCGGACCGGACCAGTCGGGGGCTGGGCGGGCGGACGATGCGGAGTAGACGGTACCGCCGTTGGAATTGTACTGAGATATACCGTAGGCCATGCTCGAGTTCACGTTGTATCCGTACTGATACGATGCTTCCGGGAAGAGCTGGCTCACGCCGCCCTGGCTGCCAATCCAGTTCTTGGCCCCGGTGCCACCGGTGCATCCCCAGTTCCACACCTGGGCCCCGGCATTGTCGCCTGCGGTGGTGCCGGGCAGGGCAGAGGTAAACGCGACCCCTCCCACGCTCATCGTGTAGGGGAAGGAACCAGGCTCCTGGAGACTGGGAGGGTTCGCGGAGCCGGTACTGCAACTCGCGGTTCCGGCATTCCCGACTGTCCCGTCGTAGTCGGCGGAGGAGGAGAAGACCGAGACACCCATAGATTCCAGTTGCTGGTAGTCGGTCTCGTAGGTGGTCGAGAGGCAGGGACCTCCTGTACAGTCGTACTGCTCGGGAGCTCCCCACGATTGCGAGACCGAGTTCAATTCCAGATTGGCTCCAGACTCATCGTTGCTCGCGAGCCAGTTGAGCATCGCAATGAATGCGTTCCAGTTTGTCGAGGAAGAAACCCAGGTGTAGGACAGGTTCACTCCGGGTGCGGTGCTTGCGGCCGCCTCGAAATCCATCGCGACCTCTCCGTCGGCACCAAGGCTGGCACAGGTGTTCGTGTTGGGGGCAAGCCCGGCGTAGGTAGGCACTTTGTAATGGGGCTGAATCTTGACGGCCGGAAGTCCCGAGTAGTACCCATGGTTAGTGGTGTTGAAGAACGTGTTCAGGTCGCTGGTCTGGTAGATGCACGGGTAGGTGCCCCCGGAAGGGGTGTCGTTCCACAAATCAGGGGCCACGTTCGTGCCGGTGGCGTACGAGGGCCGGGTTCCGGCCGAGGCATTCCCGGTCGAGTTGTAGAGCTGGTCAAGTTGATAGATCTGGTGGAACTGCGGATCGTGGGTCAGGGTGTGCTGCCCCTGGGAACCCGCCGCGGCGATGGGGCCGTTGAACTGGATGGCGTAGTCCGTGATGGGGATACGCTCGTTACTGAGTCCCGCGATGCTGAGAATCCACGGAGCGATGGCGGAAGGGACCGAAGGGACTCCGCTCGGGGCAAAGAAGTACCCGTTTGAGGTGTGATAGCGATAGAACGATATCCCGAACGCGTGGGATACTTGGCCGAGGGTGCCGGTGACGTACAGGCTGCGGTGATCGGGAGCCACGTAAGTGACGTGCAGCCCGTACCCGGCAAGCCAGAGGTTCATCTGATCCTCCACCGAAGCTGGCGGGGAGTATTGGGAGACGAACTGCTGCTCGGTCAGGAAGTGGGCATATAGAGGGGAACCGGGGTCGCTCACGCGGTTCACGAACTCGGCGAGTCCCGCCGGATCACGGACATTCAGGGTGATTACGAGCGAAGTTGTCTGATCCGGAGAGGCGGCCCCGAGACGCTCGCTGGCTGACGGGAGAATCCCCGTACTCTCCTGCCAGGGCAAGGCAACGAGCGACGGAGGGGTAGACGGATGCACCGGGGCCGAGCCCGCGGAAAGGCTCCCGAGCGCCTGCGCGGGCACCACCATGAGCAACACCACCGCAACGATTGCGGCGACAATCCCCCAAGTCCGAAGGCGGGAAAGACCCCCGGTCCGTCGAGCGCCGGACAGATGCCCCCGCGACCCCGGGGACGCGAGCGATCCCACGAAAGGCGGTCGGAGAAGGGCAGCGCGTGGCGTCGCCTTATCAACGGTTGCAAACCCTCCTAGCCCGCTCATGTCGACTCCTCCCCGCCGCTGACGCTCTCGGGTAGGCCCTCCCCTGGTCTCCGCTCTCCCTTGGGGCGGTCCAATTTCCCCGGCAGGGTCCCCTCGTTGGTGGATCCCTGACCGGAGCAAGCCATATCCCCCGGCGTGTCGGAGGCGACTGGCTCCCCGATCACATGCGAAACGAACAATCCACGAACGGCCCTTCTTCTCTTGCGCTCCTCCACGGTAAGCATGGGCGTCTTCTCCAACGGACGGGAAGAAAAGCACCAGGTTGACCTAAAAAAGGTATGCCACGTCCTACCGCGCTCTGCGCTAGAACGTAGCTTATATGCCCTCGCGAAAATCGGGCCCTGTCCGGGGGGAAATCCCGCCCGGATCGCGACCAAAAGAGGCGTTTCCGGAGCGGGCTTAAATAGCGGAACGGACAGGGGGCCCCCCGCGGCTTCCCGCGGCAGACCCCCGCTTTTTCCATGGCATGCCACGGTTTCCCACGCCGCCTTTCCCATCATGGCGGGGCGTACGGACGACGATACGGGAGTGCGGGTGGGGCGCGGGGTCGGCGCACGAGGGGAGCCGGAGCCGATACGGGGTGGAATCGGGAAAGCTCCCGATGAGCCCCCGGAGGAACGAGGGGCCCGTAGAAGAGATCGGAGGACCGAACCGACGAGAAAAGGGTTGGCCGGGTGAAGGAAGTCCCTTCACCCGGTCCGGGGTGGCCGAACGCTCAGTACAGCCGCGCGCGGCAGTTGCCGCACACGTTGTAGCCGGCAGGGGTCACGTATCCGCAGGACGGACACCGCGTCCCCTGGGGCTGGGCCGGGTAACTCGGCGCCGCGGCAGGGTATGCCGGGGCCGGCTGGGCGTAGCCCTGCGCGGGGTAGGCGGCCGGCTGGGTGGACGGGGGCGCCCCGCCTCCGTACGCGCCGCCCGAGACGTCCGGGTGGAAGACCGCTGGGTCCTGCGGGCCCGCGGCGGGCTGTCCCCACTGAGGCTGGGCGGTGGCGGTCTCGGCACTCTTCCGGGTCCGTATGAACAGGACCGCGCCGACGAGGAAGAGGACGAACGCACCGAACGCCAGGTACCATCCGAGACTACCGCCCCAACTCACGGAACCCTGGCTGGTCGAGCACCCACCGAAGAAGGTGGTGTTCGGGCCCGAGTTCGGGCACGCGCCGCCGATGGTCGTCGAGCCCGACGACGAGCTCATTGCGGCCTTCTGGTCGGCCTGGATGGCGCCCGGAAGGGCGACCATCATGTAGACGGGTGCGAGGAGCATCAAGACGGCGGCTAGGAGGGCAAAGAGCATGGGGAGCATGCCCATGAGCTTCGAGGGAGCGCGGCGCGAGAACGCCCCGAGCAGTCCGAAGACGAACGCGACCACACCGAGGACGAGTCCCAGGACCACGAAGATCAAGGTCACGGTGAACACGCTGTGAGTGTTGGTCGCCCCTGTACTGTTCGATGAACAGGCGGTAGTACTCGCCGTGGAGGTGGTGACGGTCCCGCACGCAGTGCCGAACAAGTTGACCACATAGGTGAACGACCCGCTGACCGAGAAGGTACCGTACGTGTAGCTGTACGAGCCGCTCTCCTGGTACCAGTTCGAGGCCAGGGCCACTCCCGCGAGCACGACGCCCACGACGATGATGATCGCCGGGAGCATCGCCTTCATCTTCGAGGGCTGGGAGGCAGGAGGCGGGGCGGTCGGGGGCGCGCCATATCCCGGCGGTGGGTACTGCTGCTGTGGCGGGGGTGCTCCATACTGCGCCGGAGGATAGGAACCCTGCGGCGGCGGACTGCCGTAACCGGACATCGGACCCCCTAGAGGGGGGGGTTACATAATACCCACCGGTCCTCTTCTCCAAGCCATCGGCCCCAAAAGAGAGGGAAGCGGGGGCCACCGACGTGGTTTCGGCGGGCTCTCCGCGAGCTTTCCCGCCTTTCGGTGCGGGAGCCGATGGGGGATGGGCCGGAGGCGGGGCCTACTCTTCCGCTTGGGGAGGGGACCCGCCCTTGGGAGCGTCCCCGGACGGGTCCTCCGACCCCTCCTCTTCCTTCCGCTTCCGCCGGCCGACGAGGAACCCGATGATCCCCACGATCACGGCCGCGATCACGGCCAGTAGGATGGGGAAGAGCGAGCCCGACAGGATGGTGGTCCCGCCTGTCGACGACGAACCGACCTTCGTGAGGGTGAGGGACACCCACACCCCGGACCCGTTCACCGTGACCACGCGCAGCGACGTCGACTGGTATCCGGTCGCGGCGGCCTGAAGGAGGTGGCTCCCCGGAGCGACGGTGACGTTGAAATGTCCGGAGGCGTCCAACGTCACGGTGTGGTTGTCGAGAGTGAGCACGGCCAGGACCGGGTCCACGACCCCCGCGATCCAGCTCGACGTCGGTCCCCCGTTCTGGCCCGAGGGGACGAACTGCGCGGTCTCCTGCACCGGTCCTCCCATCGTCACGGTGGCCGGGTCCTGAGCGCCCGAGTAGCTGCCGGTGCCCGTCCCCTGCCAGGTGGAGAACGAGTAGCCCGCGACGGCCACGGCCTCCAGCGTGACGCTGGTTCCCGAAACATACCAGCCGGGCGATGGCCCTGCGGATCCCTTCCCGGAGGGGGTGACCGACGTCGTGAGCCAGTAGTCGGTGAGGTAGGGGAGTTGGACCGACAGCGAGCTTCCCTGGACGGTCAGCGTCCCCGAGGGGGAAGCCAGTACGAACTGGGTCCCGCTCGTGCCACGGATCGGGCTCACCGCCGAGTAGGCGAAGGTCCCGTCACGCACCGTGAAGACGATCGTCGACGTGGTCGCCGACTGCGAGAAGCCGCCTAGGGTCACGTTCCATGCGGCCCCCGTGGGGAGCCCGGTCTCCGCGAAGGTCACCGTGTACGCGGCAACGAACGAGGCCACTTCGTTGACCGGCCCGCTCATCGTCACCGAGGCGGTCCCGGACGGCCCGGAATAGGACCCGGTCCCCGTCCCCGTCCACCCGGCGAACTCGTACCCGGTGGAGGGAACCGCCGAAATGCTCGGGGACGACCCGGTCGCCTCCCAGCCGCTGGAGGGGCTGACGGTCCCACCCGCGGCGGGCGATGCGCTCACGCTCAGGTAGTAGTAGGGGGTGAACGTGGTCATGACCGTGACCGTGCTCGACGCGTTGACGGTCCCGGAGCTCGGGCTCGGAACGTAGAGCGTGCCGCTCCCTCCGGAAACGTTCCCGATGCTGTAGGCCAGGGGCGAGGCGGTTGCCGTCACGTTGAACGTGATGTTCGATCCCGTGGACGAAGCGAGGGTCCCGTTGAACGTGACCGACCACAGCAGGCCCAGGGGGAGGCCGGTGTTGACGAAGTAGATGGAGACGACGGTCGGAGGAGCGGCCACGAAGTTCGCTATCTCGGTGATCGGGCCGAGCATGGAGATCGTAGAGGAGCTCGACGAACCGCTGTAGTTCCCGTTGCCCATGCCGACCCAGGAGGCGAACGCGTACCCGGGGGAAGCGGAGGCGCTGATTGGCACCGTGAACCCGGCCGTCACCCAACCGCTCGCCGGGGAGACGGTACCTTCCGAGGCCGGGTTGACCGACAGGGCAAGGTAGTACTGTTCCCCGAAGGGCACCGCGGTGGTCACGTGTTGGGTGGGGGTGACCGTCCCCGCGGATGTGCTCGGGACGTACTGGGTGCCGCCCCCTACGGAGACCGTGGGGACGCTGTAGCCCATGCTCGCGCTGCCGACCGTCACGTTGAACGTGATGTTCAACCCGGTGGCGGATTCGAGCACCCCGTTGCAGTTCACGGACCAGAGCTGGCCCGAGGGCAGCCCGCTTTCGAGGAACGTGATGGGGACCGTCCCGGAGATAGCTGCGGCGAAGTTCGCGATCTCCACCACGGGTCCGGCCATCGTGAATGAGGTGGACGCCAATGTGCCGCTGTAGTTCCCGAGACCCGCCCCCGACCAGGAGACGAACGTGAATCCGCTGGCGGCCGTTGCGCTGATCGCGACGGTGCCCCCGGCGTTCTCCCACCCGCTTGCGGGCGCCACGGTGCCATCGCCGCTCGGACTGACCGACATGGTCAGGTAGTATTGGGTAGCGAACGTGACGGGAGTCTCCACGTGTTGCGTCGGGGTTACCAGGCCGGAGGCCGGGGTCGGAAGGTACTGCGTCCCAGCGCCGCCGCTCAGGGTCGAGACCGCGTAGCCGAGTGCCGCGGACCCCGCCGTCACATTGAACGTGATGTTCAACCCCGTCGCCGACTCGATCACGCCGTTGTATGTCACCGTCCAAGCCTGGCCCGCAGGAAGTCCTGCCTCCAGGAAGACGATCGGGACCGAGCCTGCTGGGGCGGCCGCGAAGTTCCCGATCTCCGCGATCGGGCCGCTCATCGTGACCGTCGTCGAGGGCGAGGTCCCGCTGTAACTGCCGGTCCCCGTTCCCGACCATGACGAGAAGACGTAGCCCGCTCCCGCCGTCGCCGTGACGGTCGGGGTCGCTCCCGCATTCTGCCATCCGCTCGCAGGGGAGACCGTACCGCCCGCCGCCGGGTTCACGGACATCGTCAGGTAGTACTGGGTTGTGAACGCGACCGCCGTGGTGGTGTGCACTGAGGGGGTCACGGTGCCGGAAGTGGGGGTCGGAACGTACTGCGTCCCGGGCGTCCCGCTCACGGTCGCGATCGCGTAGGAGAGCGCGGAGGTACCCACCGTCACGTTGAACGTGATGTTCAGCCCCGTCGCCGACTCGATCACGTTGTTGTATGTCACCAACCAGGCCTGGCCCGCAGGAAGTCCCGCCTCCAGGAAGACGACAGGGACCGAGCCTGGGGGGGTGGTCGCAAAGTTCCCGATCTCCGCGAGGGGGCCGCTCATCGTGACCGTCGTCGAGGATGCCACACCACTGTAGCTCCCCGTGCCGGTCCCGGACCACGACGAGAAGACGTAGCCCGCTCCCGCCGTCGCCGTGATGGTCGGGGTCGCTCCCGCATTCTGCCAGCCGCTCGCAGGGGAGACCGTCCCGTCCGCCGAGGGGTTCGCGGACATCGTCAGGTAGTACTGCGTCGTGAACGCCACCGCCGTGGTGGTGTGCGCCGTGGGGGTCACGGTGCCGGAGGCGGGGGTCGGAACGTACTGCGTCCCGGGCGTCCCGCTCACGGTCGCGACCGAGTAGGAGAGTGCGGAGGCGCTCACGGTCACATTAAAGGTGATGTTCAGCCCCGTAGCCGACCTGATCACGCTGTTGTACGTCACCAACCAGGTCTGGCCCGCGGGGAGACCGCTCTCCAGGAACACTATCGGGACCGGACCGGAAACGGCCGTGGCGAAGTTCCCGATCTCCGTGATCGGGGCGCTCATCGTGACCGTCGTCGAGGTGGCCACACCGCTGTAGCTCCCCGTGCCCGTTCCCGACCACGACGAGAAGACGTAGCCCGCCCCCGCCACCGCGGATATCGTCGGAGTGGCGCCAGCGTTCTGCCAGCCGCTCGCGGGGGTGACCGTACCGCCCGCCGCCGGGTTTGCGGACATCGTCAGGTAGTACTGGGTCGTGAACGCCACCGCCGTGGTGGTGTGCGCCGTGGGGGTCACGGTGCCGGAGGCGGGGGCCGGAACGTACTGCGTCCCGGGCGTCCCGCTCACGGTCGCGATCGAATAGGGGAGCGCGGAGGTGCCCACCGTCACGTTGAACGTGATGTTCAGCCCCGTCGCCGACCTGATCACGCTGTTGTACGTCACCAACCAGGTCTGGCCCGCGGGGAGCCCGCTCTCCAGGAACACTATCGGGACCGTGCCGGCCGGGGCCGTCGCGAAGTTCCCGATCTCCGTGATCGGGGCGCTCATCGTGATGCTGGTGGACGCCGTGGAGCCGCTGTAGCTCCCAGTGCCGGTCCCGGACCATGACGAGAAGACGTAGCCGACGTTCGCTGTCGCACCGATCGACACCGCCGCCCCTGAGCTCTGCCAGCCGCTCGCAGGGGAGACCGTGCCGCCCGCCGAGGGGTTCGCGGACATCGTCAGGTAGTACTGGGTCGCGAACGCCACCGCCGTGGTGGTGTGCGCCGTGGGGGTCACGGTGCCGGAGGCGGGGGTCGGAACGTACTGCGTCCCGGGCGTCCCGCTCACGGTCGCAATCGCGTAGGAGAGCGCGGAGGAACCCACCGTCACGTTGAAGGTGATGTTCAGCCCCGTCGCCGACCTGATCACGCTGTTGTACGTCACCAACCAGGTCTGTCCCGCGGGGAGACCGCTCTCCAGGAACACGATCGGGACCGTGCCGGCCGGGGCAGTGGCGAAGTTCCCGATCTCCGTGATCGGGGCGCTCACGGTGATGGAGGTGGAGGCGGTGGTTCCGCTGTAGCTCCCGGTGCCGGTCCCCGACCAGGACGTGAAGACGTACCCGGCGTTGGCCGTGGCGGTGATGGTCTGGGAGGAACCGGAGTTCACCCAACCGCTCGCCGGGGTCACGGTCCCGTCCGCCGACGGGTTCGCGGAGGTCGTGAGGTAGTATTGGGTCGTGAAGGCGACCGCGGTCGTCACGTGCTTCGAGGGAGCGACCGAACCGGAGGCGGGGGAAGGCAGGTATTGCATCCCCGAGCCACCCGACACCGTGGCCACGGTGTAGGAGAGGGTGCTCGAGCCCGTGGTCTGGTTGAACGTGATGTTCAGCCCGGTCGCGGAGCGGACGACGCCGTTGTAGGTCACCGACCAGAGCTGGCCTGCGGGAAGTCCGCTCTCGGTGAAGGTGACGGGCACCGTTCCGGGGGTGGAGGCCGCGAAATTCGCTATCTCCGTGATGGCGGAGCTCATGGTGATGGAGGTGGAGGCCGCGGTTCCGCTGTAGCTCCCGGTGCCGGTGCCCGACCAGGAGCTGAAGACGTACCCGGCGTTCGCGGTCGCGCTGATCGTTACCGCGGCGCCCGAGGCGTACCAGCCGCTCGCAGGGGAGACCGTGCCGTCCGCCGAGGGGTTGGCGGAGGTCGTGAGGTAGTACTGGGTCGCGAAGGAGACCGCGGTCGTCACGTGGGCAGAGGGGGTGACGGTTCCCGACGCGGGAGTCGGCACGTACTGGGTGCCCGCTCCCACCGCCACGCTCGGGACCGAGTACGAGAGCGCCGACGAACCCGAGGTCATGTTGAAGGTGATGTTCAGCCCGGCGGAAGCCCCGACCACCCCGTTGTAGGTGACGGACCAGACCTGTCCGGCGGGGAGCCCGCTCTCCACGAACGAGACGGGGACGGTGCCGCTCGAGGTCGCCGCGAAGTCGGCCACCTCCGTCACGGCCCCGCTGATCGTCCACGTGTACGGGTTGGTCGTCCCGGTATAGCTGGAGGTCCCGTTGCCGGCCCAGCCCGTGAAGCTGTACCCGGCGTTCGCCGTGGCCGTGATCGTCACGGAGGCCCCCGAGGCCTGCCATCCGCTCGCGGGCGTGACGCTTCCGCCCGCGGCAGGGCTCGCGGAAGTGCTCAGGTGGTAGTTCGTCGCGAACGTGACCGCCTGGGAGGTGTGCGCGGAGGGGGCGATGGTCCCGCTGGCGGGAGTGGGAACGTACTGCGTGCCCGCGCCGTTGTTCAGCGTGTTGACCGTGTAGGCGATCCCGGTGGAACTCTTCGTCACGTTGAAAGTGATGTTGAGACCGGTCGATTGGTGAGTCTGGCTGTTGTAGACAACGGTCCAGTTCGTCCCCGCGGGCAACCCGGACTCGATGAAAGAAACCGGCACTGCGGCCGATGACGCCGTCACGGGCACGGTGAAGGGGTGGTTGCACCCGAACAAGTTCCAGGGGTGCGCCGAGCCGTGACCGTTCACGACCCATCCCGACTGGTTCCACGGGCTCCACGAGTTGCCTTCCATCGAGTCGATCGCATAGACGCAGTAATCGAGGACCCCGGTGGTCGTGAGAGCAGCCCCGGGTATCGACCCGGTCCAGCCCCCCTTGTTCCCGTTCCCGGTGGCGAGCGACAGGCTTGCGTTTGACCAGGTCGAGGCCCCGGGGGCCTTGTAGGTCACATTAACGTATTGGGCGGACCGGTAGTCCTGGATAGCCGCCGCGATCGGATAGTTCGATCCCACAATGGCGGCTCCCGCCGGGTTCGTGGCGATCCATGGCTTGCCCCCCAAGTTCGCGAGGTTCCATGCAAGAGGTATGCCCCACCCGGTGGAGAGGTTGTAGTTGGTCGCCGCGTGGAAGTTCGCGAGGTTCGTGCCCGACTGACCTGTGGCGTCATTGCTCCAGTTCTGTATCTGATAGGTGGGCTCGATGGCGGGAAGGGTGGGGACTCCCGGGAGCTTCCCCGAGAGGTTCTCGTTCGCGAGGGAATAGACCAACGGGTTGATGAACCCGAAATCATGCCCGTCAAACGCGTCCAACTCGGCGACGAGACCCGCGGTGGCGGGGGATGAGTCGCTGGTCCCCCCATACCCGTTCTGCCAGGCCCCCTGGACGTAGACCTCCAAGTTGTCCGCCGGACCGGACCAGTCGGGGGCTGGGCGGGCGGACGATGCGGAGTAGACGGTACCGCCGTTGGAATTGTACTGAGATATACCGTAGGCCATGCTCGAGTTCACGTTGTATCCGTACTGATACGATGCTTCCGGGAAGAGCTGGCTCACGCCGCCCTGGCTGCCAATCCAGTTCTTGGCCCCGGTGCCACCGGTGCATCCCCAGTTCCACACCTGGGCCCCGGCATTGTCGCCTGCGGTGGTGCCGGGCAGGGCAGAGGTAAACGCGACCCCTCCCACGCTCATCGTGTAGGGGAAGGAACCAGGCTCCTGGAGACTGGGAGGGTTCGCGGAGCCGGTACTGCAACTCGCGGTTCCGGCATTCCCGACTGTCCCGTCGTAGTCGGCGGAGGAGGAGAAGACCGAGACACCCATAGATTCCAGTTGCTGGTAGTCGGTCTCGTAGGTGGTCGAGAGGCAGGGACCTCCTGTACAGTCGTACTGCTCGGGAGCTCCCCACGATTGCGAGACCGAGTTCAATTCCAGATTGGCTCCAGACTCATCGTTGCTCGCGAGCCAGTTGAGCATCGCAATGAATGCGTTCCAGTTTGTCGAGGAAGAAACCCAGGTGTAGGACAGGTTCACTCCGGGTGCGGTGCTTGCGGCCGCCTCGAAATCCATCGCGACCTCTCCGTCGGCACCAAGGCTGGCACAGGTGTTCGTGTTGGGGGCAAGCCCGGCGTAGGTAGGCACTTTGTAATGGGGCTGAATCTTGACGGCCGGAAGTCCCGAGTAGTACCCATGGTTAGTGGTGTTGAAGAACGTGTTCAGGTCGCTGGTCTGGTAGATGCACGGGTAGGTGCCCCCGGAAGGGGTGTCGTTCCACAAATCAGGGGCCACGTTCGTGCCGGTGGCGTACGAGGGCCGGGTTCCGGCCGAGGCATTCCCGGTCGAGTTGTAGAGCTGGTCAAGTTGATAGATCTGGTGGAACTGCGGATCGTGGGTCAGGGTGTGCTGCCCCTGGGAACCCGCCGCGGCGATGGGGCCGTTGAACTGGATGGCGTAGTCCGTGATGGGGATACGCTCGTTACTGAGTCCCGCGATGCTGAGAATCCACGGAGCGATGGCGGAAGGGACCGAAGGGACTCCGCTCGGGGCAAAGAAGTACCCGTTTGAGGTGTGATAGCGATAGAACGATATCCCGAACGCGTGGGATACTTGGCCGAGGGTGCCGGTGACGTACAGGCTGCGGTGATCGGGAGCCACGTAAGTGACGTGCAGCCCGTACCCGGCAAGCCAGAGGTTCATCTGATCCTCCACCGAAGCTGGCGGGGAGTATTGGGAGACGAACTGCTGCTCGGTCAGGAAGTGGGCATATAGAGGGGAACCGGGGTCGCTCACGCGGTTCACGAACTCGGCGAGTCCCGCCGGATCACGGACATTCAGGGTGATTACGAGCGAAGTTGTCTGATCCGGAGAGGCGGCCCCGAGACGCTCGCTGGCTGACGGGAGAATCCCCGTACTCTCCTGCCAGGGCAAGGCAACGAGCGACGGAGGGGTAGACGGATGCACCGGGGCCGAGCCCGCGGAAAGGCTCCCGAGCGCCTGCGCGGGCACCACCATGAGCAACACCACCGCAACGATTGCGGCGACAATCCCCCAAGTCCGAAGGCGGGAAAGACCCCCGGTCCGTCGAGCGCCGGACAGATGCCCCCGCGACCCCGGGGACGCGAGCGATCCCACGAAAGGCGGTCGGAGAAGGGCAGCGCGTGGCGTCGCCTTATCAACGGTTGCAAACCCTCCTAGCCCGCTCATGTCGACTCCTCCCCGCCGCTGACGCTCTCGGGTAGGCCCTCCCCTGGTCTCCGCTCTCCCTTGGGGCGGTCCAATTTCCCCGGCAGGGTCCCCTCGTTGGTGGATCCCTGACCGGAGCAAGCCATATCCCCCGGCGTGTCGGAGGCGACTGGCTCCCCGATCACATGCGAAACGAACAATCCACGAACGGCCCTTCTTCTCTTGCGCTCCTCCACGGTAAGCATGGGCGTCTTCTCCAACGGACGGGAAGAAAAGCACCAGGTTGACCTAAAAAAGGTATGCCACGTCCTACCGCGCTCTGCGCTAGAACGTAGCTTATATGCCCTCGCGAAAATCGGGCCCTGTCCGGGGGGAAATCCCGCCCGGATCGCGACCAAAAGAGGCGTTTCCGGAGCGGG
Source organism: Thermoplasmata archaeon (assembly GCA_021790425.1). GTDB lineage: Archaea > Thermoplasmatota > Thermoplasmata > Lutacidiplasmatales > UBA184 > JAJYEA01. The sequence goes on along the minus strand of JAJYEA010000031.1, from coordinate 984 downwards.
CTTAAATAGCGGAACGGACAGGGGGCCCCCCGCGGCTTCCCGCGGCAGACCCCCGCTTTTTCCATGGCATGCCACGGTTTCCCACGCCGCCTTTCCCATCATGGCGGGGCGTACGGACGACGATACGGGAGTGCGGGTGGGGCGCGGGGTCGGCGCACGAGGGGAGCCGGAGCCGATACGGGGTGGAATCGGGAAAGCTCCCGATGAGCCCCCGGAGGAACGAGGGGCCCGTAGAAGAGATCGGAGGACCGAACCGACGAGAAAAGGGTTGGCCGGGTGAAGGAAGTCCCTTCACCCGGTCCGGGGTGGCCGAACGCTCAGTACAGCCGCGCGCGGCAGTTGCCGCACACGTTGTAGCCGGCAGGGGTCACGTATCCGCAGGACGGACACCGCGTCCCCTGGGGCTGGGCCGGGTAACTCGGCGCCGCGGCAGGGTATGCCGGGGCCGGCTGGGCGTAGCCCTGCGCGGGGTAGGCGGCCGGCTGGGTGGACGGGGGCGCCCCGCCTCCGTACGCGCCGCCCGAGACGTCCGGGTGGAAGACCGCTGGGTCCTGCGGGCCCGCGGCGGGCTGTCCCCACTGAGGCTGGGCGGTGGCGGTCTCGGCACTCTTCCGGGTCCGTATGAACAGGACCGCGCCGACGAGGAAGAGGACGAACGCACCGAACGCCAGGTACCATCCGAGACTACCGCCCCAACTCACGGAACCCTGGCTGGTCGAGCACCCACCGAAGAAGGTGGTGTTCGGGCCCGAGTTCGGGCACGCGCCGCCGATGGTCGTCGAGCCCGACGACGAGCTCATTGCGGCCTTCTGGTCGGCCTGGATGGCGCCCGGAAGGGCGACCATCATGTAGACGGGTGCGAGGAGCATCAAGACGGCGGCTAGGAGGGCAAAGAGCATGGGGAGCATGCCCATGAGCTTCGAGGGAGCGCGGCGCGAGAACGCCCCGAGCAGTCCGAAGACGAACGCGAGGACTCCGACAACG
>JAJYEA010000030.1:19889-23851 GCA_021790425.1 Thermoplasmata archaeon | reverse complement strand
GTCCGAGTACGCGGCGAACCCATCGAACCGGTGCTATTTCTGCCGCTCCATGGAAGGTGAGCTGCTCCAGGGCCTGGCCGCCCAGCTCGGGGTGGCGGCGGTGCTCGACGGGGTCCATCGGGACGACATGCGCGAGGACCGGCCGGGACTCCGGGCGATGGACGAGCGGTCGGTCCGCCACCCGCTCCTGGAGGCGGGCCTGGGGAAGGAGGAGGTCCGGGCGATCGCGCGCGACCTCGGCCTACCGAACCACGACACCCCGTCGGACAGCTGCCTCGCCTCGCGCGTGGCCCATGGCCAGAGGATCGACGGCGCCACGCTGGCCCGCGTCGACCGGGCGGAGGAGTTCCTCGCGGAGCTCGGGTTCACGGACATCCGGGTCCGGGTCCAGGGTGGAGACGCCAGGGTGGTCGTCGGGGCTGACGAGGTCCCCCGCCTGGCCTCCGCGGAGACCTGGGAGCACGTGAGGGAAAAACTCATCTCTCTCGGATTCAGTTCTGTTATCATGGACCCCACCGGCCGGGGAGCGGCCGCGGGGCGTCGGCCATGACGACCCCGCCGGGGAAGATCTCCTGGGTGGTACCCCCCGCCGAGACGTGCGTCCTTTGCCACAAGCCAATCCTGGGCGGGCAAGAGCCCAGCACCTGGAACGGCCAGCCCGCCCACGGCGACTGCGTGCGGGTCCACATGATGCAACGCAACCCCGTCTTCCGGGACTGGACCGAGGAGTCGTCGGGAGAAGGGGGGGGCGGTGGCGAAGAGGAAGGCATCACCCGTTCGGACGACGACGAGGACGAGGGGTTCTGACCTCGCTTCATCCCGGGTCACCATGACGCATCTGCTCGCGGGCACCGCGAGCCCGGAGAAGCTCAAACGGCTCCAGAAGATCGGGCTGGACGTGGGCTGCTACGTCTGCGGGGCCAAGCCTACCGCCGTGCATGTGAACCGGGCGCTCGACGGGAGGATCTACTTTGCCTGCCCGGAGTGCCGGGACCGGACCGTTTGAGTGTTTCGGAAAAAGGGCTCTCCCTCCTCGGGAACCCCCGGGCCGCCTACCACGGTGAATTGATATCGCGATGCGACTTGGGCGGTCGAGGGACCGGGGGAATGAGGGCCGATCGAGGGATGCTGTGACCTTCGTGGACATCGCCCCGTTCCAGTTGTTCACCCTGGCCTTCGTCTCCACGCTGCTCTTCTACTCGGGGCTGGTCGGCTACCTCACGTACGTTCACCGCGGGGTCCGGGCCACCTACCGGCACCTGCGTTCGCAGGCCGTCCCGCTGGGGGTTATCGGCGGTGCGGTGACCGCGATCGGCCTCTGGGGTTCGATGACCTGGCCCATCACGGAGATCCAGAACGGGACGAACGTCCTGGCCGCGTACAACATTCTCTTCTTCGACCCCTACCTCATGCTCGGGGTCGTGCTGGTGAGCTTCGCCGCGTGTGTGATGCTCCGGTTGCAGACCCAGTACGCCGGGGTCCTCGCGGCCTTCACCGGGGCGCTCAGCATCTACTACGGGTTGGACGCCTACCGCCTCGGGCTGACGAACGATCCCATGGTCATGCTCTTCCTCTACGCCGCGATGGGAGGGACCGCCATCCTCACTTTCCCGGTCACGATCCTCATCGACCGGATGGTCGTGGACCCCGCGCTCGACCCCGAGACCCCGGGCGAGAGCTCGACCCCGCTCACGCTCCCGTGGAAGGTCTCCTTCGGGGCGTTCATCCTCTTCCTCCTCTTTGCGGCGGGCTCCGCGGTGCTGGCGCTCGCCATCGGCGGGGGCGCGCTCGCCCCGCACCTCTCGAGCCCCCCGTAGGGAACGGGAGTCCTGCCCACCCGAGACGAGCGGCAGGCATGGCCTGCCCGGACAGGCAGAGGCGGTTCCTCATCCCGGCCCGCTTCCCAAGCGTTAAGCTCGTTATCCTTGTGCTGGGGGACGGGGGCGGAAGATGCCGGAACCAACCTTCGATGAAGGGCTCTTCCAGAGCCAGCGCGAGAAGATCCCCCTGAGCCTCGCCATCGTCGACCCCACGGGGACGGTGGTGTGGGCGAATCCCGAGTTCCTCCTGGCCGAGGGGCCGCGGCACGCCGCGTTCCGCGTCCGGGAGCAGATGGAGAAGAGCGGGTACTGGCCCCCCACGGTGGTCGAGGACGTCTCGAAGGCGATCACCGCGAACCGGCAGCTCTCGCTGCGGTCGGTGAGGATCCGTCCGCCCTCGGCCCATGGACCCATCTTCATGGACGTGGAGGTCGTCCCCTTCCAGGCCTGGGGGTACGGACCCCACCGCTCCCTGCTGATCCTCGTCGACGTGACCCCCACCGTCGAGAGCAACATGCTCTCCTTCCTGCTGCACGAGTATTTCCGGACCTCTCCCCACCCCATCCAGATCCTCAACCAGGACCATGTCATGATCGCCGTGAACGACGCGATGGTCACCGCGTACGGGTACACGCGGGAGGAGCTCATCGGGCGGAGCTCGCTCCTCTTCCGGCACGAGAGCGTCCCGTCCAGCTTCTACGAGAACATGTGGAGGGAGCTCCAGCAGTCCCCCATGGGCACCTGGTCCGGGGAGACGATCACCCGGACCAAGGATGGGACCGCCCTCCCCGAGTTCCTCCACCTCGTGGCGATCCGCAACAACCAGGGAGAGATCACCCACCACCTCGCCACGGTGGTCGACCTCCGCGAGCTGAAGAAGTGGGAGCGGAAGGCCTCCCAGTCCGAGAAGCTCGCCTCCATCGGGGAGCTGGCAGCCGGCGTGGCGCACGAGATCAATTCCCCCCTCGCCAACGCGATGCTGATCATCGAGAGCGTCCGCCGGAAGACGACCGACCCCTGGACCCTCTCCCGCTTCGCCACCCTCTCCGACCAGTTGAACGGGGCGGCCCGCATCATCCGCGGGCTCCTCGACTTCGCCCGGGCGAGCGACCTGCGGCTGACCGAGCTGGATCTCCGGTCGGTCGTTCGCGAGGCGGTGGGGTTCCTGCGCGGGAAGGTCTCCCCCGACCTCGAGATCGAGGAGCACTACCCCCCGGAGCCGCTCCCGATCACGGGAGACCGGCTCCAGCTCTTCCAGGTCCTGACCAACATCCTGAACAACGCGAGCGATGCGATGGAAGGACGCGGCAAGGTCGTCGTGTCGGTGGAGGCCCGGGGCGATCAGGCCGTGGTGGACGTGGTGGACCACGGCCCCGGGATCCCCGAGGCGAACCTCACCCTGATCTTCGACCCCTTCTACACCACCAAGGCCGAGGGGAAGGGCACCGGGCTCGGTCTCGCGATCAGCCTTGGGATCCTGCAGGCCCACCACGGGTCGCTTTCGGCCCGGAACGTTCCCGGGGCGGGCGCCGGCTTCCTGGTCACGATACCGATGATCTCCCCCCCGTCCCCGGAGTCCGCGTCCCCGTCGAACCCGGATGGAGCGAACCCTTCTTCCAAGGTCTTGGTGCAACCCCCTGAAATCGCCCCTCCGGCGGTAGAGTAAATTCCCCCTCACGGCCGGAATATCTACTCTACCTCGACTCGGCAGGTCAGGTGAGACACATGAGAAACATCCGGCAGAACAAGCGCGGAGTGCTTGACTTGGCGAACGAATCCCTGTTGACCCCGTCGACCGAGCGGGGGCGGTGAGGTAGGACCATGGCATTCATCGATAACCTGGCCCTGGTCGAGGTCCTCCTCCTTGTTGCGGCCTCGCTGCTGGTGTACATCGGAGTCAACGGTTGGTGGGCGATGCGCAAGAACGACCCGAAAGGGCTGCGCAACGTCCTCAAGGGCGGTGCGGTTCCCCTGGGCGTCGTCGGAGGGGCGTCGATGGTCCTCGCCCTATGGGGCGAGATGGCGTGGCCCTACCCGACGGGGATGCAGGGATACAACATCTTCTTCGGAGATGTCTTCCTGCTCTTCTCCATCGTGATGGTGGCCTACGCTATCGGCATCACCTTCTCGATCCGGCTGCAG